>JBJOHC010000028.1:0-7345 GCA_046047955.1 Planctomycetota bacterium
AGTTCGACCCCCACATGATTCGGCCGGCGCCGAAGCACGCGAGGCACCATTCGAACCAGGGACGGATCTCGTCGGCGCTCAGCGCGCGGCCCGCGTTCTCGAACATCGCCGACCACTTCACCGAGACGTTCGGGAACGCCGCGATGCGTGCGACGAGCCGCTGCCACGACGCGCGTTCGGGCGAGTCCCAGCCCGCGCGGAGCGGCGGGTTGCCGAGATGGTCGAGGACGAGCCTCGTCGCGGGCGCGGCGCGTGCGAGCCCCTCGGCCAGACTCTCGACGGGCGCGAGGTCGGTCCACCGCACGCAGAGGTCGAAGGAGAGCCCGCGCGCGCCGAGCACGCGGAGGTCGGCGTCGAACGCCGCGGTCGTGAACGGGATGTCGCCGCCGTGCAGGACGCGCCGCGCGCCGACGACGCGTGGCGCGGCGGCCACCTCGTCGAGTTCGCGCGCGAAGTCCTCCGCGCCCGGCTCGATGCCCGCGACGACCGCGAACGGCCCGCCCGACGCCTCGCCCCATTCGGCGAGGAGCCGCGCCTCGCGCGCACGGTCGGCGGGCGCGACATCGGCCTCGACGAGGACGATGCCGCCGCGCACGCCGCCCTCGGCGAGGTACCGCGCGTGGTCGAACCGCCCCGCGAACGCGGGCGCCTGCGCGAGCCACGGCGGCGCGAGGCGCGCGGAATCCCAGAGATGGAGGTGCGCGTCGGTCCAGGTCGCGGGATCGGACGCGCGCGCGGCGGGCACGGGGACGCTCATGCGGGGAGCGTACCCGCGGGGTCGGCTACCCTCCCCGCCATGCATTCCTCCCACTGCCGCGCGCTCGACCACTACATCACCCTCGGCCGTTCGGGCCTGCGCGTGTCGCCCCTCTGCCTCGGCACCATGACCTTCGGTCTCGAGTGGGGCTTCGGCGCGCCCGAGGACGCGAGCGTCGCCATGATCTCGCGCTACCGCGAGGCGGGCGGCAACTTCTTCGACGCGGCGAACATCTACACGAAGGGCCACAACGAGGTCATCCTCGGCGACTACTTCGCGACGGGGCCGGGCCGCGGCGAGCGCGACCGCGCGGTCATCGCGACCAAGTTCGGCGGCAACATGTGGCCCGGCGACCCGAACGGCGGCGGCAGCTCGCGGAAGTCGATGTTCGCGGCGGTCGACGACTCGCTCCGGCGGCTGAAGACCGACTACATCGACCTCCTCTGGTGCCACTTCCAGGATGCGCACACGCCGATCGACGAGACGATGGGGTCGCTCGACATGCTCGTGAAGCAGGGGAAGATCCGCTACATCGGCTTCAGCGACCACCCCGCGTGGGTGTGCGTGCAGGCCCAGTACGAGGCGATCTTCCGCGGATGGACGCCGCTCGTCGCGCTGCAGATCGAGTACTCGCTCCTCCAGCGCACGGTCGAGCACGAGCTCCTGCCGATGGCGCGCGCTCTCGGCCTCGGCGTGACGCCGTGGAGCCCGCTGCGCGGCGGCGTCCTCACGGGGAAGTTCACCCGCGAGAACCGGCCGAAGGACGACGGTTCGACGCGCGTCCGCAGCGAGTCGAAGTACCTCGTCGAGTCGACCTTCGTCCTTCTCGACGCGATGCGCGGGATCGCCGAGGCGCGCGGCGCGAGCATCGCGCAGGTCGCCCTCCGATGGGCGATGGACCGCGCGGGCGTCTCGAGCACGATCATCGGCGCGCGCACGCCCGCGCAGCTTGAGGACAACCTTCACGCGTGCCGGCTGCACCTCACCGCCGAGGACACCGAGCGGCTCGACCGGCTCACCGCGCCGCCCGAGGTCTTCCCGCACGACTTCCTCGAGAACCTGATCCCGCACACGATCCAGGGCGGCACGACCATCAACGGCCGCTCGACCAACCCGTGGCCGCTCGCGCCGCAGTCCCCGTCGGAGCGCTGGTGATGGAGAGCGCCGCGATTCCCGCGACGGGCGTCGAGCTCAACCTCGACGGGCTCGTCGGACCGACGCACGGCTACGCGGGCCTCTCCTACGGCAACGAGGCGAGCGCGCGCAACCAGGGCGCGGCGAGTTCGCCGAAGCGGGCCGCGCTCCAGGGGCTCGCGAAGATGGAGGCGGTCGCCGCGCTCGGCCTCGTGCAGGGCGTGCTGCCGCCGCACGAGCGGCCGCATCTTCCGACGCTGCGCGCGCTCGGATTCGCGGGAAGCGACGCGGAGGTCCTCGCGAAGGTGGCGAAGGACGATCCCGTCCTCCTCGCGCGCGCCTCGAGCGCGAGCGCGATGTGGACCGCGAACGCCGCGACCGTGCTGCCCGCGGCCGATGCGCGCGACGGCCGCACGCACTTCGTGACGGCGAACCTGCGCGCGATGTTCCACCGCGCGATCGAACCCGCGACGACGGCGCGCGTCCTCGCCGCGGTGTTCGCCGACCGCGCGCGCTTCGAGGTGCACGACGCGCTGCCGGGCGATCCCGCGCATGCCGCCGGCCGCGACTACGGCGACGAGGGCGCCGCGAACCACACGCGCCTCACGACCTCGGCCGCGAACGGCGGCGGCGTCGCGGGCGTCCACCTCTTCGTCTACGGCGCGGCGGAGGGCGCGCGGCGGCTTCCCGCGAAGTATCCCGCGCGACAGACGCTCGCCGCGAGCGAGCGGGTCGCCGAGCTCGGCGGGCTCGACCGCGCGCGCTGCGTCTTCGCGCAGCAGAACGCCGACGCGATCGACGCGGGCGTCTTCCACAACGATGTGATCGCGGTCGGAAACGGCTGCATGCTCCTCGCGCACGAGCTCGCGTTCGAGGACCGCGCGGGCACGCTCGACGCCCTGCGCCGCGCGACCGGCGGCGCGCTCGTCGTCGCCGAGATCCCGCGCGACGAGGTCACGCTCGAGGAGGCGGTGCGCAGCTACCTCTTCAACAGCCAGCTCCTCACGCTCGCGGACGGCACGATGGCGCTCGTCACGCCGATCGAGTGCGAGGAGAACCCGCGCGTGAAGGCCGCGATCGACCGCGTCGTCGCCGACCCCGCGAATCCGCTCGCGCGCGCGATCCACCTCGATGTCCGCGAGAGCATGCGCAACGGCGGCGGCCCCGCGTGCCTCCGCCTGCGCGTGCCGCTCGCGACGGGCGACCTCGCCGCGATGAACCAAGGCGTCCTCCTCGACGCGGCGACGCTCGCGACGCTGCGCGAATGGGTCGGACGCCACTACCGCGACGCGCTGACCCCCGCCGACCTCGCCGATCCCGCGCTCCTCCGCGAGTCGCGCGACGCGCTCGACGAACTCACGCGGATCCTCGGGCTCGGCGCGGTCTACGACTTCCAGCGCTGATCGCGGGCGAGCGATCGGTCGCAGCCGACGCGCGCGCGACGCGCGAGCCGCGCGCCCGGCACCGCCCTCCCACCCCACGCACGCAGCGCCGCGCAAGCCTCTCGGACGCGGACGCTCGAGCGGGGTCGCATGCGCATGCGACATGGTCCGCGTTTCAGCGCGTCGGGCGACTCTCGGGGCGGCGTTCAGGCGCCTGACGGCGGAATCGGTTTGGAACCGAGCGATTCCCCCCCTATGTTTCGACCCGTGCCCGCCTCGTCCGCGGGTGTCGTTCATTCCGCGCCCAGCGTCTCCCGAGTGTCGCGCCACGCCGACGCGCGTCGCCGTCCCGCCATCCCTGCCGCGAACCCACATGCTCTCCGCCTCCACCATCGCCGTCCTGTCCGCCTCGCTCGCGTCCCTCCTCGCGAACGCGGCCCTCCCCGCGACCGCGAACGCCGCGCCGCCGAAGCGCGCGGCCGAGGCGCGCGTCCGCGAACTCCGCACCGACGGCGCGACGCCCGCGCGGCGCGGCGTCCAGGCTCCGCCGAACATCCTCGTCGTCGTCCTCGACGACCTCGGCATCGACCAGATGTCGTTCCCGCCGTTCGGCTGGAACGCGGCCCCCGAAGCGCCCTCGATGCCCGTCCTCGCCGAGATCGCCTCGCAGGGCGTGAGCTTCACGAACTTCTGGGCGACGCCCGAGTGCTCGCCCTCGCGCGCCGCGATGCTCACCGGCCGCCACGGCATCCGCACGAACGTGGTCACCGCGATCGTCGATCCGATGCTGCCGACGACGCAGCTCCATCCCGATGAGATCACCGTGCCCAAGCTCCTCCGCGAGCAGGGCTACATCTCGGGCATGCTCGGGAAGTACCACCTCGGCGGCGGTCCCGAGAACACGCCGCCCGGCCACGGCTACGAGGCGCCCGTCTCGACGGTCGGACTCGACTTCTACGACGGCTACTGGGATCTCCCGCCCTCGATCGACACCACGATCGGCGGACAGGTCGCGGCCGGAACCTACGACTGCGGTGGCGTGCTCGGCCTCCTTTCGCGCGGCGCGGCGTGCTATCCCGACGGCACCTGCATCGAGGATGTGAACCCGCTCACCGCGATGGCGATGGGCGCGACGCCCCTTCTCCGCGCCGACGGCACGCTCGCCGCGACCTGCGCCGAGGGCGTCTGCGCTGCGATCGACTTCAACCGGACGAACGCGTACTACGTGTGGCCGCGCACGGTCGTCTCGCCGGTCGGCGCCGAGCGCTACCCCGTGCCGCAGCGCGAGTACCTGACGAACTTCGTCTCGCGGCGCACCGTCGAGTGGATCGAGAACGCGCGCGCGCAGAACCGCCCGTGGATCGCGTTCGCGACGCATTCGTCGGCGCACACGCCCGTGCAGCCGCCGCCGCCGACCCTCGTCGGCGCGCAGCCGAACGACTTCACCTGCGCGCCCGGCACCGCGGGCTTCCGCAACCAGTACCGCCTCATGTGCGAGTCGGTCGACCGCTCGATCGGCGAGATGCTCGTCGGCCTCGGGCTCGGCTCGTGGGGACCCGATGGGTTCGAGCTCGGCGACCTCGCCGCGGCGAACACGATGCTCGTCGTCTTCAACGACAACGGCACCTACGCGCTCAACGTGCTGCCGCCCTTCAGCCCCGCGAACTCGAAGCAGACGGTCTACGAGACGGGCGTGCGGTCGCCGTGCATCGTCGCGGGACCGCAGGTCGTCGCACCCGGTCGCGCGGTCGACTCGGCGGTCTCGATCGTCGATCTCTTCGGACTTCTCTGCGATGCGGGCGGCGCCGACTGGCAGTCGGTCGCGACGCCGACGCGGCGGATCGACGCGGTTCCGATGACCGCGTATCTCACGGACCCCGCCGCCGCGCCCGCGCGCGAATTCAGCTTCGCGGTCTATCGCCAGGGCACCTTCCAGACGGGCGAAGTGGGCAGCTGCATCGTGGCGGGCGGCGTCATCGACGGCCTCATCACGAGCCCCGGCCTCTGCGAGGCGAACGGCGGCTGCTGGGCGAGCCCCGAGGCGGAGGCGCCCTACTCGATCACGAACTACTGCGACATGCTGTCGACCGATCCGTCGAACGCGGTGTTCGAGTGCGGCGGCGTCGCCTACTGCACGCTGCCGCCCTCGATGCAGGCCGAGGGTCTGTGCGCCGACGGCACGACGCCGATGGTGCCGCCGACGCTCGCGCAGTACGCGGTGCGGCGCGGACTGTGGAAGCTCGTCGTGATCGAGTCTCCCGAGTGCCTCGCGCCCGACAACTGCAGCGTGCGCCTCTACCGGCTCAACGAGCCGAATCCGCCGCTCGAGCCGGGCATGGAGCTTCCCGATGGATCGCCCGGCGTGTGGAACCCGCTCGCCGAGGAGCTGCCGCCCGTGGCGGCGGCCGAGTACGCGGCACTCAAGGCGGAGCTCGTGCGGCTCCTCCTGAGCGAGCCGAAGTCGCCCGCCGACGGCAACCTCGACGGCATCGTCGACGCGCGCGACCTCGCGGGCCTCTTCAATGAATGGGGCGAGATGGGCTTCTGGGATACGAACACCGACGGCGTCGTCGACGGCGACGACCTCGCGTTCGTGCTCGGCTCGTGGGGCGAGGTGCAGCCCGCGGCGGATCTCGTCCCCGCGTGCATCCTCGACGATCCGCGCGTCCTCGTGCGCGAGTACGACTTCGAGGGTTCGCTCGACGACTCGGCGGGGAGCGGCGTCGATGCGGTCGCGATGGGCAAGGGCACGGTCGCGGACGGCGTGTACCTCTTCGGCTCGGGCTCGGGCCTGCGCATTCCGCTCGCGGGCGGGGACTTCTCGGATTACGCGATCGAGCTCGATGTCGTGGTCGACTCGACCGAGTTCGCATTCTCGAAGTTCATCGATTTCGGCGCGCAGTCGCAGGACCGCGGCTTCTACCGCGGCCCGAACGGCAGCCTCTTCTTCCTCGACGCGGAGGTGAGTGCGCAGAGTGCGACGCCGGTCGGGCTGGGCGTGCCGTACACGGTGCGTCTCACGCGCGACGCGATCGCGCGCACGGTGACGCTCTCGATCGACGGCGTGGCGCAGTGGATCCTCGGCGACCCGCAGGGCGCGGCGGTGCCGATCGCGGACGAACTCGTCCTCTTCGCCGACGACGCGGTGACGAACTTCGTCGAGACCTGCTCGGGACGACTCGAGGCGGTGCGGATCTACAGCAATACGGCGCAGTGACGGCGTCGCGGGAGTCGCGGTGACGGTCGCGGCGGATGCGGGCGCGAAGGCGTGCGCGCAGGCCGCGCACACCCGACCAGCCGCGTACCCGGTACGTACCCGCTTGTACCCGCTTGAAGCGGGTACCAAGCGGGTACTGCTTTCTCTCCTTCTACTTCGGCACTCCTTCCCGCGTGTCAACGGGATGCGCCGTCCAGCGAGCGGTCGGGGGCGGGTACGGATGGAAGGGGTGGTCGGCGCGGAGCCGTGGCGCCCGCCCAGCCCTCCGGTCGACGCGGCGCGCACCGCCCCTGCGCACTTCCACTCCATCCGCCGCCCTTCCCACCCCACCCTACACTCGCCCGCATGGCGCCCGACGCCCCTCCGGCCGCGCTCGTCCTCTTCGACGGTGACTGCGCCTTCTGCAGCCGTTCCATGCGCTTCATCGCCCGTCGCGACCGCGCGCGACGGCTGCGGTTCGCCCCGCTCGACAGCGAGACCGCGCGCACCGCGCTCGCCTCGCACGCATCCGCGCACGCACTTACGCCCACACCGCCCCGCCCCGCATCGGTCCTTCTCGTGGCCGAAGCGCGCGTCCTCGATCGAAGCGACGCCGCCCTCGCCATCGCCGCGCGACTCCACTTCCCCTGGCCACTCGCCGCTGCGATCGGCGCCCTCCTGCCGAAACCGATCCGCGACTCGCTCTACGACTTCGTCGCGCGCCACCGCCATCGCCTGGGCCGGCCGACCACCTGCCCGCTTCCCGCCGCACCTCAGGGCGCCGACGGTCGCGCCGACCACCCCGCTCCGTCCTCGAGCCGCCAGATCCACCCCTCCGACACGAACCAGTCGCCGTCGTAGCGGCGGAACCAGCTC
>JBJOHC010000029.1:0-3345 GCA_046047955.1 Planctomycetota bacterium
CGGGCACCCACCTGCGGATGAAGACGCCCGTCGGATCGTGGTCCTCGACCTGCTTGCGCGGCGAGTAGATGCGCAGCGTGTTGATGCCCGTCGTTCCCGACTGCATCTGCACCTGCGGATAATGGATGCCCGGCTCGTAGTCGAGGAACTGCCGCCCGAGCCACGGCGCGAACGACCGCCAGTCGAGCCAGAGATGGTGGCTCGCGAAGCTCACGAGCATCGCGCGCATGCGGAAGTTGATCCAGCCCGTCGCGACGAGCGCGCGCATGCAGGCGTCGACCATCGGGTAGCCCGTGCGGCCCGCCTGCCACGCCGCGAGGCGTGCGGCGGCGAGCGCGGGATCGAGTCCGTCGCGCAGCCCCTCGCAGGAGCGCGCCATGCACATCGACTCGATCGCGGGCTCGTCCTCGAGCTTCTGGATGAAGTGGCAGTGCCACGAGAGCCGCGAGAGGAAGCTGCGGATCGAGCCGCGCCAGAGGGCGAGGTCGGCGTCCGCGAGTCCTTCCGTCGCGACGCGCGCGGGGTCGTCGAGCTGCGCGAGTCGCCTGCGCGCACCTTGAAACGCGCGGCGCACGCCCATCGTGCCCCACGCGAGGTGCGGCGAAAGCCGCGAGCACGAATCCCACGCGAGGACGGGTGAACCCATCGTCGCGCGGTAGTCGCGGCCGCGTTCGAGGAGGAACGAGGCGAGGAGCCGCGCCGCCTCGCGCGACCCGCCCTTCTGGCGAAGCGCGGCGCGGGTGTCGGCGCCGAGGCCGAGCGCCTGCGCGAGACCACGCTCGCCGGACGCGACCGTCGCGGCGTCGGGCGAGCGGAACGCTTCGGGCGGCTCGAGGCGCGGCCGCTCCATGTGCGCCTGCCAGCGCGCGGCCCATCCGTCGCGGCCGGGATTCGGGCGGAGGACGCCGTGCTGCCGCCATTCGCGGAACTCGACGCCGCGCCGTCGGCACCAGCGCGCGACGCGGAGGTCGCGGGCGTAGGTCGCGCCGTTTCCCGTCTCCTCGTGGGCGAGCAGCGATTCGATACCGCCCGCGTCGCGGGCTTCGCGATCGAGGGCGTCGAGGATCTCCGTCATCTCGCCGAGGCGCCTGACGAGACGGCCGCCGCGGGCGACGAGCATCGCCTCGAGCTCGTCGAGCGACTCCTCGACGAACGCAAGGTGCGACGCGTCGGCGTCGGGTGCGAGCCAGACCTCGGGTTCGAAGGCGTAGAGCGCGACCATCGCGCCGCCGTCGAGACAGCGCCGCGCGGCCTCGGCGAAGGGCGCGTGGTCGTCGAGTCGGAGGTCGCGCTTGAGCCAGACGACATGCATGGCGCGCGCGGTTCGCCGCGCATCGGCCGCGCGATTCGCGGCGGCGTGACCGCGTGCTCGCGTCCGCGCTCCTTCACGCCCGCGCGCCCGCTGGCTCCGCCGTCGTTCGGCGTCGCGCGCCGTCGCGCATCGGCTGCGTCCGCGGCTCCGCGCGTCTTGCGACCGCGGAAGTCGGCGCGGCGCGCGTCCGTCGTCGTCGTCCGCGCGTCAGTCGACGAAGTCGTCGGGCTCACCCGCGTCGTCGGCGCCGGGCGGCAGCATCGCGTCGACCTCGTCGGCGCTCGCGACATCGACCGAGCGGAGGCGCTTGTCGATCATGCCCGTCCGCTTCACCGTCTGCTCGATCGCCTTGCGCGACTCGTCGAGCTTCGTCGCGACCTTCGTGAGCTCGTCGCCGAACTTCTGGAACTGCGTGCGCGCGACCGCGAGGAGCTTCATGATCTCGGCGCTCTGCTTCTGGACCGCGAGCGTGCGGAAGCCCATCTTGAGGGCGTTCAGGTACGCGGCGAGCGTCGTCGGGCTCGCGAGCGTGACCTTGCAGTCGGACTGGAGCTTCTCGATGAAGCCGGGCTCGCGCGCGACCTCGGCGAAGAGGCTCTCGATCGGGAGGTAGAGGACGGCGAAGTCGGTCGTCTTCGGCGGCTTCACGTACTTGTCGCGGATGTCGCGCGCGAAGCCGAGGACCGCCGCGAGGAGCGCCTTGCGCGCGGCGGCCGCGGCGGCGAGGTCACCCGCCTCGGTCGCGGCGATCATGCGCTCGAAGTCCTCCTTGGGGAACTTCGCGTCGATCGGGAGATAGACCGCGGCGTCGGCGCCGTCCTCGTCGCGGCCAGGCAGCCGGATCGCGAACTCGACGCTCTCGCCGCCCCCGCGCGACGGGCGGAAGTTCCGCTCGAACTGCGACGGATGCAGGAACTCCTCGAGGAGCCCCGCGAGCATCGTCTCGCCGAAGACGCCGCGCGTCTTGACGCCCTCGAGCGTGCGGCGCAGGCCGTTCACATCGGTCGTCAGGCTCTGCACCTGCCCGAGCGCGCCGTGCACCTGCTCGAGTCGCTCGCTCACCTGCTTGAACGCCTCGCCGAGCCGCGTCTGCAGCGTCTCGTTGAGCTTCTGGTCGACGACGCCGCGCATCTCGTCGAGCTTGCGCTGGTTCTCGAGCTTGAGCTCGTCGAGCTTCTGCTGGTTCGACTGCTGGAGCGCCTCGAGCCGCGACTGGACCGAGCTCCGCACCGCGTCGAGCGACTCGGTGAGCTGCCGCTGCTGGGCGCCGATCGCCTTCGCGAGCTCCTCGCGCTGCGCCTTCATCTCCTCGCGCTGCGCCTTCGCGGCCTCGGCGGCCTCGGCGCGCTGCACCGTCGACTGCTGCGCGAGCTCCTCGCGGAGGCGCCGCGCCGATTCGGCGGTCTCGTTCCGGAGAAGCGCGGCGCTCTCGGCGCCCGAACGCTGGATCTGCTCGATCGCCGCGCCCGCGCGCCGCACGTCGTCGGCGATCGGCGCGACCGCCTCGCGCGCGGCGAGCGCGATCGCCTGCGCCTCGGCGGCGCGCTCGTCGGGCGATGGCGCGTCGGCGGGGCGGGTCCGGAGCCAGGCGAGGGCCACGGCGGCGATCGAGGCGACGAGGGTCGCGAGGGTGGCGAGAAGCTGGATCGTTTCCATCGGACTGTCCGGTTGGTGCAGGCGTCGAAGGTTTCGAAGGTGTCGAAGGTGTCGTGGGCGTCGTGGGCGTCGCGGGCGGTCGACGCTTCGGAATGTAGGTGGAATCGGCCGCGGCCGACGGTGTCGCGGAGAGGACGCGCGACGCGGACCGTCCGTCGCGGCGAGGTGGCGATTTTCTTCGATCGCCGCGTGATCGGGCCTCTCGAGATCGCGGCTTGGGATCGCGGCCTGGGATCGCGGCTTGGGATCGCCTCTCGGGATCGCCTCTTGCGATCTTCTCGCGAGATCGCCGAGTCAGATCGCCTCGTCGAGCGCGCGCACCGTCGCGGCGACGGCGCCGGCGGGCGGCTGTCCCGCGGTCTCGAGTCCGATCGCGC
>JBJOHC010000030.1:0-15992 GCA_046047955.1 Planctomycetota bacterium
GCGCCACGCCCGCCTCGAGCCGCGCGACGCGGAGGTCGGCGTGGAAGAGAAGCGCCGCGCGCTCGAGTTCCGCCATTCCAAGGCGAACCGGCGCCTCGTCGGCCGTTCGCGCGCCGCGCGCACCATCGCGCGCGACAGGGGGCATGTCGTCCTCCGCCTCATCGTCCGCCCGCAGGAAGCGGTCGGCGCGCAGGAGAAATGCCTCGCGATGCGCCACCGCATCGACAGGCGACGCCTCGTAGCTGCGGCAACCGGTGGTCGCGGCGGCGAGGAGCACGGCAACGACCAGCGCCCTCGGCGCGGAAGTTCGCGGGAACCGTCCAGACCCATCGCGCGGAAGCGCGCGGACCGCTCGCTCGACATGCATGGAGATCGACCTCGTCTCTCGACCCGGAGTCTCTCGACCCCAGAGTCTCTCGACCCCGGAGTCTCTCGACCACGGAGTCTTCACCACGACTCGCCGCGACCGCGGCGGACCCGTGCCAGCGCGCACCGTTCGCGCGCGCATCGGCCGCACCGACACCCGACGGGGGCGGCGGCGCCGAAGGACCGGAGAGGAGGGATCAGAGAAGAAGGATCGTCGTCGCCACGATCGCGCGCTCGCGAGCGGGCGGACCACCGGGATCGGCGACCGACGGCCGCAGCGGCGCGCCGGACTCGCCGGGAACCGCGATCAGTGCGAGCGCCCGCGCGATCGGCCGAAGGAACGCGTCGATCGCGACGAACGCCTCGCGCGTCGACACGGGAAGCGCATCGGCATCGACGACGCCGATATGCATGTGGCAGGCGCATGCATCGCGCACGGGCTCGATGGCCCCTGCACTCGACGCATCGCCCGAATCGCGGTGATCCGCGCCGTCCAGCGCAGGGCGTTCGCCTTCGCAGGCGTGCGCGCGCCCATCGCAGCGCGACGCATGCCGATGGACGACCCCGTCCGCGTGCCGGTGCAGCTCCACCGCTGCGCCACAGGCATGCACGCCTGCGTCATGGTGGAGCTCGCCGTCGCAGCCATGTTCTTCGCAGTCATGTGCATCGCCGCACGCATGCGCGCACGCCGCGATCGCCAGGCACGCCTGCGCGCCCGGCACGAGCCCGATCACCCCCTGCACCGCCACCAGGACGGTCAGCAGGTGGACGAAGAGGGCATGCCGGCGGCGCGGACGCATGGATCCACTCTATCGGCACTTGGCGGGGAGTCCATCAGCCGGTGGCGAATCGCCCGCGCTTCGCGGCCCCGCCACCGCCCGCTCACCCGCCGTCCGCTCACTTCGAATCGGACGACGAATACGACGATCCCGAGGACTTCGAGTCGTCCTCGTCGTCCTTCGACTTCGCGCCCGATCCGCCGGGCTCCTTGTCGGCGACGACCGGCGGGAAGCCGTTCAGCTGCCGCCAGAGCTCCTGCCAGAGCGGCACATTGCGGAGAAGCACCCACGACTTCGCCCGCACGCCCTGGCGCAGGAACGCGGACCCGGGCCACGGCTCGTCCTCGGCGTCGGCGGCGATCACGATGCGGAAGCGCCCCGACCCGTCGTCGGTCGCGTCGACCGAGACGACCTCGCCGCCGAAGGTCCCGACCGCGACGCTCGGCCAGCCCATGAACTGGATCGCGGGCCAGCCCTCGAACTGGAGCCGCGCGCGGCTCCCCGACTCGACCGTGCCGTCGTCGCGCACGCGCCGCGGCGCGAGCAGCGGCATGTCCATGCCGTCGACCCACGCCTCGACGAAGCGCGCCTCGGTGTCGGGAATGAGGACGCAGATCGCGGAGCCGGGCTTGAGGTACGCGCCCTCGGTCGCCGCGACGCTCAGGACGATGCCGTCGCGCGGCGCGGTCACCACCTGCTGCTCGGACTTCGAGATCTGGATATCGACCGCCGCGATCTCGCGCCTCGCCGACGCGAGCTCCGCTTCGGCCGCGCGACGGCTCGCGTTGATCGACGCGATCGACGCGTCGTAGTCGGCGGCGGTCCGCTCGAGCACGGCCTTCGCCGCCGCGAGGTTCGCGCGCGAGCTGTCGAGCGCGAGCTTCGCGAGCTCGTAGTCGCGCTGCGAGATGTCGCCCGTCGTGCGCAGCTGCGCCATGCGGCGCTCGTTGATCTCGTTCGCCTCGTAGGTGAACTGCTCGGCGTTCACGCGCTGCTGCGCGGCGTCGATCGCCTGCGGCTTCGCGAGCTCCTGGCTTGCGATCTGCTGGCCGAGGTCGAGGATGCGCTGCTCGGCCGCCGCGCGCCGCGCGACCGCGGCGTCGTGCTGGAGCCGCAGGTTGACGAGGAGGTTCGGATCGTTGTCCTGGATCTCCGCGATCAGATCGCCCTTCGCGACGCGCTGGTTCTCGACGACATGCACCTTGCGCACGCGTCCCTCGACGGGCGCCTCGATGTTGGCGCGGCGGTCGAGCGGATTGAACGCGATCACTCGCCCCGTGCCGCGCACCGTCTGCTGCCAGGGCACGAAGAAGACGCCCACGAGGATCGAGAGCGAGAAGAGGGCGAGGAGCCGCGCGAGGATGCGCGTGCGGCGCGCGGTGCCCGCGAGCGCGAGCGCCGGAAGCGGCGCGGGCAGGAGCTCGAGCGCGCCGCGGCGCACGCGGACACGCGACGGGCGGACGGAGCCGGCGGTGGCGGTGTCATGCATGGGTCGTTCCCCCGTCGTTCGTTCCACCGTTGTTCGTTCCACCGGCGGTCGTTCCGCCGATGGTGGCGGAGGCGATCTCGATCGACCGTCCACAGCGCGCGACCACGCGTGGATCGCGCGTCGCGATGAGCACGGTCCACTCGTTCGCGGGATCGAGGAAGACCTTCGCGAGATCGTCGAGCGTGCCCTCGTCGAGTCCGTCGAGGAGTTCGTCGACGAGGACGAGGCGCGGCCGCGCCGCGAGCGCGCGGGCCGCGAGGAGCCGCGCGCGCTGCCGCCCCGTGAGCGGCAGGCCACCCGTCACGAGCGGCGAGGCGAGTCCCTCGGGAAGGGCGCGCACCGTCTCGCCGAGTCCCGCGCGCTCGACCGCGCGCTGGACATCCGCGAGCCCGACGCCCTCGAGCCCGAGCCGCACATTGTCGGCGATGGTGCCGCTGACGAGATCGGTGCTGCGGAGGATCGCCGACCGGGCGCGCAGCGCGGGCAGGTTCCAGGAACGCACATCGAGTCCGTCGACCGAGACCTCGCCCTCGAGCGGCGTGCGCATGCCGAGGACGATCTCGAGGATCGAGCTCGTGCCGCTCCCGCGCGCGCCGAAGAGGGCGACCCGCTCGCCCGGCGCGATGTCGAAGGAGAGCGCCGCGAACGCGGGCCTGCGCCCGAGCCGCGCGTACGAGAGTCCGCGCGCCACGACGCGCGCGCCCGGCTCGACCGACTCCGCCGCCTCGCCGCCCTCGCGCTCGAGCCGCAGGTCGACGAGATGACCGAGCTTGTCGACGGCGGCCACCGCGTCGTACCACGCCTCGAACTGCTTCCCGAGCTTCGAGATCGACGCGACGATCGCCGAGACGATGATCTCGCTCGCGACGAGCTGGCCGAGCGTGAGCTGCTGGCTCAGGACGAGCCATCCGCCGACGAAGAGGAGCACGGTCGCCGCGAGCACCTCGAGCGCGAGCAGGCTCGAGATCTGCCGCATGAGGACGCGGAAGTGCGCGCTGCGCGCCTCGAGATAGCCGCGCACGAGATCGTCGGCGCGGGCCTCGGCGAGCTCGCGGCCGCCCGCGCCCTTGAAGACGCGCGGATGGCGCGCGAGCTCCTCGAGCCAGTCGACGACCTCGTACTTGCGCCGCGATTCGCGCACGCTCGTCGAGACCGCGCGACGGCCCGCGATCGCCACGATGAGCCCGAGCGCGACGAGGAGCGCGAGCGAGAAGGCGAGGAGGAACGGGTGGTAGAACGCGAGGACGGTGAGTCCGATGGTCGCGCTGAGGACGAGGTTGATGCCCGTCAGGAGGAGCATCGACGCGCTCTTCTGGACGGTGATCACATCGAGGAAGCGGTTGACGAGCTCGGGCGCGTGCACGCCGTCGAGCGCCTCGAGGTCGACGTTCGGCAGGCGGTGCGCGAGGTCGGCGCCGAGCCGGACGAAGATGCGCCGCTGGATGACCTCGGCCACCGTGTGCTGAAGTCCGCGCAGCGCCGCCGCCACCGCGAGGCAGACGAGGAGGACGCCCGCGATCGCGACGAGCCCCTGGAGGAACGGCCCGCTCTGCGTGCCGAAGCTCAGGTTCGAGATGAAGGCGTTCACCGCGAGGGGAAGCGCGAGGTAGAGGAGGCCCGTGATCGCGCTGAAGACGATGATCGTGACGAGCTCGCCCGACTCGGGCCGCATGAGGGCGAAGAGGCGGCGCACGGGCGACACATGCGCGTGGTCGTGCCCGTGCCCATGTCCATGCCCATGTCCGTGCCCGTGCCCGTGCCCATGCCCACGACCGCCGTGCGCACCACCGTCGCCATGACCGTCCGCGGCGGCGCGCGCCGAGACGGCGCCCTCGGCGAGCCGCGCGGGATGGACGAGGGCGACATCGACCGTGTCCCGCACCCGCGCCGCGCCGAGGAGGCGCGCGAGCCCCCGCCGCGAGACGGTGCGCGCCTCGACCTCGGGCTCGTCGCTCGTCCAGATGCGTGCCCGGAAGAAGCCGTGCCGACGGATAAGCGTCCAGCGCCCCGCGTCGTCGTTCCAGACGACGACCGCAAGCCCGTCCTCCGCGACCCAGATCGCCTCGGCGACGGACATCCGCCGCGGCCAGACCTTGAGACCGAGCGTCTCGCCCGCGCGGGCGAGGGCCTCGAGGGGCTCGTCGCGCCCCGCGGCGAGCAGCGCGTGCCGCACCTCGGCGGTCGCGAAGCCGCCGTCGAGCGAGCGGGACAGTTCCGCGAGGAGCTGAACCGTCGCCGCGACATGGCGGCGCTCATCGGCGGGGAGGGCATCGGAACGGATGGTGGTCAAGACGCGAGACTCCTGAAACGACGCCCTTCGGCGAACCGGGCTCCTCGGCCCCGGGCGACTCGACCCCGACCGCCGGGAGCCGACTGCATGGACGAGGCCTTCCTTCGACCTGTTCGAGGTCCGCGCTCCCTCGCCGCGCGGCACCTCGCCTCACGGATGCCCCGACCGATCGGCGGCTGGGCAACCCCGGCTCGGCCGAGGCATCCGTGGCGGAGCCCCCACTTCGGCGCCCGCAGCAATCTGGACGCGCCCCCACCGCGGAAGGGGGCACGCGCCCCACGCTCCGCGCTGGCGGATCCTGCGATCGCATGACACAAACTCCGACGAAACATCGGCGACCCCGAGACCTCGGGACCGCGGAGAGGGTAGGCTTCTCCTGTCGCAAATGCGACAAAGTTGACGCGTATTTCGCGTCATGTTTCATCCGGGATGCACCCAACCTCCCGGAAAGCGCGCGGACGGTCGGGCGAGAGCGCCCGCCCCACGCGCGGAAACGCCACCTCGAGAGGCCCATATGTCCGCAGCCACCGCCCCCACCTCCGGCCCCGCCCCGACCCCCTCCGTCGGCCGCGACCTCATCTCCGGCCTCGTCGTCTTCCTCGTCGCGATCCCGCTCTGCCTCGGGATCGCGCTCGCGTCGGGCGCACCCCTCCTCTCGGGCCTGATCTCGGGCGTCATCGGCGGCATCGTCGTCGGCGCGCTCAGCGGCTCGCACATCAGCGTGTCGGGCCCCGCCGCGGGTCTCGCGGCGATCGTGATGGCGCAGATCACCTCGCTCGGCAGCTTCGAGGCGTTCCTCCTCGCGGTCGTCCTTTCGGGCGCGATGCAGATCGGCTTCGGACTTCTGAAGGGCGGCGCCCTCGCGAACTTCTTCCCGAACAACGTGATCCGCGGCCTCCTCGCCGCGATCGGCGTCCTCCTCATCCTCAAGCAGGTGCCGCACCTCGTCGGTCACGACACCGACTACGACGGCGAGATGAGCTTCTTCCAGGCCGACGGCGACAACACCTTCACGGCGCTCGCGACGGCCGCGAAGATGTTCGTTCCGGGCGCGGCGATCGTCGGCCTCTCCTGCATGGCGCTCCTCCTGATCTGGCCGAAGACGCCGCTCGCGAAGACGATCGTGCCCGCGCCGCTCGTGGCCGTCCTCCTCGGGCTCGGCATGAACGAGTTCTTCGCGTCCGCCGCGCCGAACCTCGCGATCTCGGCCTCGCACCTCGTGACCGTGCCCGTCATCGGCGAGAACGGCATGACCTGGGGCGACCTGCTCACGACGCCCGACTTCTCGCGGATCGCCGATCCCGCGATCCTCCTCGCGGCGGCGACGCTCGCGATCGTCGCCTCGCTCGAGACCCTCCTCAACCTCGAGGCGACCGACAAGCTCGACCCGCTGCGCCGCACCTCGCCGCCGAACCGCGAGCTCCTCGCGCAGGGCACGGGCAACATCCTCGCGGGACTGATCGGCGGACTCCCGATGACCTCGGTCATCGTGCGCAGCTCGGTGAACGCGCAGGCGGGCGGCCTCACCCGCCTCTCGGCGATCACGCATGGCCTCCTCCTCCTCGGCAGCGTCGCCCTCCTTCCGGGCCTCCTCAACCGCATCCCGCTCTCGGCGCTCGCGGCGATCCTCGTGGTGACGGGCTGGAAGCTCGCGAGCCCGAAGCTCTTCCGCTCGATGTGGCGCGAGGGCATCGCGCAGTTCCTCCCCTTCCTCGTCACCATCGTGGCGATCGTCGCGACCGACCTCCTGAGGGGCGTCCTCATCGGCCTCGCGACGAGCCTCGCCTTCATCCTCTGGTCGAACCTGCGCCGCGGCTTCCGCCTCGTCCGCGAGGACCATGTCGGCGGACTCGTCCAGCGCATCGAGCTCGCGAGCCAGGCGAGCTTCCTGAACCGCGCGCAGCTCGCGGAGACCCTCGGTGGCTTCGCGAAGGGCGACCAGGTCATCATCGACGCGCGCATGACCGAGTACATCGACCCCGACATCGTCTCGATGATCCGCGAGTTCGTGACCGAGACCGCGCCCGCGCGCGGGATCTCGGCGAGCACCGTCGGCTTCAAGGACGAGTATCCGATCGAGAACCGCGTCCAGTACGTCGACTGGACGACGCGCGAGATCCAGGCGTCGCTCACGCCGATGCGCGTCCTCCAGGTACTCAAGGAGGGCAACGAGCGCTTCGCGACGGGACGGCGGCTCAACCGCGACCTCGTCCGCCAGATCGACGCGACCGCGGCGGGCCAGCACCCGATGGCGGCGATCCTCAGCTGCATCGACTCGCGTTCGCCGGCGGAGCTCCTCTTCGACCTCGGCCTCGGCGACATCTTCAGCGTGCGCCTCGCGGGAAACATCGCGAGCGAGAAGGCCCTCGGCAGCATGGAGTTCGCCTGCAAGGTGGCGGGGGCGAAGCTGATCGTCGTCCTCGGTCACACCCGCTGCGGCGCGGTGAAGGCGACCTGCGACTTCGTCGCGAAGGGCGGCGATGTGGCGAAGGAGACGGGGCTCACGAACCTTCCGTCGATCACCGACCCGATCTCGGAGGCGGTGCGGCTCGAGACCACGACCCGCGAGGGGCGTGACAGCTCGAACGAGGCGTTCGTCGACCGCGTCGCGGCGCTCAATGTGCGCAACACCATCCAGTGGATCCTCGCCAACAGCCCGACCCTCGCCGAGATGGCGCGCACGGGCGAGATCGCGGTCGTCGGCGCGATGTACGACGTCGCGACGGGGCGCGTCGAGTTCCTCGACCGTGCGGGCGATGCGAATCCGTCGGCCTCGAATCTGCTGCCGGCCGCCCGCTGATCTCCTTGCGCCTCCGACAGTCCCGCGCGGCGGTGTCCCCTGCGAGTGCAGCGGACACCGCCGCGCGGCTCGTTCAGAAACTGCGATTCTGCGACCGAGTCGCAACGCACGATTCCATTTCGGTGCTATGGTCGGACATGGAGGGAGTGGAGGCGATGGGCATCCGTCGTTTCGACTCCAAGCGCCGCCTGACGCGAGATTCGCGCCAGGCGGGTTGTTGTGACTTGAAGCGACCCCAGACCCACAAGGATTTTCGATGCGACTCTCTGCCGTGCTTACGCTCGCCGCCGCCACGACCACGCTCGCCCTTTCGACCATCGCCGCCGCCGACATCGTCGGCTTCACCGAGGACTTCGCGACGGGCAGCGCCAACTGGCGCAATGCGGGTGGCACCGTCGACCTCGAGTGGGCGGCCTCGGGCGGGTACGACGGCGGCGCCTACGCGACGAGCGTCTTCAACCTCTCGGGCACGACGCCCGGCGGCTTCCCCCCCACCGTCATCCGCGCGCACGCGGCGTACGGCTCGTCGGACGGCGCGTATGTCGGCAACTGGATCGAGGCGGGCGCGACGGGCGTGTCGTTCTGGTTCCGCCACAACCTCGCCGAAGCCGTGACCGTCACGGGCCGCTTCGCGACGCCGAACAACACGCCTGGTGCGTCGGTCGTCTCGTTCGCCCCCGTCGCCGCGAACACCTGGACGCTCGTCACCTTCGACCTCACCGAGGGCAGCAGCCAGATCATCAGCCTCGGCGGCGGCACCTACTCGGCGATCTTCTCGAACATCGGCAACATGCAGTTCGGCTTCAACGTGCCCCCGTCGCTCGCGGGCACGAACTTCGACGGCCGCTTCGACATCGCGGGCTTCTCGATCGTGCCTGCGCCCGGCGCGCTCGCACTCCTCGGGCTCGCGGGCGTGGCGACGGGCCGTCGGCGGCGGAACTGAGCGGCCGCCGATTCGGCGCCTGATGCGGCTGGGGCACGCGCGACCGGCGAGGGCGCGTGGGTTCCAGTTCACCGTGATCGGTTCGTCCGGCGTTCCGACCTCTTCAGAGGTCGGACGGCGGGGCGTGGGCATGGCGCCCTGGGGACGCCGATCGGTCTTCGTTGGTGATCGACGCGTCCGGTGTTCCGACGTCTGAAGACGTCGGGCACCCACGGCTGGCGACGGCTCGCGGGGGCGGGATGGGGTGATCGGCGGAGCTTCCGCGAGTGGCGCACGGGTTCGGGCTGGAGTGATCGACGGAACTTCCGCGAACGGCGTGGGTGCCCGACCTCTTCAGAGGTCGGACGGCACGGCGTGGGCATGGCGCCTCGGGGAAGCCGATCGGTCTTCGTTGGTGATCGATGCGGTCGGCGTTCCGACGTCTGAAGACGTCGGGCACCCACGGCTGGTGACGGCTCGCGGATTCCACTCGCGAGGCCGAGGGCTCAGGCGCGCCGAGCGTCGTGCGCGGCGCCGAGGGCGCTCCAGGCCGCGGCGTCGTCCGCCTCGAAGGCGAAGGCGTAGTTCCGCCAGCGGCCGATCGAGCCCCTGTGGATCGGCTGGCGCACCTGTTCGTGCGAGAGGGTGAAGACCGCGCGCGCGTTCGCCTCGGGCGCGAGCACGCGGTCGTCGTGCGCGAGGCCGAGCCAGTCGAGGATGCGCGCCGCGTGCGCCGCGGGATCGGCGACGAGGTCCTCGTAGACGAGCGCCTGGTGCGGGAGCGCGAGCGCGTCGAGCGCGGCGGGCAGGAGCGCGCGCTCGGCCTCGGCGACGCGGCGGATCGAGCGCAGCGAGCCCGTCCATCCGTCGTGGAGCGGATGGAAGTACGAAAGGAAGGTGCTGATCGCCGCGTCGCGCGGATCGCGGGCGAGGTGGATCGCGCGCGTTCCGGGAAGCGCCGCCGCCACCGCGGGGAGCCAGCGCCACGCGCGCAGCGTCTTGTCGAAGGCGAGGCGCGCACCCTCGCGGCGCAGTCGCCGCGCGCCGCGCAGGTAGCGCTCGCGCATCGGCGCGAGCGCCTGCGGTCCGAGCATCGCGACGCGGCGCGGCCACGCACCGAGCGCCGTCATCTCGCCACCGAGGATCTCGACGCCGTCGTACTCGCCGATGCCGCCGATCTCGGGATGGCCGTCGAGCATCTGCTCGAGGAGCGTGGTGCCCGAGCGCGGCAGACCGACGACGAGAACGACATCGTCGACGGGTTCGACGCGCGGCGCGCTCCAGCGCTCGCCCTTCGCGAGGAGCGGCCGCTGCTCGGAGAGATCGAGAAGGAGCCCCTCGAGATCGAACCGCGCCGTGGTGTCGGCGTGCGTCGCGGTCGCGAGGTCGAAGGCCTCGCGGTAGCGCCCCTCGCGATCGAGGAGGCCGACCGCCTCGAATCCCGCCGCGCGGCGCACCACCGGGTTCCGCTCGCCCGACGCGAGGGCCCGCAGCGCCTCGATCGCCGCGCCGCGGTCGCGCTTCGAGAGGAGGCGCGCGCGCAGGAGCGCGAGCCGCGGATCGGCCGCGTGCGCGGCGACGCGCGCGAGATGCGCCTCGGCGTCGTCGAGGCGCCCCGCGAACCAGTAGGTCTCGCCGAGCGCGACGGCGGCCTCGCCCGCGTAGGGCGAGCCGCCGAGGAGGACGCGCGTGAGCGCCTCGACGCCGCGGTCGATGCGACCGAGGCGCTGCGCGAGGACTCCCGCGAGGAGGAGGACCTGCGGATCGGTGGGCGCGAGGCGCAGGAGTTCGTCGAGATCGGCGTCGGCCTCGGCGATCCAGCCGAGTCGGAGCTTCGCGCGCACGCGGCCGAGCCATCCCGCGAAGCTGCGCCGCGACTTCGCCACCTCGCGGTCGGCGATCGCGAGGGCGCCGAGCGCATCGCCCTGGTCGAGCGAGCGGTCGATGGCGATCGCGGGTGATTCACCTGGGCGCATGCGCGCGACTGTATCGCGACCGCGAGGCGGATTCACGCGCCGATCGCGCGCAGGACCGCCTCGACGAGCCACGCCGCGCGGTCGGGCGCGCGATCGAGGAAGAGCGACGGCTCGACGAGCTCGAGCTCCATGAGGAGCGGCCGGCCGTCGGCGCCTTCGGCCATGTCGACGCGCGCGTAGACCGGTTCGCCGAGACCGCGCGCGGCGACCGCCGCGAGCACCTCGTCGGCGAGCGCGCGCTCGGCGGCGGTCGGCTCGACGAGCCCGCGCGACTGCTCGAGGTCGCCCGCCCAGCGCGGTCCCTTGTGGATCGCGTGCGAGAAGCGGCCGCCGAGATGGACGAGGTTCGTCTCGCCGTGCGCGACGACCGACGCGAGGCAGGGCTGGACGAGTAGGTCGCGTTCGGCGTGCTCGAGATGGTGGGCGCGGACGGCCGCGAGATCGCCCGCGGCGACGCGGACGGTCGCGAAGCTGCCCGCGCTCACCGCGGGCTTCACGACGAGATCGCCGTGGCGCGCGAAGAGCGCGGACCAGTCGGGGTCGTCGCCCGCGCGGACGAGTTCGGTCGGGACGACCGCGACGCCCGCCGCCGCGAGCTCGAGGAGGTAGCCCTTGTGCAGATTCCACGCGACGAGCGGCTGCGGATTGAGGAGCCGCGTGCGCGCCGCGGTCGCCGCGAGCCACGGCCTGAACGCGTCGAAGCGCGCGACATAGTCCCAGGTCGAGCGGAGGAGCGCGGCGTCGAACGCGCCCCAGTCGATCGCGCGGTCGGTCCACTCGACGACCGTCGCGACGGCGCCCGCCTGCGCGAACGCCTCGACGAGGATCGGAAGATCCGCGTCGGGGCGCGGCAGCTCGTCGCAGGTGACGAGCGCGATGGTGGGCGCGATGGTGGGCGCGATGGCGTTCGGGCGGGCGGACGGGACCACGGCACTCTCCGAAGGGACCGGTCAGCCGCGCGCACGCCACGCCATGGCGGCCTCGAGCGCGGCGCGCTCGGCGGCGGGCACGCGGTCGGCGAGGCCGAGGCGCGCGTAGCAGTCGAGCTTCGACTCGGCCTCGAGACCCGCGGAGAGCGCCGAGGTGTCGACGATCGGACGGCCGAGGATCTCCTCGAGCATCGCCTGCGAGTAGG
Organism: Planctomycetota bacterium; assembly: GCA_046047955.1. Taxonomy (GTDB): domain Bacteria; phylum Planctomycetota; class Phycisphaerae; order Phycisphaerales; family SM1A02; genus QWPT01. Next base: position 11,758 of record JBJOHC010000030.1, read on the forward strand.
TCGGACGCGCCTCGGCGGTCGACTTCGTGCCGTACTGCTGGAGATTCGAGGCGAAGATGCCCGCGGCGCTCACGGGGAGGAAGTCCTCGTAGCGGAGACCCTCGAAGTCGACGAGCCCCGCGTCGACGAGGGCGAGGAGGTCGGTGGTCGCGGGCATGGTTCCCGCGGCGGCCGCGGCGAGCCCCTTCGCGGTCGGCTCGTAGCGCGCGAAGACGAGCCCCGCCTCGACGAGCGCGCGCAGCGACTTCGGGAAGCGCGCGAAGTGCGACGCGTTCATCGCCTCGTAGGCCGCGAAGTCGCGCTTCGCGAGCGACGGATCGGCCGCGCGCGCGGCTTCGGCCGCGGCGAGGCACTCGTCGTAGAGCGCGCGGCCCGCGGGCGTCGTCGCGTAGCCCCGCTCCTCGATCTCGCCGAACCGCGCGGTGTGCGTCGTCTCGACGGTCGAACCGTCCTCCTCGGCGAAGGCGACGGGCTCGGTGAGCGCCTTGTACGCGTCCTGCCGGAGGAGGATGGGCGTGTCCTCGCTCGGCCCCTCGGTGAAGTCCTTGAATCCCGCGTGCGGCAGCAGATGGAGCGCGTACGCGGGCTTCGCGAGTTCGGCGGCGAGCGCGTCGGCCGCGGCGGCGATGTCGTCGGCGCCCGCGCTGCCCGCGCCGTACGCCGCGATCTCGGCGAGCGGCACATGCTTGAAGTGGAGCTTCATGAAGTCGCGGTCGGCGGCCTTCGCGAGGCGCGCGAGCACCGTGACGGCGCGGGCGCGGAACGCCGCGGCGTCGATCTCGCCCATCGCGTGGCGCATCGCCGCCGTGTAGAGGTCCATGCAGAAGGTGTTCGGCGTGAGGTGGTTCAGATGGTGCGACTCGAAGCAGGCGATGTCGGCGGCGATCTTGAATCCCGCCGCGGAGAGGTCGCGGTAGAGCGCGTGGTCGCGCGCGCGGCCCGTCCACTTGAAGATGCGGTCGGTGCACTCGGCGACGAGGAGGTCGGCGTCGGCCGCCGAGAGTCCGCCGTCCCTCTCGCACCTCTCGACGAGCGCCTTCGCGCGGTCGCTGAAGACCTGCCGCGTCGCGAGGCGCGCCTCGATGCGCGCGCGCGTCGCGTCGTCGAACCAGTCGGTCATCAGGAGCGAGGTGAAGACGCGGTGCTCGGGCCGCACCGACGAGCGGAACGCGGTCGCGATGATGGGCTGGCTCCGCGCGCCGACCGCCGTCATGTCGTAGAAGCCGTGCGGCTCCATCGCGAAGCAGCCGAAGAGACGGCCGATCCAGCGGTACTCGTCGGGGCGGCCGATGCGGATGGCGCCGTGGCGCTCGCCGCTCGTCCGCTCGAGCTCGTCGTCGGAGAGCGTGAAGCCGGGATGGATCTTCGCGAGGAGGCCGCACACGGTGCGGTTGGTCGCGCGGTTCACGAGGAGCGACCTGTCGTAGAGCGGCACCTCGCGGCCGAACATGTCGCTGAGCGCCGCGAAGAGGCGGTGCTGGAGGGAGAGCTTGTCGACGAGCGCGGTGCCGGAGGCGAGCGTGGTCATGGCGTGGATCCGTGGACGGGCGGGGTCTGCCGCCGCGCGCGGCGGGCTCGGACGGCGAGCGCGGACGCGGCGGAAGGCGGGAAGAATAGGTGGCGCGCGGCGGGCCCGTCGGTCGTGGCGGCGGAGGCCTGAAGTGGGAACCTCAAGTGGGACCCGCGAGGGGGAATACGAGCAGGAACACTTGCAGGAACACGAGCAGGAACACGTGCAGGAACGCGAGCAGGAACAGGGCGGAATCACGAGCGTCGCACGCCGCCGCTCAGGCCGTCCAGGGCTCGATCGCGTGCAGATGGTGGACGGGGCCGCGCTCGGAGCCGACCGCGAGGGCGCGCGCGTGGATGATCGACCAGGTCGTGTAGAGCTTCGCCGCCTCGACCGCGGCGACGAGTTCGCGACCGAGCGCGAGCGACGCGGTCGCCGCGGCCGACAACGTGCAGCCCGTGCCGTGGAGCGCGCGGGTCGCGAGGCGGGGCGATTCGAGCAGGCGAAGGCCGGCCGCGGTCGCGAGGGCGTCGGTCGCGGTCGACTCGGCGCCCGATGCCGCGAGCGCGCCGCCCTTCACGAGCGCCGCGCCCGCGCCGAGCGCGCGCACGCGGCGCGCGGCGGCGCCGAGCTCGAGCGCGCCGCGGACGGGCGGTTCGCCGAGGAGCGCGGCGGCCTCGTGGATGTTCGGCGTGACGAGGTCGGCGAGCGGCAGCAGCTCGTCGCGGATGACGGCGACGGCCTCGGCGTCGACGAGCGCGTCGCCGCCCTTCGATCGCATGACGGGATCGAGGACGATCGGCGCGCGCAGCCCCCCGTCGCGGCGCGCGCGGAGGAACGCCGCGACCTCGCGCGCGATCTCCGCGCTGGCGACCATGCCGATCTTGACCGCGTCGACCTCGACATCGGCGAAGAGCGTCTCGAGCTGCGCGCGCACGAACGACGCGGGCGGCAGGTGGACGGCCGTCACCGCGCGCGGGCTCTGCGCGGTCAATGCGGTGACCACCGTCATGCCGTAGCAGCCGAACGCGCTGAAGACCTTGAGATCGGCCTGGATGCCCGCGCCACCCGAGGGGTCGCTGCCCGCGATCGAGAGGACGCGCGGGACGATGCCCGTGCGGGCCGCGGTCGTTGGGGGCGTCGGCATGTCGGGGATTCTCGTAAAAAAGCCCGCGGCTGGGCAGGTCGCGCAGCCGCGGGCGATTCGGACGGATGGGGTCGGTCGGCTCAGTTCGACCAGTTGCCGAGGAGGACCGCCAGGTCGGCGGCGCCGGTCGAGCCGTCGCCGTCGAGGTCGGTCGCGCCCGAGAGGCCCCAGCCCGAGAGCAGGACCGCGAGATCCGACGCGTTCACGAGGCCGTCGCCGTCGAAGTCGCCGGTGACGCCGCCCTGCGGCGGGCCGTCGATGACGAGCGTGGCCGTGACGTTCGCGGTGGCCGAGTACGAGCCCGCGAGGATGTAGTAGGTCTCGCCCGCGACGAGGTCCTGCGTGAGCGGGAAGCCCGCGAAGGTGCCGGTCGCGCCGCCGTTGGTCGCGTCGATGAAGCTCGCGAGGAGCGAGGTTCCCGCCGAGAGCGCGCAGGAGTCATCGTTGTAGGCGATGGTCGCGAACTTCTGGCCGAAGCCCGGGCACGCCGTGCCGATCGCGAGCATGGTGTCGCCGCTCGCGCCGCAGAGGCCGATGCTGTACGCGCCCGTCGCGCCCGCGGTGAAGCTGAACCACTGCGCCTTCTGGATGGTCGCGGTGCCCGTGCCGTCGGCGGTGCTCGCCGCGGTCTGGACGGTCGTCGACGCGGTGTTGTCGAACGCGTTCTCGCCGAAGGCGAGCGGCATCGCGTCGAGGCAGGCGGGGTTCGTCGGGGCGACGACCTCGAGGGCGATCGGCGAGGGGAGCGTCGCCTTCGGCGAGGTCGCACCGATCACGATGTAGTAGACGCCGCCCTCGGTCGCCGAGAGCGTGAGCTCGCTGCCGGCCGAGAATTCGCACGAGTCGTCGTCGCAGCCGATCGTCGCCGCGGTCGAGGCGTCGCAGCCGTCGAGGATCGCCATGCGCGTGTCGACGCCCGCGCCGCAGGTGCTGAAGACGAAGTCGCCCGAGACCGGCGCGGTGAACTTGAAGAAGTTCGCCTTGTAGATCATGAGGCCGCACGAACCCGAGAGGTCGAGCGTCGTCGAGGTGTCCTGGTTGAGCGCGAGGTTGTTCGAGCCGATGTTCGCCGAGGGATTGAACGGCGCGCACGGGTCGTACGCGGGCGGCGGGCCGCCCTCGTTGCCGGCGAGGATCGGGGTATCGGCGAAGGTCTCCCACGCGAGGTCGACGAGCGTGCGGTCCTGGACGGTCGCGCCGACCGCGATGCGGCCCCACGCGTAGTGGGTCAGGCCGTCGGAGGCGACGAAGCGGAAGCCGAAGAGGTTCGTCGAGTTGAGCTGCCAGTTGCCGGGGTTCGCACCGAAGACGACCGCGCCCGAGCCGAAGCTGCCGGTCGCGCCGATGGGCGTGTCCTGCGCGAGGTTGCCCGCCGAGCCGGTGGTGATGCCGGGGTAGCGCATCATGCCCGTCCCGGTCGCGTTGAAGAAGGTGAGCGAGGTCGAGGAGTAGGGATTGATGTCCCAGCCCGCGGTCGACGCGCCGCTCGAGCCCGTCGCGCCGGTCTCGACATTGATGTAGAGGCCGTCGATCGTGGCGGGAATGGGCAGGTTGTAGACGCTGTACTGGACGTCGGCC
>JBJOHC010000031.1:0-13806 GCA_046047955.1 Planctomycetota bacterium
CGAACTGCGAGCGCATCCGCCAGATCGCGATCACCGCGAACGTGCCCGACGCGCCCCCGGTGATCGCCGAGCAGTACGACCTCATCACCTTCCCCATCGCGATCCTGCGCGACGTGCTCGATCTCGCGGGCGGCTTCGAGGTGCTCGCGTGCCTCGACGCGACCGACGAGGACCTGCCGCCGACGCGGCTCGGAAAGGGCGCGGGCGATGTGGTCCTCGTGCTGCGTCCGACCAGGACGGCTTCGCGTGCGCGCCGCAGCGGGAAGGCGACGAAGGCTGCGAAGGCGACGCAGACGACGAGGGCCGCGAAGACGACGAAGCCCGCGAAGGCGACGAAGCCCGCGAAGGCGACGAAGGCCGCGTCGCGCGCGAAGGCTTCGCGCACCGCGCGATCGGGAGCGCGCGCGCGGTGATCCGCACGACGGCGCTCGCGCTCGATGGATTCCTCACCGACCGCTCGCCGTCGGCGGCATGGCTCGCCCTCGTTCCGACAACCGATGCCCGCGCGCTCGCCGATGCGGCGGCGGCGCTTCCCGACGAGGTGCACGCGCTCGCGACCTCGTACGCGACGGAGGCGCGTCGCGCGGGATTCCTCGGCGGGCGCGTCGCACTGCGCGCGGCGCTCGGTGAAGCGGGATCGCCCGAGGCGGCGCGCGCCGTCCTCCGCGACGACCGCGGGCGTCCCGTCGCGAGCTGGCCCGACGCGCCCCCCTTCTCGATCGCGCACACCCGACGGCGCGCGGTGGCGCTCGTCGCGACGCGGTCGATGGCGGCGATCGGCGTCGACATCGAGGAGATCGACGCGCGTCGCGCCGAGGCCCTCGTGCGAAAGGCGTTTTCGGGTGCGGAGCTCGCGCTTCTGACGGGCGCCGCGGCGCCATCGGCCGACGCATCGCATCCGATCGAGACGCCGCATCCGATCGAGGAGCCCATCGCCGCGTGGTGCGCACGCGAGGCGTGCGTGAAGGCGCACGCGCTCGAGGTCGGGTGGTTCGGCACGGCGCTCGAGATCCGCGGATTCGCGCGCACCGACGCGCCCGCGCATCTTCCCGGCGAGGCGGCGTGGCGCATCTCGATCGCGCACGCGGGAACGCCGCTCGAGGCCTACGCCTGGCGCGAGGACGGCGCGATCCTCGCGGTCGCGCTGCGTCGCTGATCTCGCGCGAAACGCCGCGCGAAACGCGTGCGCGTCCCGCGCCCTCCGCGATTCAGTGCCGGAACCGCGGCGGCTCGCGCAGCCAGCCCGCCTCGACGACGCCGAACAGCCCGACGAGGATCGCCTCCGCCGCGTCGTGCCCGACCTCGGGCGCGACGCCCTTCGTCGCGCTCCACTCGATCACCTGCGCGGCGAGCCGCACGGCGTGGGCCTTCGCGGACGCGCCATCCTTCTGTTCGCGCGGATAGAGGAACATCGGCCGCCAGTGGTGCGCGTGGACCGCGCGGAGATGGATCCCGCGATGCACCGCGGCGCGCTGCCAGACCTCGGCGAGTTCGCCGCCCCCCTCGACGACGACGCCGTGGACATGCGGGATCGAGTCGAGGATCGCGCCCGCCGCGGCGCGCAGGGCGTCCTTCGACTGGAAGTGGCGCGATCGCACCGACTCGAGCCGCCCGTCGCGCGAATAGACGGCGATCCCCGTCGCGAGCCCGAGGTCGATCCCGAGGAAGCGCGACTTCTCGCCGAGCGCGCGCAGGGTCGGGGTCCGCAGCGCCGCGGCCGACTTCGAGAGCCCCGCCGCCCTGCGCCGCGCGTCCGCCTCGAGCGCCTCGGCGGCGGCGGCGCGCTCGGCCTTCGGCGGGGTTCGGCCGCCCCACTTCGGCGCATCGGACCGATCGCGTCGTCCCATGTCGCGGAGGCTATCGCCCCCGAGGCGCGCGGCAGGCGCCAAGCCCGCGGCGGATGGGGAGATTCCCTTACATTCCCGCACCATGGCCATCCAGCACCTGAGCGACGAACAGACCCGCACCTGGACCCGCGAGCAGAAGGACCGCTGGTGGCTCGAGAACGTCTTCCGCGGGAACATGCCGCAGCTGACGCTGCGCGCCGCGCTGACGGGCTTCCTCGTCGGCGGAATCCTCTCGGCGACGAACCTCTACATCGGCGCGAAGACGGGCTGGTCGCTCGGCGTCGGCGTCACGAGCGTCATCATCAGCTTCGTCGTCTTCCGCGCGCTCACGCGGATCGGGCTCGCGAAGGACCTGACGATCCTCGAGAACAACGCGGTCCAGTCGATCGCGACCGCGGCGGGCTACATGACGGGCCCGCTCATCTCGGCGCTCATGGCGTACATGTTCGTCACGAACACCGTGATGGCGTGGCCGACCCTCCTCCTCTGGAACATCCTCGCGAGCATCCTCGGCGTCCTCGTCGCCTTCCCGATGAAGCGGCGCTTCATCAACGACGAGCAGCAGCCCTTCCCCGAGGGACGCGCGGTCGGCGTCGTCCTCGACTCGCTCTACCCGGACGCCCCCGCCGGCGGCACGAACAACATGGTCGACGGCATGCCCGTCGCGAAGGCGAAGGCCGAGGGCGAAGGCGGCGTCGATTCGGGACTCTTCAAGGCGAAGGCGCTCGGCGCGGCCGCGGCGATCGGCGCGGTGCTCCAGATGCTCTACGCCTCGAGCTACCTCGCGGCGCTCCAGATCTGGATCCTCGGCTCCGCGCGCTCGCTCGAGAACGTGGTGCGCGTGGTGCCCGAGCGGCTCGACGAGTGGTACTACCACCTCGCGGAGAAGCCGGGCTCGAGCCTCTGGCTTCCGAACGTGGGCGGCGTGCCGCTGCCGAAGCTCGGCGTCATCCTCGCGTTCGATCTCTCGATGATCGGCGCGGGCGGCCTGATGGGCATGCGCATCGCGTCGAGCGTCTTCATCGGCGCGATGCTGAACTTCCTCGTCCTCGCGCCGGTCATGATCAACTCGGGCGAGATCATGCCGCGCAACATCGACGCGATCCGCGCCGCCGACGGGACCTACGCGATGGCGGACGCCATCTTCGGCCGCGCGCACATCACCAACAGCTGGTGCCTCTGGTGGGGCGTGTCGATGATGGTGACGGCGTCGATGGTCGGCCTCTTCGCGAAGCCGAAGGTGATCCTCAGCGCCTTCACGGGCCTCTTCGCGAAGAAGAAGGACACCGAGGACTGCCTCAAGGACATCGAGTTCCCGCTCTGGGTCAGCGTCGTGGGCATTCCCTTCTTCGCGGCGATCATCGTCCTCGTGAACTGGTACTGGTTCGGCGTGCCGATCTGGATCGGCGCGCTCTCGATCCCGATGATCATCCTGCTGACGCTGATCGCCGCGAACGCGACCGCGCTCACCGCGACGACGCCCACGGGATCGCTCTCGAAGATCACGCAGTTCACCTTCGGCACCATCAACCCGACGAACCCCGGCACGAACCTCATGACCGCGGGCGTGACCACCGAGGTCGCGGGCAATGCGTCGAACCTGCTGATGGACATCAAGCCCGGCTACATGCTCGGCGCGAAGCCGCGCCAGCAGGCGTGGGGCCACATCATCGGGATCTTCTCGGGCGCGCTCGCGTCGACGCCGCTCTTCTACCTCCTCTTCCTCGCGAAGCGCGCGCCCGAGACGGCGATCGAGACGCATGTGACCGACTCGGGCTGGGCGGTGCCCGGCGCGCTCCAGTGGGCGGCGGTCGCGCGCGTGATCGAGGGCATGGGCAAGGAGATCCCCGAGGGCGCGTCGAGCGTCATCACGGGCGCCGACGGCATCGCGAAGCTCTGGGGCGTGCTGCCCGTGTCGGCGGCGTGGGCGATGCTCGTCGCGGCGATCGTCGCGCTCGCGTTCGAGATCGGGCGCATCGCGACGAAGGGGCGCTTCCCGCTCTCGGCGGTCGGCATCGGCCTCGGCGCGGTGCTTCCGCCCGACTCGGCGATCATGATGTTCACGGGAGCCGCGATCTTCGGCTTCTTCGAGCACCGCTACCACAAGGCGGTCGGCACCTTCGCGTGGCGGCTCTGGGTCGACTCGAAGGAGGCGATCTGCGCGGGCCTCATCGCGGGCTGGGCGCTGCTCGGGATCGGCGACGGCGTGGTCGGCGCGCTCGACTTCTTCCCCGCGACCGACGCCGACGCCGACGCGCGCGCGGCTTCGACGACGGCGGACGCGGGCGCGCCCGCGACGCCCGCCGAGCGCGAGGCGGAGCGCGTGATCGCGGCGCGGTGAGCGTGATGAACGCGGTGCGTGCAGCGCGCGGCCCGCATCGGGCGCGCTGCACGCAGGTGCACGCGATGCATTCGCGCATGCGGCCGACGGCCCCTCGCGTGCTCGCAGTCGTCGGCGTGCGAGCCGAGCGGGGCATGCGCCTGATTCGCGCGCACTGCACGCGGTTTGCCGAGAAGCCGCGCATCGAGGCTTGACGCGTGAGGTGCGAGCGCTATCCTCCGCCGCCGATGAGAGCGGTCGCGCTCCCATTCCCTGCTACCCCGTGCGCCTCCCCGTGCGCCGCATCCGCTGCTGCGGATGTCCGCATGTGCCTCTGCTCGATGCAGGGCGCGTGCGCTGCGCTGTGCATGCGCGGCATGCACACGCACATGCATGCGAAGCGCATGTGCGCGGGTGCGGCGGACGGAATGGGTTGACCGCTCGAAGTGACGAGTGATTTCCCCGACCAGACGCCGGAATCCCCGGCGTCTGTCGCGTTTCCCGGAGGTCGGGATCCGCGGGAAGCGCCGGCCCCGGCCCACACGCGAGAAAACTCGCGAGAAGGACCGTGACCCATGCTCGAAACTCCACAGACGATCGCCGCACCGACCACCTCGGGAACGGCGAGGCCTCCTTCGTTCGGACGCGACGCCGCGACGCCCGCGAGCCCCGCGACGGGTCGGCGGTCGCAGGCCTTCACGCCCAGCGTCGGGACCGCGGGCGGAGCGCCATGCGGCGAGGCGCCCTCGGACGGCCGCAGCGGCGCCATCCGGCGCGCCACCGCAGGCGCGGTGCCGGCCGCCGCGTCCCTCGAGGCCCGCCTCTCGGCGCGGATCTCGAGTTCGCTCGATGAAGTGGTCGCCTTCGCATCGCCCGCGCGCGCGATCGCGGCGGTTGCGCGCGTCCTTCTCGCGGGGCGCTCGGTCGCGATCGGCGACGGGACACCCGACGACCTCGCGCGCGCGGCGGCGCGCGCGGCACGGACGACGACGCGGGCTCCATGGCTTGAGGCATGGCTGGAGGCGCGTCAGGACGGCGTCCTCGCGGCACTCCTCGAGGGATCGGCGGACGCGGAGGCGCTCGTGCTCGGGTCGCCCGTCGTCGCGCGCAACGGTGGCACCGCGGCGATCGCCCCGCGCGAACTCCTCCGGCTGCGCGCCCGGAACCTGCGGTCGCTTCTCATCCTCGACCTGCGCGACGAGGATCTCGCGCGGACACCGCTCACGCCGACCGCACTCCTGCTTCCCGGAACGATCGCGATCCGTGGATTCGGCGAAGTCTGGCGCGAGGCGGGCGCCCCCGAGGTCGCGGACCTCGCGTTCGTCGCGGGGCCGGCGCGCGAGATCGCGATGCTGCGGAGCGAGGCGCTCGGCGACGACGATGCCGATCGCGCGATCATCGGGGCGGCGTGCGCGGCGCTCGATCGGAGCGACATCGATCGGCGCGTGCGCGAGGTGGCCGCCGCGTGGCGCGGGAGGACCATGCCGTGACGCGCGGTGAGGATCCCACCTCCGATGCGATCGGATTGCGATCGACCGACGCGACGGGCGATCCGGTCACGCGGTGTGATGGACCCTCGGTGGAAACACTCGAGGGCCCCTCTGAAGGGTCCCTCTCGAGGGGCCCGCTCGAAGGTCCCGCTCGAAGGTCCCGCTCGAGGGTTCCGCTCGAGGGAACCTCTCGGGGGAACCTCTTGGAGGAACATCGTGCCAATGGCGGCCGAGCCGCTCGGACTTCATGCATCCGGGACGCGACGGGCGCGCGGGCAAGGACGCGCACTGCGGACCTCGCGTCCACCGACGAGGGACGCGAGGCACGGCGGGCACGCCGCCGTCGTTCGACGGTCGGCAGTCCGCTGGCGGGTGTCGCACGCGGCGGAGATGCGAGGGGCGGACCGGCGCGCACCGACTTCCGTCGCCGCGACTTTGGTCGTCACGCCTTCCGTCACCTCGAGTTCCGACAGCTCGAGTTCCGACACCACAACTTCTGTGACCACGACTTCCGTGACCACACCCTTCGAACCGCGGCGTCGTGCGAATGCCATCGCCACCGAGATGCGCGGATGCGCCCGCCATGTTTCGAGCTGATGCTCGGGACGAGGCTCGGGACGAGGCTCTGAACGCCGCTCCCGACACGGCACCCAACGCGGCGGCGTCATGCCGCCCGCAGATGCACATGATGCGGATCCGAACGGGCGTGCTCGGAGGATGTCGGGCGGCGCGCAGCGCGACCGTCAGGCGCGTGCGCGGGTGGCGCGACGCTCGAGGCGATCGGGCGCGGGGAGGCGCACCTTGCTCGCGAGTCCGAGGCGCTCGAGCGTGCGGATCGTGATCCAGCTCGCGTCGAACTGCCACCACTTCAGGCCATGCCGCGCGCTCGCGGGGAAGGCGTGGTGGTTGTTGTGCCAGCCTTCGCCGAGGGCGAGGATGCCCATGATCGCGTTGTTGCGGCTCTCGTCACCCGAGTGGTAGTCCTGGCGTCCCCAGATGTGGCAGACGGAGTTGACGCTCCAGGTCACATGGTGGACGAGGAAGAGGCGCACGATGCCGCCCCAGAGGAAGCCCGTCAGGGCACCCATCCACGACATGGTGACGAGGCCGCCGATCAGCGCGGGGATCGCGAATCCGAGCGCCGCCCAGAGCGGGAAGAGCCGGTTGAGGAGCACCGTCGTCCGATCGGCGAGGAGATCGGGCACGTAGCGCTTGGCGTCGGGCTCGAGCGGCCCGAAGAGCCAGCCCATGTGGGCGTGCAGGAAGCCGCGGATGGCGCCCGCGATGCCGGGCGCGCGGCCCGCGTGCGGCGAATGCGGATCGTGGTCGTGATCGGAGTGCTGGTGATGGCAGCGGTGCGTCGCGCACCACCAGATGATGGGGCCCTGCAGCGCCATGCCGCCGAGGATCGCGAAGAAGACCGCGACCGGCCCCCGCGCGACGAACGACTTGTGCGTGTAGAGCCGGTGGTAGCCGATCGTGATGCCGCCCGCCGTCAGCACGTACATGGTGACGAGCAGGACGAGGTCGGTCATGTGGAAGAGGCCGCCCCAGGCAAGCACCATCGCGGCGACGACCGCGATCGGCGGCAGGATGACGGCCGCGGCGGTCGCCACGCGGGTGAATCGGCCGACGCGGTGCACATGGCCGGCTTCCTCCTCGCCGCTCGGCGCCTCCGCGCGACGGGCCTCGAGCACGCCGGAACCAGCGCCTCCTGCGACGGCGGGCGTCGCGAGCCGCAGGTCCACCACATCGAGCGCCTCGAGGATCGCCGCCTCCGCCGCCACGAGCGTCGCCCCACCCATCGGAGCCGCGGGAAGGGACGACGGCCCGGTGACGACCGGACCAGAACCAGAAGTTGTGGGAGACACAGGCAGATCCTCGGGGAGCCGACGCGCGGTCGGGTCCGTTTCGACACCTTGAAATGACCGGGCCGCCCCTGAGGGTCCGAACCGGTCGACCGACGCGAGGAGTTCCGTCCATTCGCGCGGCGCGTTGGCGCCCCGCGCAGGGGATGCTGCCCAGCATGCGGCGCTTCCGTGTGCCGCACCCTCGGAGGATAGCAGGCGGCGAGCCGGGGAGCGGCTGCCGTCCGATCTTCCGAGGGAGGACGGTCCGATGTCGCGGATTCGGTGGCGATGTCGCGCAGAATCCCGGGAGTCCCGACTCTTCACCGTGTCGGAACATCGTGAGATGTCCCGACCGGCCGCTCGAACACTCGGGCGGAGGCATTTGGAAAGGGAACTTCCTGCGCACGCGTCGCCTTCGGGCGGAGTGGAGCACAGGCTGGCGTGCGCGGAGGCGGAACCGCTGCGTGAGCCAGGCATTACCGGTAAGAGCGTTCGAGCCCTCCGGCTGTCGCGCCTCGCGCGACAGCCGGTTGCCGTTTTGCGCGCCGACCGATCGGGACGGACGCCCGTCGAGGCACGATCGGGGTTCCTTCGTTCAGACGGCGTCCCGCCGCGCGGTCAGTCGACGGCGCGTCGGGCGCGGTCCTCGCCCGCTGGCGGCGCGACGACCTCGTCCGCGCGGAGCGCGACCACCATCTCGCGATCGACGAAGAGGAGCGACTCGCGGACCGCGGCCCGTGGGATGGCCCAGAGGCGCGCGACGGCGTCGCCATAGGACGCGAGCTGCGATCGGTAGCCCTCGATCTTTCTCGCGAGGGCGTCGTCGTCCGCGTGCACCGCCCCCGTCTTGAAGTCGACGATGTGCGCGCCCACGACCTGGTCGGCCTCATGCACGAGGACCAGCCGGTCGATCCGGCCGCGCACCAGGACGCCCCCCTCCGCCTCCACGACGAAGGGAACCTCGGTCCGCGCCTCCTCGCGGCGGACGGCGTCGTTCCGGAGCCGGAGCGCCTCGGCGACGGATCCCCCGCGACCGATCCCCGCGAGAAGACGGACGAGCATCGCCTCGACCTCGGCGACGACCTCGGCGGTCACGGACTGCCCCTTCTCGACCTGGGTGCGACGACGGGCGCGCGCGAGGATCGCCGCCCGTACGGCGGGATCGACGAGCCGCTCGATCGAATCGACCTCGCGGAAGACCTCGTGGACGAGGACGCCGCGAACGGCGATGTCGTCGTCGCCGAACGGCGAGTGCGCCCAGAGCGATCGGCCTGCGGCGGCGGCGTGATCGCTCGGCGCGCGCACGCGCGCGCCATCGGCGCGGCGCACGACCTCGACCAGCGGCACCTCGACGAGTGGCACCTCGACGAGCGGAATCTCGACGAGCGGCATCGGATCGACGGAGACCGCGCCCGTCTCGCGCGGCGATCCGGGGGCCGCGGCGCAGGCCCCGTCGTCCGCATGTGGCGTCGGATCGCCCGCTTCGGGCGCGGCGGCTTCTCCCGAAGGGAGCTCCTCTCCGAACGCGAATCCCTCGTACTCGACCTTCCAGAACGGAACGGGCGTCGCCCGATCGACATCGGCGGCCGCGAGCGCTTCCAAAAGCGTCGCCTGCGCCCCCGACGCATGCGTCGCGGTGTCGGTGAGGTCGGGGAGCGGCGCGCCATGACGGTCCGTCGCGCCGTCGGGACCGCGCCCGACGGGTGGTTCGAAGGGCGCGACGGCGGCGGCACCCACGCCCTCGAGACTCTCGAGGACGAACTCCGCGCCGCCGAGCGCGCGCGCATCGGGGCGCTTTCGGGAGAAGACGAGGTGGACCGCCCGCTTCGCCCGCGTGAGCGCGACATAGAAACCGGACAGGTCGTCGAGGAGGCGCCGGTGGTGCTCGTCGCGCCGCAGGAGCTCGAGTTCGGGCATCCACTCGCGCATGCCGGCACCGAGCAGCGGTCCGACGAGGACCGGCGCACCGTCGGCCGCGTCGCGCACCGCGCTCCACGGCGCCCGCACCTCGCCCCATTTCGCCTCGATCGATGGAAGCACGACCTCGTCGAACTCGAGTCCCTTCGAGCGGTGGACGGTCATGACCTTCACCTTCGCGTCGCTCGCGGCGCTCGAGCGATCCTCCTCGACGCGTCGGATGAAGTCGCGAAGTCGGGCGGGCACTGGTTCGTCGGAGAGGTCGGCGAGCGCCGCGAGCTGCGAGAGCCGCTTCGCGTCGCGCGGCGATGGATCCATCTCGAGCAGCAGACCGACGAGTCGGCGCACGGTCGACTGGATGCCGGTGTCGGCGACCTCGGCCAGCAGCCCGCGTGAGAACTTCGCGGCGCTCGTCCGCGATTCGGGATCGGACTCGAGCGGGGACAGTCCGCTGAGTCGCGCGATCGGTCCGCGGCTCGCGAGGAAGTGCGAGATGCGGTCGCCGGGATCGTCGGCGAGGCGGAGGAGCGCGAGGAGCCCCGTGACGGCCGGCGAATCGAGGAGGGTCGACCGGCCCTCGTCGCTCGCGTCGATGCCGAGCTGGCGGAGCTGCGCGACCACATCGGCGACCTCGGCGTTCGAGCGCACGATGACCGCGACCGTCGACTCGGGGCGGCGCGCGCGGATGGCGGCGACGATCCGTGCCGTCGCGAGCGCGAGCGCCCGCTTCCGCTCGCCCTGCGACTCGCCGCCCGCCGCGTAGAAGGCGACGCCGCCCGGAAGGACCCGGCCCGCGCTGTGCGGCGTGAAGGTCCAGTCGCAGGCGGCGGCCGCGACCGGATCGGAGAGCCGTCCATGCAGGAGTTCGCTCGCACCGATCCGTTGGAGCGCGCCGTCCGCGCGGCCGTCGAGGGGCGCGCGCAGCTCGGGATCGCCGAGCGCATCGAGCGTCCGCTCGAGATTTCCGAACACCTGGTTCACGAAGTGCATCAGGAGGGCCGACGAGCGGAAGCTCCGCGCGAGCGGCGGCGAATCGGAGAGCTGCGCCGCGCGCGCGCGGCGGAAGGCGTCGATGAGGCCCGGCGTTCCGCCGCGCCATCCGTAGATCGACTGCTTCGGATCGCCCACGAGGAGGAAGCGGCCGCCGTCGCCGCCCGTTCCGAAGATCGGGTCGAGGATCGGCGCGAAGGCGTCGTACTGCTCGACCGAGGTGTCCTGCGCCTCGTCGAGCGCGAGCGCGCCGATGCGCGAGCCGGTCGCCGCGAGCAGCGTCGGTGCGTCGAGGACGCCTCCGCGCGCGGCGCGCGCGACCGCGCGGCCGATGTCGCCGAACGCGTACAGGCCGCTCGCGAGCTGCGCGTCGGCGAGGAGTCGATCGAGGGTCGGCAGCACCTCGCGCGCGGCGCGCATGCACCAGCTCGCGCGCCGCAGGGCGAACGCGCGGAGCAGTGCGGCGAGCGGCTGCAGCGCGGCGCTGATCTCGGGCGTCGGAGGGACCTTCGAGTAGGTCTCGCCCGTCAGCGCGGCGCGCAGCACCTTGCTCTTCGCGAGCTCCTCGAGATCGACTGCGAGAAGGTGCTCGCGAAGCTTCGTCACGCCGCTGCGCCAGTGGGCGCTCACCTTGTCGCCGCGCGCGGTCGTGGGCAACCCGCCGTCCGCGACGACGCGGTCGATGCGATCGACGATCGCGTGGAGCTGCGCGTCGTCGAGCGCGGGCGGCATCGGATCGGCGTCCTCCCCGGTGGGAAGGACGCCCTCGCACGCCGCGATCTCCTCGATCCACCGCCAGGAGACGAGATCCTCGAACCGCTCGCCCTCCGCGAGGGCGTCCACCGAGGCGCGGTAGTGCCCGAGCAGTCCGTCGCCCGCGCCCGCGCCCGGAAGCGCCGAGGACGCGCCGACGAGGCGCCCGATGTTGTCGACGACGGAAGCCCTCGGCGCGCCCTGGTCGAGGAGCGCGAGCGTTCGCAGCGTGCCCGCGCGGCCCGGCGTGCGATCGGCGGCGACGAGCCGCGCGACGACCGCCTGCTGCTGACGGAGCAGCTCGGCCGTCTCGCCGATCGTCCACCCCGCGGCGAGTCCGAGTTCGATGGGCGCACCGCGCGCGACGCGGCTGAAGTAGCCGTCGATGGTGCCGATCGCGAGGTTCGGCATCGCCTCGACGAGCGCGTCGAGCACCCGCGCGTACATCTCCGGATCGGCCTCGCCGAGCACGGTGGAGAAGTCCGCGCGCTCGCGGCCTTCGAGGACGCCGAGCGCGGCGTGGCGAAGGACGCGCTCGAGAATCTCCGCCGCGGCCTTCCGCGTGAAGGTGACGGCGAGGAGTTCGTCGAGCCGGACCGGGCGTTCGGCGCGGAGATCGTCGAGCGCCCAGCGGAGGATGGTGTTCGCGAGCGTCCAGGTCTTGCCCGACCCGGCGTTCGCGATGACGACCGTCCGATCGCCCCTCGACCGCGGGTCCACCGCGCCACCGTCAAGCCCGACCGCCGCTCCCGCCTCGTGGGCACCGCTCATGACGCCACCTCCCTCGTGCCACGCGCATCCGTCGCCGCGCCGGTCTGCCCGTCCGCCGCGTCCGCCTCCTCCGCATCGGCCGTGACATCGGCCGCGCCGTCACCGGCGGCATCTCCAGCGATCCGCGTGTCGATCCCGCGGTAGCCCTTGCCCCAGATCGCGGCCAGCGGATCGTCCGCGCGCACGGGGCAGGAGCCGCCGCTCGGTCCACTCGAAGGGGTGAATTCGCCCGCGAGGATCGCGTCGGCGATCTCGTCGGCGCGCGCGTTCGCCTCGTCGAGCTTCCAGATCTCGATCGGCGCGCCGTTCGCCTCGAGCATCGCGACGCGACACTGGGCGAGCTTCGGCGCGAGGACGATGTAGCCGAGCTGCGAGCCGACATCGATCCCGATCGAGGCGAGCAGCCGCCTGTAGAGCGGAAGCTGCAGATCCTTCCACCTCCGCTTGTCGAGCGCGCCTCGACCCGACAGGTGGCTTGCGGCAGGCCCCTGCCCGCTCGCGGAGGTCTTGTAGTCGAGCGCGCGGTAGCGGCCGTCCGTGTGCTGGTCGACGCGGTCGATCCGGCCCGTGACGAAGAGCTCGCGCCCATCGGGCGATCGACCGACTCGGATCGCCGGGTGACGCGCGCTCGTCGGCGCGCGCTCGTCGGCGCGCGCGGCCGCGTCCTCCGCCGCCGCATCGAGGAAGGCGCGGGCCTCCTCGCCCGAGACGAGGTTCGGGGCCGTCGCGTCGTGCGAGAGGACGCCCTTCGGCGCCTCGAAGCCGAGCTCGACGAATCGGATCCTCCATCCCGCCGCGACCTCGCGCGCCTGGATCTCGGCGAACCGCTCGAGCCGGCGACGGGCGAGTTCGAACTGCACCTCGACCGCGGGCGCGCGATGGCGACCGAAGTGCCGTCGCGTGTAGCCGTCGAGCGCGGCGAGCACCTCGCGGCGGATGCAGGCGACATCGGTCGTCGGCTCCGGGCGCTCCGCCTCTTCCCGTCCCCAGGTCTCGAGGGCGCCATGGACGAGGTTGCCGAACGCGAGCGGATCGAGCTCGAGCGCGTCCTCGTCGTCGCTCCGGAGACGGAGCCGCGGATCGCGCTCGAGGAGGAAGAGATACGGGCACTTCATGTAGCGCGCGAACCCGGTGACGGACACGCTTTCGATCCGCGGCGCGGCGATCTCCGGCGTGATCGGGAAGGCGAGCGGCGCCCTCGATCGCGACTCGCATCCGTCCGAATCGGATCGCACCCCGTGCGGGATGGGCTCCGCAGGATGTGTTGCGCCGGACGCGATCTCGCCCGTCAGTAGGACCACGCGCCGCGCGAGCGCCTCGCCGTCCTCACCCGGCGAGAGCAGGAACCGCGACGGACGCAGTGGATCCCCCGCCGCATCCTGTCGTCCGACGATGAACGAGATCGCCCCCCGCCCCTCGGCGCGTCTCGCGAGCATGCCATCGAGGATCCACGCGTCACGCGCCACGCGCCGCCTCGACGACGGCAGTCCGAGCGCCTCGCGCAGCGCGTCGGGAAGGAGCGCATCGCCTCCCGCGGATTCGGGCACGACGCCCTCGTTCATGCCGACGACGACGAGATCGGGTTCGTCCGCGATGCCCGCGTCGAGCCAGCCGAGGATGGGAACCCCGTCGGTTCCCGCATGGTCGCGCACGATGCTCGACCCGAGCCGCGCGAGGACGATCGCGATCGCCTCCGCGAGCGTCAGCTCGACCGAGCAGGCGTCGGGTACGGCGGCGAGTTCGGCGAGCGCTTCGTCGAGCGCGCGGATCGCCCGCTGGCGCTCGTCGACGACACGCGGGCCGTCATCGCGCGCGCCGTTCCCGACGATCCGCTCGAGGAGGCCGCGGATCGCCGGCGCCCACGCCCG
>JBJOHC010000032.1:0-2877 GCA_046047955.1 Planctomycetota bacterium
CACCTCGGACCGCGAGCCCGCCTCGAGTACCGGCGTCGCCATCGGCCGTCTCGCCGACCTTCTCGACGAAGCCGTCCGGCTCGGCGGCGAGGCGCGGGAGGCGATGCTCGCGGCGCTCCCCCCGCAGGAGTCGGCGGCGGTGCGCGACCTCCTCGCCGAACTCCCCGACGCCGAGGCGACCGCCGTCGACGACGGAGCCACGCACGACCCCTATCTCGGCGAACCACGGTCGGGCGAACTCGTCGGCGGATGCCGCCTCGGCGAAGTGATCGGTCGCGGCGGCGTCGGCACCGTCTTCGCCGCCGATCAGATCCAGCCGCCGCGCCCCGTCGCCGTCAAGGTGCTGCGCGCGGCGAGCGCCCGCGCGAGCCATCTGCGCCGCTTCCGCACCGAGGCCGCGGCGCTCGCGCGGCTCGTCCATCCCGCGATCGCGCGGATCTACGCGGCGGGCGTCACGAGCCGCGAAGGCGGCGAGGTTCCGTACCTCGTCATGGAGCGCGTCGACGGCGCGCGCAGCTTCGTCGAGTGGGCGGCATCGGTCGGGCGCGACCCGCGGCGCGTCGTCCGCTGCATGCTCGAGGTCGTCGAGGGCATGCGCCACGGACACCGTCGCGGCGTCCTCCACCGCGACCTGAAGCCCTCGAACGTCCTCGTCGGTGGCGACGGACACGCGCGCGTCATCGACTTCGGCGTCGCGCGCTTCTTCGGCGACGATGTCGCCCGCGACGACACCGTCGCGGGCGCGCTCATCGGGACGCCCGCCTACATGGCGCCCGAGCAGTTCACGATGCAGCCCGCGGAGATCGACACGCGCGTCGATGTCCACGCGCTCGGCGTGATCCTCTACGAGGCGCTTTCGGGCGAGCGACCGTACGACATTCCGCGCCACCTCTCGTTCGACGCCGCGCGCATCGTGCGCGACACCGAGGTACCGCCCCTCGATGGCCGCGCGCCGCGCGTCGGCCGCGACCTCTCGGCGATCGTCGCGAAGGCGATGGCGAAGGATCGCGAGCGGCGCTACGGCGGCATGGAGGCGCTCGCCGACGACCTGCGGGCCTACCTCGCGAGCCGCGCGGTCTCGGCGCGCCCCGAGACGACGGGCGAGCGCTTCGCGCGCTGGCTCGAGCGGAACCCGCAGTGGGCGGCGGCGGCGGCGGTCACGCTGCTCGGTCTCGGCATCGCGCTCTTCATCGGCTGGCGGAGCTGGAGCACGGCGAACGCGCGGCTCTCGCTCGCCTACCTGCAGCACGCGATGGCGGCGGCCGATGCGAGGAGCATGGAACTCGCGCGGCGGTTCATCGCGCGCGCGGGCGAGGTCGACGATCCGCGGCTCGCGGGTTGGGCGCTCGCGGGCGCCGACGCGGGCGTGACGACGCTGGCGCGGACCCCGGGCGGAAACATGCTGTGCGGCGCCCTCTCGCCCGACGGCACGCGCTGGATCGGCTGCGGCGACGGACCGACGGTCCATGTGGTCGATCTCGCGACGCGCGTCGTCCGCTCGACGAACCTTCCCGAAGGCGTCTCGATGGTCTGGGCCGCATGCGCCACGCCCGACGGCCGCATCTTCCTCGGCGCCGACACGGGACTCTTCGAACTCTTCGAGGACGGCACCGCCGTCCAACGCGCGACGCAGCCGATCGGGCAGGGCCGCAACCTGACGCTCGTCGAGGGGGACGGGCTCTATCTCCTCGCAGCGTCGATGCAGCTCCAGCGCTACGACCTCGACGACTGGTCCGTCGAGGTCTGGAACCTGTCGCCGGGTGGCATCTCCATCGGCGGTCTCGCGACCGACGGGCGCGGGCGCTTCTTCGTCGCGTGCGCCGATGGGCGGCAGCGGGCGTTCGACCTCGTCGTCGAGACGGCCGCGGCGCAGGAGTCGCAGGGTGGTCCAAGCGCCCGCCTGCGTCGCACGCCCGTCGAGGACCGCGACTTCCGCATGCCCCCTCGTCGCGGCGCCGCGAACGCCGTCGCGATCCATCCGTCCGGCCATCTCGTCGCCTTCGGCATGGGATGGGGTGAAGTGCTCCTCGTCGACGCGCGGACGGGAGCGCTCGTCGACTCGGTGCCGACCATCCACGGTCTCTGGTCGCTTGCCTTCGACGCACGCGGCGAGACGCTCGTCGCGGGCGATCGCGGCGGACGCGTGCATCGGATCGCGCTCCACGCACTTGCCGAGGAGGACAGTCGCGCGGCGAATGGCGAGCGCCTCGTCGCGTCGGTCGAGACCTCGGCCGCCGGCTCGAAGGAGCCCGCCTGGGGCGTGGGCGTCCTCGACGGCGGACGCATCGTCGCGAACATCGGATTCGAGGCGCGCCTCCTCGACACCTCGGCGAGCTGGGCGTTCGAGCCGCCGCCGGCGCCCGGGGGGCGTCTCTTCGGGGCGTCGGACTTCGACGGGCGTCGCGTGCGCGCGGTGGCGCTCGACGGATCGGTCGCGGAGCTCGACTGTGCGAAGGGCGCCTGGCAGCCGATCCTCGCGGCGTCCGGAGAGTCGATCCTCGTGGGTGCCGTCTCGCCCGATGGGCGATGGGCGGCGCGCGTGACGATGGGGAACATCGAGATCCTCTCCCTTCCCGAGCGGAGCGCGACCGCCGAGGCGGCTGCGTCGGTGGCGTCGGTCGCGATCCCGGGCGCAGACCGCGTCCGCCTCGCATGGAGCGCCGAGAGCGACCGGCTCGCGGTCGCGGTGGCGGGTGAGGTGCGTGTCCTTTCGACGACGGGCGAGGAGCTCCTGCGCGAACCCGAAGGGACGGCTGGCGCCATCAATCAGATCGTCTGGTTCGCGCCCGACCGCTTCGCCACGATCGCGTCGTCGGGTGGGGTGAAGGCGACCGAGCATGTCGTCGGAGGGACCCGCGGCGAGGATCGCGTCGGTGT
>JBJOHC010000033.1:0-5254 GCA_046047955.1 Planctomycetota bacterium
CGACTGCGATTCCAAAAAAACAGCGGGCTTCCGCTCGCGCGGCAGCCCGCCTCGGCTCACTCGCGAATCCTCCTCAGGAGCGGCCATTGATGGACAAGGATGTCGGCCGCGAACTTCGCGACACTTCGCCCGCGGATTCGACGGACGGCGCTTTCCCCGCCAGACTGCGGGGCGGAAGGGAACGCCGCCCGTTATTGGAAACGCGGTCCGCGCGTCCGCGCCCTCACGATGCGCGCGGATTTTCGTTGGATTTCAAGGTTCTCGACCACGGCGCGCCGTTCGCGCACGCGGAAACGCGCCCGCCGTGCTTCAATGCGCGATTCCTCGCGCCGCCGTGGCCGCGCCCCGGATCCATGCGACCGCCCTGCGCGCGACGCCTCCAGAAGCCGCGCTCCGCCAAGTTCTCCACCCCGATGTCCGCTCCGAGCTCCGCCCACCTTCCCCGCCGCACCTTCGCGATCATCTCGCACCCGGACGCCGGCAAGACGACCCTGACCGAGAAGTTCCTCCTCTACGGCGGCGCCGTCGCGCTCGCGGGAAGCGTCACCGCGCGCAAGGACCAGCGCTCGACCGCGAGCGACTGGATGGAGCTCGAGAAGCAGCGCGGCATCTCGATCTCGTCGACGCTCCTCCAGTTCGACTACGGCGGCTACCGCGTCAACCTCCTCGACACGCCCGGCCACAAGGACTTCTCCGAGGACACCTACCGCGTGCTCACCGCGGTCGACGCGGCGATCATGGTCGTCGACGCGGGCAAGGGCATCGAGCCGCAGACGCAGAAGCTCTTCGAGGTCTGCCGCCGCCGCGGCGTCCCGATCTTCACCTTCATGAACAAGTGCGACCGTCCGACGAAGGACCCGATCGAGCTCCTCGACGAGCTCGAGCGCGTGCTCGGAATCGGCGCGTTTCCCGTGAACTGGCCGCTCGGGAACGGCCCGACCTTCGCGGGCGTCTACGACCGCCTCGCGCGCAGCATGCATGTCTTCGAGCGGACGAAGGGCGGCATGCGCGCGGCCCCCGTCGTGACGGGCGGGCTCGGCGACCCCGCGATCGCGTCGAAGGTCGACGCCGACGAGTTCGCGAAGGCCCGCGACGAGATCGAGATGCTCGAGGGTGCGGGCGAGAGCTTCGACCGCGCGCGCGTCCTCGCGGGCGAGGTGACGCCCGTCTACTTCGGCAGCGCCGCCAACAACTTCGGCGTCGAGCTCCTGCTCAAGGGATTCCTCGAGCATTCCTGCGATCCCGGACCGCGCCGGAGCGGCGACCGCCTGGTGCGGCCGACCGATCCCGGCTTCGCGGGATTCGTCTTCAAGATCCAGGCGAACATGGATCCGAAGCACCGCGACCGCATCGCGTTCATCCGCGTCGTCTCGGGCGAGTTCGAGCGCGAGATGACGGTCGTCCATGTCCAGAGCGGGAAGAAGATCCGCCTCTCGAGCGCGGCGAAACTCTTCGGGCAGACGCGCGAGACCGTCGAGGAGGGCCGCGCGGGCGACGTGATCGGCATCATCGGCCACGACATCCTGCAGATCGGCGACACGCTCGCCGAGGACCGCACGGTGCGCTTCAACGAGATCCCGCGCTTCACGCCCGAGGTCTTCGCGTACCTCACGAATCCGCAGCCGGGCAACTCGAAGAAGTACCGCCTCGGCGTCGAGCAGCTCCTGAAGGAGGGCGTCGTCCAGCAGATGGAGGTCGGCGCGGGACTCGTGAAGACGCCGATCCTCGCGGCCGTCGGTCCGCTCCAGTTCGAGGTCGTCCAGTACCGCCTGCAGAGCGAGTACGGCGCCGAGAGCCGCCTCGAGAAGTCGCGCTGGCAGCTCGTGCGCTGGTGGCGCAAGCCCGGCGCCGCCGAGGACTGGATGCCCGATCTTCTCAGCGATTCCGAACACGGCGTCGACCAGGACGGGCGGCCCGTCGTCTTCTTCGGCGACGAGTGGGCGGTGCGCAACTTCCAGAAGCGGATGCCCGAGGTCGAGCTCTCGAAGCTGCCGTTCGACGCCCTGGCGGTGCCGGGCGAATCGACCGCGGGAGGCGTCGCGCGATGAGCGCGGCGGGCGGTGCGGGACGCGGGCGCGCCGAGCGCGTGTCGGCGATCCGCGGGGCGCTCGCCGCGGGACGCGCGCGCGAGGCGCTCGATGCGGCGCTCGCGCTCGCGCGGGTCGACGCGCGCAATCCCGAGGTCCTCGCGCTCGCGGCGCGCGCGCATCTCGCGCTCGGCGAACACGCGCAGGCGGTCGCGCTCGCGACGCGCGCGCTCGCGCTCGGCGACCATCCCGAGCCGCGGCACCTGCGCGCCGATGCGCTGCGCGCCCTTGGGCGGACCGACGAGGCGATCGAGGATCTCGTACGCGCGCGCACGCTCGCACCCGACCTCCCCCAGGCGCAGGACGCGCTCGGCACCGCGCTCGCCGCGTGCCTCGAGGAGGCGGGACGCTTCGACGAGGCGCGCGCCGCGCTCGCGCCGATCGTCGCGCGGCACGCGCGGTCGGGCGCCGCGCTTCCCGCGAAGACGGCCTACGAACACGCGAAGCTCCTCTCGCACGCGGGCGACCAGGCGGGCGCGGTCGCGGCGATCGACGCGGCGATTCCCGCGACGGCCGCGGGTTCGACGCCCTTCCTCATGCTCCTCTTCCTCCGCGCGAAGGCGCTCGACCGCGCGGGCGACCACGCCGCGGCGTGGGAGAGCGCGGCGCGCGCGCAGGCGTCGCGCAAGGTCGCGTTCGACCCCGACGCGTTCGTCCGCGCGAACGACGCGGCGATCGCCTTCTGGACGAGGGACCGCCTCGCGGCGCTCGGCGATTCGGGCCTCTCCGACGCGACCGCCGTCTTCGTCGCGGGCATGCCGCGCAGCGGAACGACGCTCGTCGACCAGATCGTCGCCGCGCATCCGACGGGCGCGGGCGTCGGCGAACTCGACGACCTCGAGCGCTTCGCCGCCGACGAGGACGCGGCGATCGCCGCCGGCCGCGCGCCGTCCGACGCGAAGTCGCTCGCCCGCGCCGCGCGACGCTACCTCGACGGCATCCGCGCGCTCGCGCCGCGCGCGACGCGCATCGCGAACAAGGCGCTCGGAAACGCGCGCATCGCGCCGCACCTCGCGCGGCTCCTTCCCGCGACCCGCACCGTCCACATCGAGCGCGATCCGCGCGATGTCGCGGTGTCGTGCTTCCTCGGCGCCTTCCACGCGGGGCGCTACGCGTGGACGACGCGGCCCGAGTGGTGCCTGCTCGCGTGGCGCGAGTCGCGGCGGCTCATGGCGCACTGGCGGACGGCGCTCGGCACGCCCGTCCTCGATGTGCGCTACGAGCGCCTCGTGCGCGAAGGCGCGCCCGAGATGCGGCGGATCGTCGAGTTCCTCGGGCTCCCGTGGGATGCGGGCGTCGAGCGCTTCCACGAGACGCGCCGCACCGTGCGCACGCTCAGCTACGACCAGGTGAGCCGCCCGCTCTACACGGGATCGATCGGGCGATGGCGCCGCTTCGAATCCGCGCTCGACGGGATCGAGTGGCCCGCGTACGACGCAGACGCGGAATGAACGCGCGGCCCGCGCCGCCCCGCGCCGCGCGAGTTCCCACGAATTCCCACGAGTTCCCGCGAATTCCCACGAGTTCCCACGAGTTCCCGCGCTTTCCACCGCATGCCTGCGTGTGGCGACGGATCGCAATGAATCCCCGCGCGATCCCGCGAAGCGCCCCGAGTGCCCCGTGCATGTCCCGCGAGTGCCCCGCGAATGCCTCGCGAGCGCCCCGCGAAAATCGAAGACGAACATCGAAGGCGAACATCGATGAACGGCCGGACGCCGCGCAATCCGCGACCCCGCCATAATGCGCCGATGCCACGCGACGCGAGCCCGACCGCGACCCTCCTCGATGCGATCCGCACCCTTCGCCAGCTCGCGCTCGCCCGCGAGGACGCGGCACGCGCCGCGATCGACGCGGCCGACGGCGACTGGCGCGCGAGCGCCGCGAACCTCGCCCACTATGTCGCGCTGCGTTCGACGGGACATGTCGCGCTCCAGGCCGATCTCGTCCGGCACGGACTGAGCTCGCTCTCGCGCCGCGAGGCGCATGTGATGGCGACCCTCGACGCCGTCGAGTCGATGCTCGCGCGCGTCGAGGGCGAGCGTCCCACCGCCGCCGCGGGCGACACCGCGGCCGCCATCGACGCGAGCGCCGCCACCGCCGAGCGGCACGCACGCGAACTCCTCGGCCCGCCCGAGCCGCACACGACGCGCATCGTCGTCACGCTGCCGCCCTGGAGCGCGGGCGACCCCGCGTTCATGACGAATCTCCTCGAGGCGGGCATGGATGTCGCGCGTCTCAACGCCTCGCACGGCGACGAGGCGCAGTGGCGCGCGACGCTCGGCGCGCTGCGCGCGGCGGCCGCGGCGAAGGGGCGGCGCGTGCCCGTCTTCCTCGACCTTCCGGGGCCGAAGGTCCGCACGGGCGAGTGCGCGAGCGGGCCCGTCGCGCTCGTCCGCGGCGACACGCTCGTCCTCCACGCCACCGACGGAACGACGACCGACGGCGCGCGCGACGGCGAAGGCAGGCTCCTCTCGCCGCCACGCGTCGCCGTCCGACCGCGCGAGATCATCGAGGCGATCGCGCCCGGCCACCGCGTCCTCTTCGACGACGGGAACATCCGCGGGCGCTGCACCGCGGTCGACCGCGCGAACGGCGAGGCGACCGTCGCGATCGAGGCCGTGCGCGCGGGCGCCTGGCCGCTCAAGGACCGGAAGGGCGTCAATGTGCCCGACACCGATCTTCCGATTCCCGCGATCACCGCGCGCGACCGCGAGATCCTCGCCTTCGCGACGGGCGAGGGCGCGGTCGACGCCGTCGCCGTGAGCTTCGTCCGGAGCGCGCGCGACATCGCCGACGCGCACGCGGCGCTCGACGCGCTCGGCGCGCGCACGACGGGCGTCATCGCGAAGATCGAGACGCCGCAGGCCTGCCGCGCGCTGCCCTCGATCCTTCACGAACTCATGAAGCGCCCGCCCGCGGGCGCGATGCTCGCGCGCGGCGACCTCGGCGTCGAGGTCGGCTTCGAGAGCCTGCCCGAGGCGCAGGACGAGATCCTCGCCCTCTGCGAGGCGGCGCACATGCCCGTCATCTGGGCCACGCAGGTCCTCGAGTCGATGACCGAGCACGGCTTCCCGACGCGCGGCGAGGTGACCGACGCCGCCGACGCCGCGCGCGCCGACGCGGTCATGCTCGGCATCGGACCGTTCATGGTCGAGACGGTGCACTTC
>JBJOHC010000034.1:0-18044 GCA_046047955.1 Planctomycetota bacterium
CCTCCTCTGCGAGTCGACGGTAGTACTCCCGCGTGATGCGCTCATAGAGCGTCGAGACGCGATCCCGCCGACCCTGGAGGATGAGCTCTCGCACCCGTTCCGGCAGGCGCCCCCACTCGACCCGGGATTCATCGAGATCTCCACCGGTCACCACGGACTCGTCTGCCGGTCGCTGTCCCGTGGACTCGTCCGTTCCCGGTTGCGTCGAGGCGCCCGATGCCGACGCATCGGATTGGGCATTCGAACTCCCGCTCTGACCATTGCGTTCCGACGGTTCGTCTCCAGGCGATTGCTGCTGCTGCCGCGATCGGGAACGCGAGGATCCCTTCGAGGACTGCTGCTGCCGCTGGGCCTCTGCGAGCAGGCGATCGAGCGTTGCCACGATGTCCTGCTGAATGCGCTGGGTACCGAGCCCCGCATCACGGTCCTGACCGAGCCGCTTCGCGGCCTCGCGCATTCCATCCATCGCGCGAACGACGAGGTCCTGCATGTTCGCCCCTTCGAGGGTCTGCTCGAGCCTTCGGTCGGACGAACGGTCGGTCGCCGCCTCCGCGGACTTGGACTCCGAGGAGGGAATGCCAAGGAGGTCGTCGAGGGACCGCGGCGCATCGTCCTTCGGCCCTGCTTCTCCATCCTGTCGGGCACCCGAGCCAGGTGCCTCCGTTCCCGCGCCATCCCCTCCATCCTGGGATACCGACTTCGCCAAGGAACCAGTCGCACCCCATTGCCCACGCAGCGGGGCGATCGGGATCGTCACAAAGACCATGGACAACGCGACGCGGCTGAAGAAGCCGTTGCCGGCGTCTCGGCCGATGCGCTCCGGCGGCACCCGCGTGCACCGTGAGCATGTCTGACGGTCAACGCGCATCCTGAACCTCCCGTGGAGAGTGGAATGGAGGGGCAGCACTCCATCGGCGACGAAGTCGATCTTCATGCCGCGAGGACGGCGAATCGGAACCGTCGATCGTCGGCTGCTCTCCAGGTCCCGGGGAATCCGGCTGCAACTGGACCCCGTCCTTCGGAGCGATCTTGTCGGCGATCTTCTGGCCGAGATCGACGATCCGCTCCTGCTTCATCGCGATCTCGGCGAGGCGACGCGCCCGCTCATCGGTGGTCAGCGAGTCCCCGAGTTCGTCGAGAAGCCGCGTCCGCCTCATCAGCGACTCCTGCATCCCGCGCAGGATCTTGATCTCGGCAACCGGCGGCACCGCACCGGACGGCGCACCGCCGGATCCACCCTCGCCACCGCCAGCCTGATCTCCACCCTCCTCGCCGAACGCGTCGTCATCCTGCTCGGAGGGCGCTTCGTCGAGGGCCGCCACGATCGTCGCGAGCGCCTCGATCGCATCGTCGACCGGGACGAGCGCCGCATCGGGGCGGCCGCCGCTCAACGCCTCCTTCGCGTCACGAAGCGAGCTGTCGATCACATCGTGCATCTCGACCAGCGCATCGGAGGACCGAACCTCCTGTTCCTCGTCAAGGATCGACACGACTGCCTGCCGCAGCTCCTCCTGCACCGTTCCGAGCCGGCGACTCTCGACGAGCGAACGCCTCGGAAGCGAGGCATCCGAGCGATTCGGGATCGCGTCGACCTTCGCGCGGATTCCGACCTCCTGTTCGAGAAGACCGCGGTAGCGCGCCAGAAGCTCGACGCGCTTCTCCTCATCCGCCCGCTCCTCCGCGCGATCGGCAGCCTCCTCGGCCTCCCTGAGCGCGTCCTCGAGACTCCGGATGGCCGCCTCGATCGCGTCGGACACATCGGCGCGACGGAAAGGCTGGGCGCGGAGCGACGCCGCCGCTCCCGACAGGCTCGTCGCCGCGGCGTCGAGCTTGCGCGCCACCTTCGCGGCCTCGCGGCTCTGCGCCCGCGCATCCGCTCCGAGACCGCGCGCGTTCTGCGAGAGAAGCCCGATCGACATCGCGAGCGGCTCCCTCGCGACCTGCTCCACGGCGGAATCGCCCTCGGGTGCCAGCGCAACCTCGCCACGACGCCCGATCGCCTCCTCGAGAAGCCGCTTCACCGAATCGACGAGTTCCTCGAGGGCCCGGGCGAGTTCCTTCGCCCGCAGCTTCCGATCCTGCGAAAGCGCCTCGCTCGCCCTGGAGAGCGCCTGCGCCGCCCGCTCCTGCGCGGCCTTCGACTGTTCGAGCCGGTTCGCCTCCGACTCGCTCGCCGCCTGGTCGAGCTCCTCGCGAACCTCGCCCTCCTCCATCGAACGGATCGCGTCCTCGAGCGCCTTCGCCTGCGAACGGTCGGACTCCTGCAATCCCTCGGCACGCTCGCGAAGCTCCGTCATCACCTGCTCGGCCTCGGACGACGCCTGCCGCTGCCGCTCCGCAAGCGCATCGAGCTCCGCCCGCGCATCCGGCGAGAGCTCCTCCCGCGACTCGCCCGCCGAACGCCTCGCCGCCTGATCCGTCTCGCGGAGGAGCTGACGCACGCGACCCGCAAGCGCCTCGACCCGCCGCCGCGCGACCCACGCATCCTGGTCGCGGTCGAGCAGCGACACGAGATCCTCGAGTTCCTCGCGAACCGCCTCCTGCCGTGCCGCCGCCTCGGCGCGCGCGGCTCCGGCCGCCTCCGCGTCACCCGACTCCTCCAGTCGCGCCGCCGCATCGAGCGCCTCGCCGGCCTCCGCGCCGCGCGCCTGCGCCGCTCCCGCGAGGTCGCGCGCCTGTTCGGCGAGATCCGCGACGGCGACATCGTCGCGACCATTCCGGCGAAGCCGGTCCACCACATCCTCGACGGCCTCGCGCAGGCGCGCCGCGCCGTCCGTCACGGAACCCTGCGATTCGCGCACCCGATCGCCCGCGCCACCCGCCTCGAGTTCGTCCCGCGCGCGCGCCTGCCGTTCATCGAGCCGCATCGCATCGCGCCGGACGCCGCCGAGAGCGGCCCGCACCTGACGCTCGAACTCCTCCTCGTCGACCACCCTCAGCGTGCGCGCCGCGCTGCGAACGCGTCCATGCCCGCCGACATCGGCCGCGCCAGGCTCCGTCGACTCGCTCGGCGCGCGGAAGGCATCCTCCGCGAACGCGCGCATCACGATCGAATCGCCGGCGCGCGCACCGACACCCGCGACATCGAGCGTGAACGCCGTCGCGACCTCGCCCCGACCGCGCGAGGGGCTTCCGCCACCAGCGCCCGCCGCGAGCTCCATGCCCTCCGCAAGCCGCTCGAGCACGCTTCCTCCGGCGGCACCACCCACGCGGACCTCGATCTCGACACCCGCCGACCGCAGCGCGACGTCATCGCGCGCGAGCGCACGGACCCCGACGCGCGCATCCGCGACCACCGACTCGTCCTGCACGGGCTCCTCGATCGTCGCCGAAGGCGCCCGATCCTCGGAAGTCTCGATCACGAAGACCGCAGGCTCGTCCGCCCGGATGCCGTCGCCATCGACGAGATCGACCTCGACGCGACACGACCGCTCCGCGACGAATCGGACGACCGGCCGCAGCGGATCCGACTCATCGACCGTCCACGCCGCCCCGGCCGCGGCGCGATCCGCACCATCGCCGGTCGCGCGGGCGCCATCCGATCCAACCGCGGCATCGGACTCGCCCGTCGTCTCGCCCGCCATCACGCCCGTCGAACCGACCTGGCGCCCCGATCGAACCGATTCCCCGCGCCCCGCGACCACCACCGCCTCCGCGATCGCAACGCCCGTCGGCCGCGACAGCGTCAACGCCAGCGACACCCGACTCCCCGACAGCACCGGATCCCGCAGCACGCTCCGCGCATCGCGACCGTTCCCGAAGTCCACCCCGATCGGCGCCACATCGCCGGCCGCATACGCCGGCGGCTCCACCTCGACCCGCGCCTCGACGACGCGCGCCGGCTCCACGATCCGCACGACCGCCGCATCCGACTCGGAATCGCTCGCCGCGAACCGAACCTCGATCTCGCCTCCGGGTCCATCGAGCGTCGGCTCGACGAGTCGCTCGAAGACCCCATCGGGCTGCCGCGCGAGCAGCACCTCGATCCAGTCGCCCATGACGCCGTCCGCGCCGACGATCCGGTAGTTCGCACGCACGCGCTCGCGCGGCGAATCACCGCGGGCGAGCCTGGCGCGCAGCGCGACGGGCTTTCCGAGCGCGACCGCCGAACCATCCTCGACGAGCCCGACGACCTCGGTCCGCGCCGGCCAGCGCGCATCGCTCCACGGCATCAGGACGCGCGCCGCGGCGATCCGCGCCGACGCCGGCCACACGACCGCGAATCCACCGATCGCGAGGACGAGCGACGCGAACGCCGCGACCCTCCGCATCGCGGGCGCCACCCGCAGGACGCGCGCGAAGCGGATCCCCTCGGCCCGTGACTCCGCATCGCGGACCGCACGCGCCGCAAGCACGCTCGACCCCGCCGCACCCGAAAGCTCGAAGTCGACCGCGGACGCGAGCCGCCCCACGAGCGCCGGATGCATCCGCTCGACGCGAAGCGCGAGTTCAACCGGCGTCGCGCGCGTCCGCCACGCGGGAAGGAGCGCCCGCCGCCACGCGACCGCCGTCGCCGCGACGATCGCCGCCAATCCGACCACGCGGATCGCCGCAGGGAAGCGGACCGCCGCATCGACCACCGCCGCACCCGACACGAGCGCGCACGCGACCGCTCCGACCGTGGCGCCACCGGCCACCAGCCCGAGGATCCGCGCGCGCGCGGCGAGCCCGACGAACGCCCGCGCCAGCGGCGACCGCGTCGCGCCGCGACCGGTCCGACCGGCCGCCGCAACTGCGTCGCCGACGCCGACCGCGGACGGCTCCCGGCCAGCCGCCGGTCCATCGTCCGCCTCGCGAGGTTGTGGGTTCTCGTTCGTCATCGCATCCGTTTCGCGCTTCCGTCTCGCGCGTCCGTTCCGCGCATCCGCACCCACACGCACTCCCGTCCGCAGGCATCCGCGCCCACGGCCGCCCCGAACGCTAGACCAACCGCAGCACCCGCCGCCCGACCCACTCGAAGCCGAGCAGGATCAGGACGAGAACGAACGCCGCCGGCCGATCCCAGACCGTCTCGACGACGCTCTCGTCGCTCGCCCGCGCGCGCTCGGGCAACGCCGCCTGCAACCGCTCCCAGTCGTCGGCGCCGAAGAGCCGCCCGCCCGTCCGCGTCGCGACCGCCGCGAGCGCCGCGTGATCGGTGTCACCCCGACGCAGCTCGTCATCGGAACGGACCGACTCGAACGACGCATCCGCCTCGCCGAACGCCGGATCGCGCACCACGACGCGGAACCGACCCGCGCGATCGACCGGCAGCGCCCCGACCGCCTCGGCGCCACGCCGCGCGAGATCGACCTTCGCGACAACCGCACCCGACTCGTCGAGCACCTCCGCCGACACCACGCCCGGCGTCGCCGACACCGCCTCGTCGTCGCCGATCTCGAGCTCGACCATCACCGTCGAACCGGGAGTCGTCCGCGCGGGCCGCACCGCGAGCGTCGCGCGCCGCCCGTCGTGGGCGACCGCCTCCCGCGCGAGAAGCCGCAGCATGGGAATCCAGAAGCGTTCGGGATACCGCTCGCCCTGCCCGTAGCGCCAGCGCCAGATCTCGTCGGTCGCGACGTACACGACCTCGCCCGCACCGAAGCGCATGCGCACGACCGCCGCCGACGGCTCCTCGGCACCGAGTCCGACGCCCTCCGCTTCGGCCAGAACCTCCGCCGTCGGCTTCAGCCGCCCGCGCGCGATCGACTGCACCCACCGCAGGCGCGGCCAGGCGAGCGTGCGATCCTCGAACGCATCGGGCCAGCCGTCCTCGTCATCCGAAAGCCGCAGGACGCCGAGCCGCTCCGCCGCGGGCGTCGGACGCACGAGGCTCGCGCCGCCGCGCGGTTCGAGCGCGAGCGGTGGACGGAAGGGAAGGAGATCCGCGAGCGGCGTCGATTCCCACGACGACGGCAGCGCGCGCTCGCCGCCGATCCAGAGAAGCCCCGCGCCGCGCTCGCCGACCTGCGCGCGCATGACCGCGAGCTGGTCGGGCGAGAAGAATCCACTCGGGACATCGCCGATCACGAAGAGGTCGTAGCGCGCGAACTCCTCCGCCGTCCGCGGGAGGCGCGCGATGGGCATGTTGCCCTCCTGCGCGAAGTCGCGGTCGGCCGAGAGCAGCATGACCGAACTCTCGACGTTCTCCTCGCGGATCAGGAGGTTCTTGAGATAGCGGTACTCCCAGCGCGACGAGCCCTCGACGTAGAGGACGCGGATCGGCCGGTCGACGAACTCGACGACGACCTCGCGCGCGTCGTTCTCCCGCACGAGATCGGGCGCATCGCCCACGAGCTCGACGCGCCACGCCCGCTGCCCCGCGATCTCGCCCACGCCGTCGAGGTAGATCGTCTCGCCTCCGTCCGCGTCGGGCGTCGCCGACACCGGGCGCCGCGCGATCTCGCGACCGTCCGCCGCATCGACGAGACGCACCTCGAGCGCGCCCTCGAATCCGCCGCGCTCGACGCGCACCTCGACCGGCACGCGGTCGCGGAGGAACGCGGCCGTCGGAGCCGACGCCGCGACGATCGCCGCATCGCCGACGGGGCGATCGGCGCCAAGCGCCATCGCGAACACCGGGACGCCCTCGCGCTCGTAGGCGCGGAAGGTCTCGGAGGAGACGGGAACCGCGCTGCGACCGTCGCTCAGGACGAGCACCGCGCTCACCGGCCGACCCGCCGCGCGCTCGAGCGACTGGCGGAGCGCGCCATCGAGATCGGTGCGGTCACCGGCCGCCTCGCCGAGCGCCGGCAGCATCGACGCGCCCTCCGCACGCGGCAGCGCGAAGGTGCCGCCCGCGAAGCCGACGAACTCGACCTCCTTCGATCGGGCGATTCCACCGAGCGTCGGCTCGCCCGCCGCGAGCGTCGCCGCGAGCGCCTCGTCGCGCGTGCGTCCATCGCCTGCGTCGGCGATCGAAAGCGATCGGCTCCGATCGACGAGGACCACGAGCCGATCGCGCTCGACGCGCGTCCTCTCGAAGCGGATCGACGGACCGAGCACGAGGAAGACGAGAAGGAGGAGCGCGACCGCGCGCGCGACGACGACCGCGACGCGCACGCCGCGCGTCCATCCCGTCCGGGAGAGCGCGAGCCGCCGGTAGCTCCACACCGCGATCGCGATCGCCGCGACGACGACGAAGAGCCAGCCCCACGATGGAATCGGCCGGTCGAAGACGAGCGACATCCCGTCGGTTCCCGCGGGCGGCGCGTCGACGACGAGCCCAACGAGCCACTCGAGCACGCGGTCCGCGAGCGAACCCGTCCCCGCACCCGTCGCCTCCGCGCCCGCACTCGCCGCTTCGCCGAGGGAGGGTGAGAGCGGCGACAGGACTGGCGACACAAGCGGTGACACAAGCGGTGACACAAGCGGTGACACGAGCGGCGACACTTCCCCAACCGTCATGCTTCGCGCCCCATCCCGCACCGCGGCGTGCGACGAACGCGACGCGAACAGGGCGAACGCGGCCGCGCCCGAGGCGCAGGCACCTCGCAGGACCCCCGCGCGAGAGTCGACCGCCGCCGCCCGCGCGAGTGACCGCCGCAGCGAGGCGATCGGCCACCGTGCGACCATGGACGCGCGCGAGCGCATCGACGAACACGACGACAACGACGAACACGACGACGAACCCGCGATCGATGTCGTGACGCGCGCATTCATCGCGCACCTCCACCGACCGTCCGCGATCCGGCCGACCGTGCCGACCGCGACGAACGACCGTCGCGATCCGCGCCACGCACGCCCGTCGCGCGACGCGACGACGCGCCCTCCAGCGCGAGCCCCGCATCCATCCGACCCGCGCGCGCGAGCGACGCATGGGAGAACGCGCGACTCAGGACACCCTCGAGGAGAAGGACCGCGAGAGCCGCCACGAAGAGGGGGAAGGACCACGCGTCGAGCGCGGTCGCGCGCGATCGCGCGCCCTCCGTCGAACCACCGCCCCCGGCGCCACCCGACGCGACCACGCGCACCTCGCCGAAGCGCGCAAGCGCCGCACGCACCGACTCGGCGTCGCCTGGCGCAAGCGCGATCGAACGCGGCGCCACGCCGACCGCATGCACCGATCCATCGTCGCCGCGCCAGATGCCCGCGTTCGCGACGACCTCCACCGTGAGCCCCGACGCCTCGACGGCGAGCGACGCGGGATCGGCATCGCCGGACGGCGCCTCCCCGGCACCATCGCGCGCGACGCGCGACGCACCGCGCGCGACCAGCCGAGCACCCACCTCCGTCCGCATCGACGATGCCGCCCACTCGAGCGCCGCGCGCACCGACTCCTGAACGAGCGGCACCATGAGCGGCTTCACGGGAAGATTCGTCCAGGCGAGTTCGGGCGCCGATCCGAGGAGAACGACGACGCCTGCACCGCTCGCGGTCGCGGCTTCGTCCACGCGTCCGTCCATGCGGCCGTCACCGTCCGAACCCGCGCCGCGCGGCTCCACCGGCTTCTCCGCCAACTTCTCCACCAACTTCTCCACGACGAGCCACGCCGATCCATCCGCAAGCCGCAAGACGACATCCGCGTCGGACACACCCTCGATCTCCACCGCGCGCGACACCTCGATCGGCGCGACGAGCCCGGGAAGCTCGGACCGGATCGACGCGAGCAGGCGCGAAGCCGGCTGCTCCTCCGCGAGAAGCACGGCGGGCGAACGGTCGACCGCCTCGCTCGCGACGCGCATCCCGACGCCGAGCGCGGGAAGCAGCATGCCGCCCCATCCCTGCGAGCGCGACTCGCCCGTGGGAACCACGACGACGACGCCACCGCGACCCGCGAACGCGCCGAGTTCGCCGCACGCCGCCGACGAAAGGAGGTCGGGCCGCGCGACGACGACCGCATCGACCCCGAGGAGCGCACGCCCGTCGACGGACGACGGATCGACCTCGCGCACACGCATCCCCGAACCGGCGCCGGGCGCGAGCGCACGCGACATCCAGAGCGACGCGGGCACGCGTTCGAGATCCGCAGCATCGAGCGCACCACGACGCCCGACGACGACCACCTCAAGCTCGCGCCGCGCCTCGAGAACGGCGAACCCGCGATCACCTGCGGCGAGCGGATCGCGTCCCGCGCCGACACGCGCGTCATCGGTGCCCGAAGTGGCGACGGAAGCGGCCATCGCAGCCTCCTCCGTCACGGCACTCGCGGATTCCTCCGATCCCGCGCTCGCCGCTCCTTCATCCTGCGATCCCCTCTCCCGCGATCCCGTCATCCCACCACGCATCGCGCGGTCCCCGGGCGAAACCTCGACCGTCACCCCACGCCGTCGGCGAGCGTCCGCATTCACGGCGCCGGCGTCTCCCGTCTCGGCGAACGCATCGGGCACGAGCTGGAACTCGATCGTCGCCTCGGTCTGCCCGGCACTCCACTCGACTCCGCGCGCACCCGAGGCACGCAGTCCATCGCCTTGCGCGCGCACCGTCGAGCGGCCCGCATCGAGCGACGCCCCCTCGCGCCCGAGCCGCACGCGAAGCGAGACCGTGTCGCCGCCGGGAAGGACGCGCGCCTCGGTCTCGAGAACGCGCACATCGACCGGATACTCCTGCGCGGGCGACAGCGCGACGATCTCGACCGCACCGCGCGCGGACGCGGCGCGCGCATCGCCGCTCTCGCGCGCCGCAGGACGCACACCCGCGTCCGACGCCGCGCGTCCGACGCCGGCGTCGTCCGCCGAGTTGTCTGCGGCCTTTTCTGCGGCCTTGCCCGCGCCCTCGTCCGCGACATCATCCACCCCCACCGCCTCGAGCCCCGCAAGCGACGCCCGTCGGAATCCGCTCGCGACGACGATCGTCCCCGCACGGGCCTCCGCGCCGACCGTCTCGCGCGCGAGTTCGAGCGCCGCCGCGAGATCGCTCGGCGTCTCGCGAGGCGCGATCCGCGCGAGCGTCTCGCGCACCGCCGCCTCGTCGGCCGTCGGCGCGAGCACGAGCCGCGCCGGCGCCGACGCCCGCACGATCGCCACGCGGTCGCCGGCCGCGCGATCCGCGACGAGGGCCATCGCCTCGTCGCGCACGCGCGCAAGCTCCGTCTCGCTTCCGACGCGCAGTCCGCTCGTCACTCCGTCGTCGAGGACGACGACCCAGGTCCGTTCGCCGCGCATCGTCGAGAGCGCCTCGCCGACGAGCGGCGCGGCCACCGCGAGTCCCGCGAGAAGCACCAGCAGCGAACGCAGCGCGAGCACGATCCACTGCTCGAGCCGCAGCCGCCGGTTCGTGCGGCGCACCGCCTCGCGCAGGAGCTCCATCGCGCCCCAGTCGATCGGCACGCGCCGGCGACGGAAGAGGAAGTGGATCGCGATCGGAAGCGCGACCGACAGCGCCGCGGCGAGCGCGATCCCGGGATGCAGGAAGAGTCCCGCGAGCGCGCTCATCCGCCGCGCCTCCCCGCGCTCGCCATGCGCCGGTCGAGGAGCTCCGCGAGCACGGGACCGACCGACTCGTGCGTGTCGCACACGACCGCGTCCGCGCCGAACCCGCGCGCGATCCTGTCGACGCCGTCGACATGCGCGCGCAGGAGCTCGAGGTAGGTCGCCCGCACCGCGCGCGGATCGGCCTCGACCGCCGCGCCGCCCTCGAGATCCTCGAAGTTCGCGGGCGCGTCGAGCTCGAACCGGAGCTCCTGCCGGTCGAGCGTCTGGACGAGCACCGCGTCGTGCCCGCGATGCCGCAGCCGCGCCACCGCGCCCTTCAGCTCCTCGAGCGGCATGAGGAAGTCCGAGACGACGACGAAGAGCGCGCGGTTCGCGACCCGCGCCATCATCTGGTCGACCGCGCGACCGATCGCCGCGCGACCCTCGACCGCCTCGCCGCTCAGCGCCGCGACGATCGCCCGCCACTGCGTGCGCTGTCCGCTGCGCCGGACCTCGCGGCGGATCTCCTCGTCGAAGAGCGCGAGTCCGACGCGGTCGCCCTGATGCAGGCACACGTACGCCATCGCCGCCGCGACCGCGGTCGCGTGGTCGTACTTCGTCCAGACGCCGCGCGCCGCGCCCGCCCTCGTCCCGCCCCAGCCGCGCTTCATCGCGAGCGACCCGAAGCGCATCGAGCTCGAGCGGTCGACGAGCACCATCACGTCGAGGTTCGTCTCCTGCACGTAGCGCTTCACGTAGGTCTTGTCGGTGCGCGCGAAGACCTTCCAGTCGATCTGCCGGATGCTGTCGCCGGGCGCGTACTGCCGGTGCTCGGCGAACTCGACCGCGAGCCCCTGGTAGGGCGAGCGGTGCATGCCGCTCGTCACGCCCTCGACGATCATGCGCGCGCGCAGCTCGAACGGCGCCAGCTGCCCGAGGGTCTCGGGCGCGAGGTACTGCTCGGCGCGCATGGCGCGGTCTTCCAAGGTCGCTCCTCAGCTGCGCTCAGCGCGCGACGGAATCGAGTTCGCGGGAAACGTCGGCGTCGCGCACGGCGTCGAGGATCATGCCGACGACATCGTCCTGGCGGACGCCGTCCGCCTCGGCGTTGAAGTTCGTCACGATGCGGTGGCGCATGATCGGAAGCGCGACCGCGTGCACGTGCGCGATCGTCGCGTGCGTCGCCCCCTCGAGAAGCGCCTTCGCCTTCGCGGCGAGGACGAGGAACTGGCTCGCGCGCGGTCCCGCGCCCCACGACAGGTAGTCGCGGCAGACCTTGAGCGCCTCGCCCTCCTCGCGAACGCGCGTCGCGCGCACGATGCGGATCGCGTGGCGCGTGACATGGTCGGCGACGGGCACCTCGCGCACGAGCCGCTGCATGCGGACGATGTCGTCGGCGGTCAGGACGGGCGACGGCTCGTCGAGCCCGGCCGCGGTCGTCCGCGACACGATCTCGAGCTCCTCGGCCTCGGTCGGGTAGCTCACGCGGATGTTCAGCATGAAGCGGTCGAGCTGCGCCTCGGGCAGCGGATAGGTGCCCTCCTGCTCGATCGGATTCTGCGTCGCGAGGACGAAGAACGGCTTCGGCAGCGGGTACTGCACGCCGTTCGCCGTCACCTGCCGCTCCTGCATCGCCTCGAGGAGCGCGGCCTGCGTCTTCGGCGGCGTGCGGTTGATCTCGTCGGCGAGGACGATGTTCGCGAAGATCGGTCCCTTCACGAAGCGCAGCGCGCGCGCGCCGGTCGCGCGATCCTCCTGGATCACCTCGGTGCCCGTCATGTCGCTCGGCATCAGGTCGGGGGTGAACTGGATGCGCGAGAAGCCGAGGCTCATCGTCTTCGCGAGGCTCGAGACGAGG
The DNA here is from genome assembly GCA_046047955.1 of Planctomycetota bacterium. GTDB lineage: Bacteria > Planctomycetota > Phycisphaerae > Phycisphaerales > SM1A02 > QWPT01. The sequence goes on from JBJOHC010000034.1 coordinate 12,190, forward strand.
AGCGTCTTCGCGAGGCCGGGCACACCCTCGACGACCGCGTGGCCGCCGCAGAGGACCGCGAGGAGCGCCTGGTCGACCACCTCGTCCTGGCCGACGATCGCGCGGTGGACCTCCTCGCGCAGGCGCGTCACCGCAAGCCGCACCTCGGCGACCGCGGCGACGGGATCGTTCCAGACGGGCGAGAAGGCGGGGGTGGCGGGCGCGGGGTGCGCGGTGGTCGGTTCGGACATGATCGGTTCAGACTCGAGCGCTGCGGTCTCGATCGCTGGAGGTTCGCGCGTCCCGTCCTTCGACCGGACGGTCGCCCGAAGGTTCGGTCGAAGGTTCGGTCGCTCTTCCGACCGCGCGGACGCCGCCCCGACGGCATCCGGATCGCCGGCGGCCGACGCGCGACGGAACGCCGCCGAAACTTCGGCACGAACGGCCCGCGCGCGCGCGGGGCGAGTATAGGTGACGCGGACCCGTCACCCGCAGCCGCGCGCGCCGATGCCCGAACTTCCCGAAGTCGAACACCTTCGCCGATCGCTCGATCCTTGGATCGTGGGCGTGCGCATCGCCTCGGTCGAGGTGAGGCGCGGCGATGTCGTCGCCCGCGCGGGTGATTCGATGCGACGGCCCAAGCGGCGACCGCCCGCCGACACGCTCGATCACGAACTCCTGTCGGGCGCCGAGATCGTCGCCACCCACCGCCACGGCAAGCAGATGGCGATCGAGGCGCGCGATGGTCGCGCGATCGTCGTCCAGCTCGGAATGACCGGGTCCGTCGCGCTCGAGACCGACGACCTCCCCGCGGGCGCCGACGCGCGCCACCGCCATGTCGTCTGGCGACTCGAGGCCGCGGGCGGTTCCGCCTCGACCCCCACGCGCGCACGGCGCGGCTCGACGGCGCCCACCTCCACGCCCCTCGCACCAGACGCCCTCCCCGCGCGGATGAGTTTCCGCGACCCGCGCCGCTTCGGCGGTCTCACCACCCATCCATCGATCGGGTCGGTCCACGCCACCTGGGCCGCCCTCGGTCCCGACGCCCTCACCGTGACCGCGCGGGCGCTCGCCGACCGTCTCGCCGCCACGCGCCGCCCCGTGAAGAGCGCGCTCCTCGACCAGACCATCGTGGCCGGCGTCGGCAACATCTACGCCGACGAGTCGCTGCATGCCGCCGGCATCCACCCGCTCGAAGTCGCCTCGGACCTCGGAAGCGACAGGATCACCGCACTCGCCAGAGAGATCCGGCGCATCCTCGCCCGCGCAATCCGCGCCGGCGGCTCGACCCTCCGCGACTACCGCGACGCCTTCGGGCAGCCTGGCGAAGCCGTTCAGACGCACCGCGTCTACGGTCGCGGCGACCAGCCCTGCCTCGGCTGCCGGACCACCCTCGTGCAGCTGCGCCTCCAGGGTCGGACGACCGTCTTCTGCCCACGCTGTCAGGACTTATCCACAAGCTCCGTCCGTTCTCGCGGTGCGAGGCGAGCGCGTTGACGCTGGTTTATCGCGGAGTTCCCGCAGGCGCGAGAACCATGCGTCGACCGACCGGAAACCAGCGGCGCCGCGTGCGCGGCTCCGACAGAAGAGAGAGAAAGAATCTCTTCTTCTCTAGATAAGAACCCTGTCCACATGTGGAAAACCACGCGGCAGACATACGGAAGTCCTTGTCTTGAATGAACTTCCGCCATTCATTGGCTCTGAACCACCTTCCACTCGTCTGTCGTTTCCGTTCGATCAGGGACGATTGCCTGGACCGGCCGACCACCACCGATCCGTGACGCGTCCGAATTCGTGACGCCAGACCGTTCGGCGTCGACAGCGATGGACAGTCGCCAACAGGATGTCCACACGACGGCCGTGCGGCACTGCGGTGTCCCCAGAGTCACGGCGCCGCCCCGTTCGATGCGTCGCCGCGAACGCAGGAAGACCCGCACCATCGCGCCAGGAAGCGCTTGAAGACCGTGAATTGCTGGAAATCGTCCCTTGGGGCCTCGCTTCGGGGCCTTCGCCCGGAGGACTTGGCGTCGTGGGATTTGGCTTCGTGGGACTCGGCCTCGGGAAGTCTGCGCGGAACGCACGAGTGCCCCCACCGACGCCCCGCGAAACCGCCTCAGCGCGACCCGCGCTCGAGGAGCTCCTGCTCGACATGCTCGAGCTCGGCCCGGAACTTCGGGTCGGCGTTCGCGCGGTCCTCGGTCGTCCGCACGGCGTGCATGACGGTCGTGTGGTCGCGCCCGCCGAAGTACCCGCCGATCTCCTCGAGCGAGTAGCGCGTGTGCCGCCGCGCGAGCCACATCGCGACCTGCCTCGGCAGTGCGATCGACTTGTGCCGGCGCTTCGAGAGGAGGTCGGTCAGCTTCACGTTGTAGAAGCGGGTCGCGATCTCCGCGATCATCTGGATCGACGGCGCGTTGCCACCGCGCGCGGTCGTCTCGCCGTCGAGCGCCTGCTTCGCGAGGTCGAGCGTGATCGGCTGGCCGAGCGCCATCGCCACGCCGCGGATCCGCGTCAGCGCGCCCTCGAGCTCGCGGATGTTCGAATCGACCTTCGACGCGATGTACGCTGGCACGTCGTCGGGGAGCTCGAGCTCGTGGAGCTCGGCCTTCGCCTTCACGATCGACACGCGCGTCTCGAAGCAGGGGCGCTCGATGCGCGCGACCAGTCCCGCCGAGAAGCGGCTCGTGAGGCGCTCCTCGAGGTCGGGGATCTCGTTGGGCGCCGCGTCCGAGCTCAGGATGATCTGCTTCCCGTGCTGGTTCAGCGCGTTGAAGGTGTGGAAGAACTCCTCCTGCGTCTGCTCGTGCTTCGACAGGAAGTGGATGTCGTCGATCACGAGGACATCGGCGGTGCGGAAGCGGTTCCGGAAGTCGGTCATCCGTCCCGCGCGCACGGCCTCGTGGAAGAGGTCCATGAAGGTGTTGCACGAGATGTAGCAGAGGCTGAGCCCCGGCTGCGCGCGCAGGAGCTCCTGGCACATCGCGTGCAGGAGGTGCGTCTTTCCGAGTCCGACGCCGCCATGGATGAAGAACGGGTTGTAGGCGCGGCCCGGTCGCGCGATCACCGCCTGTGCGGCCGCGTGCGCGAGCCGGTTGCCGGGCCCGACCACGAACGACCCGAAGGTGTGGTCGGGATTGAGGAGCATCTGCTCGTCGAGCCACGCGGGGCGCTCGCCGCCATCCTCGGTGGTCGAGACCGCCGCCGCGACCGCGGGCGCGTCGAGCTTCGCGAGGTCGTCGGGGCTGACGAAGCGCACGACGAGGAGCCGCCCCGTGACCGTCTGCGCCGCCTCGGTGAACTGCGGTCCGCAGCAGCGCTGCAGGTACTTGAGCTGCACCGGCTCGCGCACCACGAGCCGCAGCACGCCGTCGCGCGTCTCGCTCGGCTCGATGTCGTCGAACCAGTGCCGGCAGATGTCGGGGTGGTTCCCGCGGAGGTACTCGAGCAGCGCCTCTCGGAGTTGTGGGTTGGTGCGCTGCATCGGATCTCACGCTCTCGCCCGTCGGTTCGCGCGGGCGCCGGCCGATGGGGCGACGCGACCATCGCCGCGTTGCACATCGCGTCGAGCATCCATGCCGACTTCTGCCGACTCGCCAAACCGGTGGAGTCCGCGACGGCCTGCATCCCACCGCAGGTCCCGGTTCGCGGGGGGCGGACGATATGGCTTCGCGCGCGGCGCGTCAACGCCGCGCGGGACTGCGAAAACGCCGTTCCACCGCGAAAGCGCGCGCGTTCGCGCGTGCCGTCACTTTCCGGCGCCGTCGAGCCCCTGATCCGAATCGCCCGTCACCGCACCCGTCTCGACCGCGCTCGCCGCGCCCTGCGGCTCCTCGACCGGCGCGGCGCTCTCCGTCGCGCCGCCTCCCGCCGCCGCCTGCGCCGCCGCGAGCTGACGCTCGTAGCGCTGGCGGTTCGAGCGGAAGTCCATGAGAAGATGGATGCGCGACGCATGCTCGCCCGCGAGTTCCTGGATCCGCTCGCGCGCGTAGTGGATCGTCGTCCGCCGCGAGGCGTGCACGAGGACGATCGCCTCGGCCTTCCACACGGGAAGCAGCCGGCAGATGTCGTCGATGTGGAGGTGCATCCCCGTCCGCGCGCGATCGCCGTGACCGGGCTCGAAGAAGGTGCACTCGGCGATCACGATGCGCGCGTCGGCGAACTCGTCGCGCACGAGGTACTCGCCGGGCGCCGTGTCGCCCGTGTAGGCGACCAGCGGGATCTCGCGCTGCATCGTGATCTCGACGCCGCGCGTCCGCAGTTCGCGGAGCTTCTCCTGCGGGAAGCCGTTGAACTCCTCCTTGAGCTTGCTGCGCCGCTCGATCGCCGCGAAGCCGAGGCTCGGCACCGTGTGCTTCGTCGCGATCGCGCGCAGCGAGACGTTCGGCTTGATCGGGAACTCGCTCTCGGGCGCGAGGCCCGTGATCTCGAACGGCGTCCGCTGCCGCTCGAGCGGCTCCCATGCGCGCATCATCGCGCGCAGCGGCTGCTCGAGCTCGGGATGGCAGAGGCAGCGTCCGACGGGCGCCTTCGGCTTGCCGCCCGGCCGGTCGGGCATGTGCGTCTCGCCGCCGATCTTCTGGAAGTAGCGCTGGCTGAACCAGTACGGCAGTCCGCCGAGGTGGTCCATGTGCGCGTGGCTGAGCGCGATGGTCGGCGAGCTCAGCGCGGCGCGCGTGCAGATCCCGATGTCGAAGCAGACGTCGAGTTCGGGGACCTGGATCGCGGTCGCCTCGCCGGCGACGCTGATGCCCTGCACGCGGTAGGGCGGCAGGAGAAGAAAACCAAGCTGGCCCTCGCGGGCAGGGGGGCTGGGAAGCACTGGCTGAACTCCTTCGTCCGCGCTTTCGCGCGGGCGTGGGTGCGTTGGATCGGGTCGGAAGGTAGGGCTTTCGCGCGAACGGGTCAAACGCGCGACCGCGCCTCGATCGCGCGCGCGATCGGGTCGATGCATGCGGTCTGTAGCGGTCGTCGCGAACGCGCCGCCCGCGGCCGCCCGCGCGGTGTCCGACCGCGGTGGTCGGGAAAAGCCGCGGTCCGCGCCGACCGATGACCACCGCCATGCACGAGGACGAGTCCCGCCAGGACCGCCATCAGGACCGCGGCGATGCCGCGCGCAGCGCGTTTTCGGACGACCCCGAGATGCGCGCGCTGCTCGCGTTCTTCCTCGAGGACCTCGATCGCCGCGTCGGCTCGCTCCGTCGCGCGCTCGATGCGGCGGATCTCGCGGGTCTGCGCTCGCTCGCGCACCAGCTCTCGGGAACGGCGGGCGGATACGGCTTCCCCGCGATCGGCGACGCCGCGCGCGAGGTCGAGGCGGGGCTTCCCGCGCGGCGCCCGTCGTCGCGCGTTGGTCGGTCCTCCCAGTCTGATTTCTCCTCGTCCGACTTCTCCAAGTCCGATTTCTCCTCCCCGCCCTCCTCCGCATCCGTCGGAGCCGAAGACGACGCCATCCGCGAACTCGCCGAGGAGGCCGCCCTCTCCGCGGTCTCGGAGCGCGCCGAGACGCTCATCACGCTCTGCCAGGACGCGGTGCGCGCCGGCCGGCGCGAGGGCTTCGCGTGGGGTCTGACGGGCGAACTCGCCCCGAATGGCGAGGACGATGGCGAGGATGGTGGCGACGACGATCGCGATGGCGACGGCACCGAAGCGGCGTTCTCCGACGCCGATCCCTTCGGCTTCGAGCGCCACGGCCGCGCCCCGCACCCGCCGCGCGAACCCGACAGCGGTGACGAAGGAGAGGACGCGCCGCGATGAACGTCGCCGCCCTCGGTCACGACGAACGCCCGCGCACGCCGCGCATCCTCGGGATCGACGATTCCGACCTGATGCACCGCCTCCTGCGCGCCCGGCTCCAGCTCGAGCAGGTCGAGATCCAC
>JBJOHC010000035.1:0-12243 GCA_046047955.1 Planctomycetota bacterium
CCCGCCTCCTCGATCAGCTTGTTCGCATAGCGGTTCATCGCGTCGCGCAGCTGCTCGAAGCTGTCGAGCACGTAGAGGATCGGCTGGTAGTGGTCGATCTCGAAGCTCGTGTCGCACACGGTGTCGAGGTCGAACGGGCGGCGGTCGACCTCGGGGCTCGTGAGCGCGTGCACCGACTCGCCCGGGCTCGAGATGAGGCCCGAGCCGTAGAGCTTGAGCTCGCCGCCCTCGCGGATCAGCCCGAACTCGACGGTGAACCAGAAGAGCCGCGCGAGGCGCTCGGTGTGGTACGGGTCCTCGGTGAGGAGCGCCGCCTTGCCGTAGGTCTGCAGGAAGTCGGCGAAGACGGGATCGGCGTGCAGAGGCACATGCCCGAAGATGTCGTGGAAGATGTCGGGCTCGGGCAGGTAGTCGATCGACTCCTTCGGGCGGATCACGATCGTCGTCGGGAACTCGCGCCGCGCGAGGCAGGCGAAGAACGCCTTCGCGGGCAGGTAGCCGGGCACCGCGCGGCTCTGCCAGCCAGTGAGTCGCTGGAGGAAGTGGTTGACGCTCTTCGGCCCCTCGAGGTACGGGATGTGGTCGCGCACGAGGTTGATCGCGCGCGCGCCCGACAGATAGACCGCCGACGCGTGCGTCGCGAGGTACGCCATCTGGCGGTCGTAGAGGATGCGCCAGGTCTCCTGGTTCTCCTCGCTGTAGCCCTCGTAGCGCTGCGAGATGTAGACCTTGGAGATGTCGGTGTAGCCGGGCTCGCCGAAGTGGTCGGCGCACGCCTGCGCGGCCGCGGCCTCGCCGTCGGCGATCATCGCGTGATTGAGGCTTCCCGAATACTTCTTGTCGCCTTCCGTCATGCCCATCGTGTGACCTCCGCCGCGCGCGGCAGGCGGATTCTACGGCGTGGGCGGCGAGCCGGCCCTCTGCCGCGCCTCGGCCGCGGCGGCGAGCGCGGCGATCGCGCGGTAGTAGCGCCGGTGCGCCCCCGCGACCGTCGTTCCGAGGGCTTCGGCGATCACGGACCAGGAGGCGTCCCGCAGGCGAAGTCCGATCACCTCGAGGTCTTCGGGGACGAGTCCCGCGGCGGCGGGGAGCGGTCTGCGGTCCGCGGTCTGCGTTCGTCGCGCGCTGGTCCGCGGCGGCTGTCCGGCGCGAGCGTCGCCCGCCCGCCCGCTTCCCGCAGCCGCGCGGCATCGCGCTCGACCGCCACCGCGAGCCGCACGGCGTCGCCCGCGCGAAGCGCGTCGTCGATCGCGGGGTGGACGGGGTGCGCCGAGGCGGACATCGGGAACATCATGTCCCGCGCCTCGAGCCGTGTCGAGGTTCGCTCGCCGAATCGGCGCCGAACGCGCTATTCGCCGCCGCCCGCCATCTCCTCGAGCGCGGCGAGCGCGTCCTCGGCGTCGGCGATGGGAGGGTCCGCGGGCAGGCGGATCACATCGAAGCGCCCGCGCACATCGAACCCGAGCGGGTCGACGCCGACGAGCCGCGGGTCCTCGACCGCGAGGCCGCGCACCGCGGCGACCGCCGCGCGCAGGTCGTCGCGGTGATCGCCGTTCGCCGCGCGGCAGAGGCGCGCCTCGTCGCCCGCGAGCGGATTCGGCTCCATGAGCGCGAGCCCGTCGAACATCATGCCGCCGAACTTCGCCGCGTCGATCGAGATCCGCGCCCAGCGCACATCCTCGGGTTCGCCGTGGTAGATGCGCCAGCGGTCGCAGAGCGCGCCGTGCTCGCCCTTCTCGGAGATCTCCTCGAGCGTCACCTGCATGTGCATCGACGCGGGGTCCTCGTCGGGAAGGAAGAGCGCGACATCGAAGGCGCGCAGCATCGCGACCATCACGGGCGCGACGAGCGCGCCGTCGGGTGCGACGACCACCTTGATCGGCACGAACTCGCCGTCGAAGCCGATGACGCCCGTCAGGTTCGCGCGCAGGAAGCGGCGCGCCGCGAGGATCGCGTCGCGCTCCTCGGGCGAGGGCTCGACGGAGGAGGACTCTCCGGGCGTGAAGGCGAGCGGATCGTCGTCGCCGAAGTCGTCGTCCGTCTCGGGAAGGTCGTCGTCGCCAGCCATGGCGCGATGCTACCCGAGCGCGCACGGGCCGCGCGTCGCGGAACGATCACCATCGCGCGAGGAAGAGCGCCGACTGGAGCTCGGCCTGCCTGAGGAACATCGCCTCGCCGTCGACCGTGGTCGCGCCCCGCGCGCGCGCCTCGCGGAGAAACGGCGTCTCCCTGGGCGCGTAGACCGTGTCCATGACGACGGTCTCGGAGTCGACCACCGCGTCGTCGGGCATCGGCGAACCCGTCGGGTCGGGCCCGCCCTCCATTCCGAGCGGCGTGCAGTTGACGAACGCGTGGAAGCGTTCGCAGCCCGCGGCGCCACAGTCGAAATCCTCCTCGCGTCCGGCGACGACCCGCGTCGTGCGCCCGTTGGCGAGGGCACGGCCCGCGAGCGCCGCAGCCAGCGCCTCGGCGCGCTCGTGCGAGCGGTTGAAGACGACGACCGTCGCGCCCGCGAGCGCGAGTCCGCCCGCGACCGCGCGCGCGACGCCACCCGCCCCGAAGACCGCGACGCGGCACGACGCGAGCGCGCGCCCGTGCGCCGCGAGCGCGGCGGCGAGCGACTCGACCGCCGCGGGCATGTCGGTGTTCGTCGCGACGAGGCGCTCGGCGTCGGGCGTCCCGTGCGGATGGACGACGAGCGTGTTCGCCGCGCCGAGCCAGGCGGCGTCGGCGTCGACCGTCCCACCGCGCTCGCGGACGAACCGGACGAGATGCTCCTTGTGCGGGATCGTCACGCTCGCGCCAGCGAAGTCGAGGCGCTCATGGTCGACGAGCGCGCCCATCGTCGCCTTGAAGTGCTCCCATTCGGAGGGAACGGGAATGGGCAGGTAGACGCCGTCGTGCCCCGCCTCGGCGAACCGCGCGTTGTGGAACGCGGGCGAACGCGAGTGGCCGACCGGCCAGCCGACGACCCCGTAGACGCGCGTCGCGGGCCCGATCGAACCGAAGCGGTAGAGGTCGCGCAGCTCGCGCGCCGAGGGCTGCCCCGGCGCGGTGCCCGTTCCCTCCGCGTCCGAGGCGAAGGTGAGGAACCCGCCGAACTTGGGCGCGAGCACGCGGCTCATCAGCCCGAATTCGCCCATGCAGAGCGCGATCGTCGGCTTCGCGCGCGAGGCGAGGAGGTCGAACGCCTCGAGGTTGTCGCGCACGCTCCGCGCCATCCACGCGATCTTCACGACCGAGACGAGCGGATCCTCGCTCATCGCGGCGACGCGGCGCACGAGGTCGGCGGGTCGGCCCGCGAAGTCGTGGGCGCTCGCGACGAGGCGTGGACCGGGCTCCTCGCCATCGCGATGGAGCGCCGCCGCGAGAAGCGCGCGCGCGACATCGGACGACATCGACGCATGCTCGACATCGACGAGCCGCGGCGCGTCGGCCGACTTCGCGACGCGCGCGAGGAAGGCGAGTCGCGCGTTCTCCTCGAGCGACGAGGTGCCGCCCTCCTCGGCCGAACGCACGGTGACGAGCGACGGCAGCGGACTCTCGCGAACGAGCCGCGCGACCGCGTCGGCGGCGCCCTCTGCCGACGCGAGGCCGTCACAGCGCCACTCGACCATGCGCGCGCCGAGCAGCCGCGCGCGTGCCGCGCGCTCGAGCGCGAGCGGGATCTCGGCGGGCGACTCGACGACGATGGGCGTGGCGATCAGCGACATGCGGACTCCTGCATCACCGCATCATGCCCGAAGTCGCGCGCGTGCGCGCGGCGCGGAACCGCACGCGATCGCGTGACGCGGGAGTGGACCCGCACGCGGTCCGGTTGCGTGGGTGCCCGATGTCGGAGCGAAGCGAGGACGTCGGAACGGGTGGCGTGTCGATCACGATGCCGTGGTCGGTCGTCGGTCGTGGGTCGTCGGTCACGCGTCGTGGGTCGTCGGTTCCCGTCGCGTCCGTGCCATGCTGGCGCCCTGTGTTCCGACGTCTGAAGACGTCGGGCACCCACGCGGATCGAAGACGTCGGGCACGCACGTGGCTCGAGGAAGCGGGTCACCCGCGCGGATCGGGGAAGCCGCTCAAACACGCGGCGCGAGGAAGTGCGGAACTCGCCCGAAACGCAGGCACTGTGCGCCCGCGCGGACCGCCGGCCTCCGCGGCCTCGCGTCAGCGCTCCATCACGCCCTTCGGGATCATCCGCGAGGTCCACGCATACGGCAGCAGGCGGCACATCGTCGCGGCCATGCGGTTGAATGCGCCGGGCACCACGATCGCGCGGTTCCGCTCGACGCCCGCGATGCCCGCGAGGCACACCGTGCGCGCGTCCTGCCACATGAACTTCGGCAGGCGGTTCATCTCGTCGCGGTTGCCGAGGATGTCGTGGAACTCGGTGTAGGTGAAGCCCGGACAGAGCGCGGTCACATGCACGCCCGTGCCGAGGAGATCGAACCGCATCGCGCGGCTCGCCGCCGTCATCAGGCACTTCACCGGCGCGTAGAGGCTGCCGGGCGGCTCGGGGCAGAGCGACGCGAGGCTCGAGACATGGAGGATCCGCCCGCGTCCGCGCCGCACCATCGCGGGCGCGAACAGGTGCGTGAGATGCAGCCACGAGGTCGCCATCACCTGCAGGAAATCCGCGTGCGCCGCCCAGTCGTTCGAGAGGAAGCGCCCGTTGAGCGCGTATCCCGCGTTGTTGACGAGCACCTCGATCTCGAGCCCCGAACTCTGCACGATCTCGGCGATCCGCCGCGGCGCCGCCGCGTGCGAGAGATCCTCGTCGATCACCATCGTGCGCGCCCCGAAGCGCTCGGCGCACTCCTTCTTGAGTTCGACGAGCCGTTCACGGCGCCTCGCGACCACGACGAGGTCGTGCCCGCGCTCCGCGAAGAGAAGCGCGAACTCGCGCCCGAGCCCCGCGCTCGCGCCCGTGACGAGCGCGACGGGCCGCGGCACGCGCGGTGCCTCGTCCTTCGTCTCGCCCCTCGCGTCGTCGCCTCGTCCCGTTCCCTCGCCGGCCATCGCTCAGAACCTCCAGCTCGCGAAGACGCCGACGAACGGCGCCGCCTCGACATCCTCCTTCGCGAGCTCGACGCCCGCCGAGTCCTCGAGCGACATCTCGCCCATGAACTGGAAGCCGCCCACGAGATCGATGCGCGCGCCGCACTTCGCGCGCATCGTCGCGCGCAGCCAGACGGGCAGGCCCTGGTCGACGCCGACGCCGTTCGCCCGCGCGGGAGCGCCCGTGTCGTCGAGCCGGAAGCGGCGGTAGGTGTAGCGTCCGCCGAGCGCGAGCTCGAACTCATCCGAGATCTGCCAGATCCCCTCGAGGCCCGCGCCGCCAGGGAACGCCTCGGGGCCCGCGAAGTTCGACAGTCGGAACTCCTTGCACGGCCGCCAGTCGACGAGGATCTGCGGGATCACCAGGATGTCGTCCTCGATGCGCGACGAGAGGAAGACGCCCGCGCCGAGGTTGAGCTCCTCGCTGAAGGAGTACGACGCGCCGAGGAGTCCGCCGAAGGTGATGCTCTCGCCCGCGCTCGCGTCGTTCTCGCCCGCGAAGCCGACGAGGAATCCCGCGCTCGCGCGCCAGCGCTCGCCGAGCCTGTAGTCGAGGCGCGCGAGGATCGCCGTCGACTGGACCGCGTCCCACGGCGTGCCGCCCGCGGCGTTCGCGAGCGTGCCCGTCGCGCCGAAGTCGTACCAGCCGCCCTCCCAGTCGACGCCCACGCTCCAGCGGACGTTCTCGTTCGCCTCGCCCGAGACGCTGAACGACGCCATGACGCGATCGACGCCGACCTCGCCGCCACCCGCATCGAAGTCGGTGTCGAGGAATCGCGCGTAGCCGCCCGCGACGACGAAGCGGAGGTCACCGAGCGCGGCGATCGTGCGCTCGGCGCCGGTCGTGGTGTCGTCGTCCTGCGCGCAGGCGGCACCCGTGACGATCGTGGCGAGAAGGACGGCGGGAACGGCGGAGACGGCGGTGTGCTTCATGATGAATCCCTGGTTCGGTGCGCGCGAGGGCGCGGAAGGATCGGAAGAGAATGGGATGCGCGACGGCACGCGCCCAGCGCCCCGCGTCAGCGCGCGTCGAGCACCAGCGTGTCGACGATGTTGCGCACGACCTCGTCGGCGGTGCGGCCCTCGGCCTCGGCCTCGAAGTTGAGGAGGACGCGGTGGCGGAGCGCGGCGAGCGCGACCGACTTCACATCGTCGAACGAGACCGCGGTGCGCCCCGCGAGGAGCGCCTTCACCTTGGCGCCGAGGACGAGCGTCTGCGCCGCGCGCGGACTCGCGCCGAAGCGGAGGAACTGGTTCGTCATCGGCGTCGCGAACTGCCCGCCGGGATGCGTCGCGAGCACCATGCGCACCGCGTAGTCCTGCACCTCGGGCGCGATCGCCACCGACCGCACGAGCCGCTGCGCCTTCACGATCCCCTCGGCGTCGAGGACGCGCGAGATCGACGGCTGCTCGCCCGTCGTCGTCCGGTCGAGGATCGTCGAGAGCTCCTCGCGCGTCGAGTATCCGACGACGAGCTTGAAGAAGAAGCGGTCGAGCTGCGCCTCGGGCAGGGGATAGGTGCCCTCCTGCTCGATCGGGTTCTGCGTCGCCATGACGAAGAACGGCTTCTCGAGCATGTAGGTGTTGCCGCCGACGGTGACGCTGCGCTCCTGCATCGCCTCGAGAAGCGACGACTGCGTCTTCGGCGTCGCGCGGTTGATCTCGTCGGCGAGGACGATCTGCGCGAAGATCGGACCCTTGCGGAACTGGAAGTCGCGGCCCGCGGGCGTCTCGACGACGATCGTCGTGCCCGTCACATCGGCGGGCATCAGGTCGGGCGTGAACTGGATGCGGCTGAAGTGGAGGTGGAGCGCCTGCGAGAGCGAGCGGATGAGGAGCGTCTTGCCGAGCCCCGGCACGCCCTCGAGCAGGCAGTGCCCGCCCGCGAAGAGGCAGACGAGGACGCCCTCGACGATCTCCTGGTGCCCGACGACCGCCTTCGCGATCTCGGCGCGGGTCCTCTCGAAGGCGTCGCGGAACGCAGCGACTTCGGATTCGGTGATGCCGATCGGGGAATGCGGGGCCATGGGGCGCATCGTACGGCGCGGCGTGTGGGACGGGGACATGCGGAGCAGGCCGCTCGCCCAGATGCGCGCGGAGGAGGGCGCCGCGGATGCGCGACGATGCGTACGCTGCGCGCATGAAGCGCGTGTTCAAGTGGCTCGGCGTCGCCGTCGCCGTCCTTCTCGCGACCGGCGCGGCGGCGGGGCTCTGGCTCTGGAACGACCCCGCGCGCGCCTTCCGCCTCGCGATGCTCGCGGGTCACGCGCAGGCGGGCGTCGCCGAGCGGTTCGTCGAGATCGACGGTCACGCATGGCGCGTTCTCGACACCCATCCCGACGCGGCCGCCGTCCGCGTTCCGGGCGCGACGCCGCCGCGCACCGTCCTCGTCCTCCACGGCCTCGGCACCTCGGCCGAGGCGATGATGCGCGTCGCGCCGATCCTCGCCGACACCCACCGCGTCGTCATCCCCGACCTCCCCGGCTTCGGCGAGCACGCGCTGCACGGCGACCGGACCCACGACTGGCGCCTCTACGTCGACGAGATCGAGCGCTTCCGCGCGCACGAGTCGCTCGGCACCGTCGATGTCGTCGGCACCTCGATGGGCGGCGCCCTCGCGGCGGCCTACGCGGCGACCTATCCCGACTCGGTCGGGCGGATCGTCCTCCTCTCCCCCGCAGGCGTCGAGGCGCCGCGGCAGAACGACTTCATGCGCCGGGTCGCCGCGGGCGAACTGCCGCTCGATATCCGCGACGACGCGAGCTTCGACGAGGTCCTCCGCCTCAACTTCCCGAATCCGCCCGAGATGCCCGCGCCGATCCGCGCGCAGTTCGTCGCACGCGCCCTCGAGCGCCGCGAGGCGTTCCTGCGCATCGTCGAGGATCTGCGCGCCTTCCTCGTGAAGGGCTGCGAGCCGCTCCTCGCCTCGATCCGCGCGCCCGTCCTCGTCCTCTACGGCTCCGAGGACCTCCTCACCGACCCCTCGATGATCGCCGTCTGGCGCATGGGCCTCGCCGACATGGAGGGCGAGGTCATGGAGGGCGCGGGTCACGTCCTTCTGTATGATCGCCCCGATGCCGTCGCGGGTCGCATGCGGGCATTCCTCGCGACGGACGATGGCGCCGACGCCCGGAGCGAGTGAACTCCAGACAGATCGATGAAGGAACCGAGTCACACCTCCTCCGCGCTCGCCACCGAGTTCGAGTCCGTCTTCTCCGAGCTGCGCGGCGCGATGCGCCAGGCGCTTCTCCTCCATGTGAAGCCGACGCTCGGCGCGCGCGCCGCCGCCCGCACCCTCGGACTCGACAAGTCGATCGGCTGGAAGGTGCACCAGCTCGCCTTCTCCGAGGAGACGGGCGCGCCCTCGACGCTCATCCCCGGCGCGCGCGGCTGGGCGAAGGTGACCGACGCGCTTCGGGCGCGCGGCACGCCGAATCCCGTCCTCGAGCTCCTCGAACGCGCGATCCGCCGCTTCGAGGCGTTCATCGTCGAGCATCGCCTCGCGCGGACGAGCCTCGACTCGCTCGTCTCGGGCTCGGATGCCACGGCGGCCGATGCGCGCCACCTCGTCCGCCTCCGCAAGGAGGCCGCCGACGCGCTCGCCGCCGTCCTCGGCATGCGGATCCGTGCCCGCATCGGTGCCTATGTCGTCGCGCCGACGCCCGATGGCGACCGCGCCTCGCTCGCGGGGCTCACCATGATGTACGGACCCGAGCGGCATGTCGCGGGTTCGCCCTGGCCGCTCTACTCGCGCCTGTTCAGCTGGCAGCACGACGAGAAGGGCGAGCGGATCGGCACGGGCATCGCGAGCCACGACCCGCTCGATCCGCTGGTGCGCGACCTCTCCTCGCCACTGATCGGCGACGACGAACTCTGCCCGAGCCCGCCCGTCGGACGGCCCGGCATCGATTTCCTCGGCCGCCGTGCCGATCGTCGCGAGCCGCTCCTCCTCTCCTTCGCCGAGCATCTCCTCGCCGCGGGACCCCTCTACACGGGCGCCACCGAGGAGGGGAAGGAGGACGAGACCGTCGACTTCGGTCTCCCCATTTCGAATGTGATGGACCTCGCCGTCTTCGACATCTTCGTCCACCGCGCGATTCCTCGCGGAGGAGACATCGCGTGCGTGCTCGCCCGCCGAGGCGTGCGCGAGCAGGGAAACACGGCGGAGCTGCGCTGCGAGGCGACACTCGAGCGCCCCTCGCACATCGACCTTCCCGGCGAACTCCTGCCGCTCGCGCCCGCCTACCGCGAGCTCGTCGCGCGCGGCGCGGCGGCGGTCGGCGCGGAACTTGCGGACCTCGAGCACCATCGGTTCGCGCTGCCGTATCCGCCGATCTCCTCGCGGATCGTCTTCAGCTGGCGGCTGCCGCGCCGTCCGAACGCCTGAGTTCCGCGTCGCCCTGCGCGACTTCGGGCGACGTCACCGCGCGCGCGAGCCGCTCGACCGAGAGCGGACTCGACCCCTCGGCCTTGTTGTTGACGACGATCCACGCGTCGAGCCCCGCGCCGAGCGCGGCCCGCGCGAGCCGCGCGAGCGCGTCGCGCGCGTCGTCATCGGGCTCCGCCAGCCGATCGAACGGCGCGTAGAGGTCCTTCGCCTCGCCGTAGCGGTGGTTCCCGCGCAGCATCCACCGCATGACGAGCGGCCGCGACGGATCGAGCGCGAGCGCGCGCGACTGCTCCTCGACCGACGGCATCGTCGGGTGGACGGTCAGGCAGGGCGCGACCCCCGCGTCGGCGAGCGTCTCGCCGAGCGCCGCGCCGACGAGCGCGCGGTCGCGCACCTCGACCGCGTACAGCGGGCCGCGCGGCAGCCCGCGCAGGAACGCCCCGAGCCGCGCGGCGAAGCGCGCCACCTCGGCCTCCGTACGGAGACCCATCGGCGGGAACTGGAAGAGGAGCGGCCCCGCCTTCGCGCCAAGTCCCTCGGACGCCGGTTGGATGAAGTCGGCGATCGCGCGCGGCGCATCGAGCCACGCACCCCGCCCCGCGGGGTCGCCCGCGTCGACGAGCCCGCGCCAGGCCTTCACGAGGAAGCGGAAGCCGTCGGGGACCTGCGCGGCGAGGCGGGCGTACTCCTCGCGCGGCGCGGGTCGGTAGTAGGTCTTGTCGACGCCGACCGTTCGGAAGAGCGGGTGCCGCGCGTAGGCCGCGAGCCCGTCGCGGGCGAGGCGCGGCTCGTCGGGCGTTCCGTCGTAGACGAGCCCGCGCCAGCCGGGGAAGCTCCAGCTCGAGGTGCCGAGGCGGAGCCGCGCGGGAAGCGCGCGCCCGAGCGGCTCGAGTGCGGCGGCCGCGGCTGCGGGTTGCGGCGCGCGCGCGGCCGTCCCGCGTGACCGCGGGGAGGGCGCGGGAATCGCGCGCCCCCAGAGGTCGGTGTCGGGCGGCGCGGGCTCGGATGGTTCGGGCTCGGGTGGTTCGGGCGGGCGCATCATCGTGGGTGGCGCGGGGCGGGCCGGCACGCGGAGGGCGCCTCGCGATCTGCATGATTCGATCTGCATGATTCTCGGAATTCCACGCCGTCCCGTGACAGGCTTCGGTTGGATTTCCCGCAAACGCCCATGACCTTTCGCCCCATCACGGCCGCGGGCCGGTTCCCTTACGCCATCGCATCGCATCGAGACCGGCATCCGTCGGCGATCTCCTATGCCCCCCACTCCGCCGCCGCTGCCGTCGATCGCCCGAGAGCCCCGTGGGCTCGTCATCGAGCGGATGCGTTTCTGGTCGGGACTCGACTGCGACTGCGAATGGTTCGATGTGGATTCGCTCGGCCTGACGGAGGCGGGGATCGCGGGAGTCTCGGTCCGCGTTGATCGGAGCACGGTCTTCGCCGTCGCCGAGACCGAGGAGGTGCGTCTGCGGGTCGTACTGAGGATCGACCCGCCGGGAGCCCTTCTCTCGGTGCGCAGCACGCTGGTGCCCGAGTCGACCGTCCTCGTCCGCGATGCGTTCGCGACCGAAGTCGCGCAGTCGATCGGTGGGATGGGCGCCCTGCGCCTCCCCCTCGCGGTGGGCCGATTCTCGGTCGAGGCGGTCCTCCTCCCCGGTTCGAGCGTCGAAATCGCCGAGGAACGGGGGGGCGACGACGCGCGCCCCGGACCGTGCTCGGTCGCACCGACGGCCTGAGCGCGGCGAGGCGATCGCGATCGGGATCGGCGCGGCGAAGCGGTGACGGATGCGCGATCGATGCGCGACGGACGCATGACGGCCACGCGGTGAATGCGCGCGACCGCGCGCCATACATGGGTGTCGAATGCACGAACGACCCGCGCGGCGCCTCGGCGCCGCGCGGGTCGTTCGTTTCGTTTCGCGGGAAGGCGCGACTCTCGGGAACTCAGGCCGCGGCGCACTCGCCCCGCTCGACGGGCCGGCTGCGAAGTGCCTTCGCGAGCGCGCGGATGAACGCCTCCATGTCGTCGAACCGCGCCTCGGGCCGCTTCGCCAGGGCGCGCATGACGACCCGCGCGAGGGCGGGGGACGCACCGCCCTCGCGCTCGGGTCGCCTCATGGCGCGCGGCTTGGCGCGCACGATGGTCGAGATGGTCTCGGCGAGCGTCAGTCCGTCGAAGTCGAGTGGTGGACGGCCCTCGATCAGCTCGTAGAGGAGCGTCGCGAGCTGGTAGACATCGGTCCGCGCGTCGACATCGCCCGACCGGCCCGCGGCCTGCTCGGGGCTCATGTAGGTGAGCGTGCCGACCATTTCGCCCGTGAGGGTGTGGCGGTGGACGCTGACCGCGCCACCCGCACCCACCCGCGCCGCGCCGAAGTCGAGAAGCCGCGCGCGGCCTTCGGAGTCGACGAGGATGTTGGACGGCTTGAGGTCGCGGTGGATCACGCCGTGGCGATGCGCGAGCGCAAGCGCCTCGGCGACGGGGCAGAGCATGCGCGTCGCGCCGCGCGCGTCGAGCGCGTGCGCCGCGACATGCGCGCGGATGTCGAGCCCGTCGATGAACTCCATCACCAGATAGGCGAAGCGGTCGTCGGTGCGGCCCGCGGCGAGGAGTGGGACGAGGGTCGGATGGCGGAGCGTGCTGAGGATGCGCCACTCGCGCCGGACGCGCTCGAGCCCCGATTCGCCGAGCCCGAGGCAGTCGATCGACTTGACCGCGTGGAGCGCGCCCGACGAGTGGTGCCGGCAGAGGTCGACGCGTCCCGTGCCGCCATGGCCGAGGGGACGGACGAACTCGTATCCGGCGG
>JBJOHC010000036.1:0-11379 GCA_046047955.1 Planctomycetota bacterium
CGTGAACGCCTCGTCGACGACGACCTTCTCGGAGTAGCCGCCGAAGGTCATGCCGCCGAGGTGCCGGTCCTCGCCGTTGTAGGTGAAGGTCGCGCCCGTCATGCAGTACTGCTCGAGGCCCTGCGCGCAGTGGGCGCAGGTACGGCAGCTGTCGACGAGGCAGCCGACGGCCGCGAGATCACCCGCCTTGAACTTCGTCACGCCCGCGCCGACGCGCGTGACGCGGCCGAGGATCTCGTGGCCGGGCACGACGGGATACTGCGTGAAGCCCCACTCGTTCCGCGCGAAGTGAAGATCGCTGTGGCAGACGCCGCAGAAGAGGATGTCGATCTCGACATCGCCCGCGGTCGGTTCGCGGCGCTCGATCGCGTGCGGAGCGAGCGGCGTGGTGGGAGACTGGGCGGCGTAGGCGCGGGTGGGCATGCGGTGGTCCTTCGGTGGGCGCGCGTGGTGCGCGCGGGGTGCGGAGGATAGGCGCGTCGCGTGCGTTTGTGGGCGCGCCGCGGGCCGACTGGACGCGGCGCTTGCATCGGTGGAGGCGGCGGGTCCTCGCGCGCACCGGAGTTCGGGCTCGGCGAGAGCGCCGCGAAATCGCAGTGAATCACGGTGAATCACGGTGAATCAAGGTGAATCGCGGCGATTCGCGGCTCGCCGCCCTTCGCCCGTCGCCGCGCGGTTCAGCGTGCGCCGGAGGCTCCGCGCGTCGCGGGCGCGACGGTGGACTCCCACGCGTCGCGCATGCGTTCGAGGACGCGTGGCGCATCGTCCACGAGGAGGAACCGCGCCTCGACGAGCGCCTCGATCGCGGCGCGCGCCGCACGGTCGTACGCGTCGCGCGAGGCGTAGCGCGCCGCGATCGATTCGCGCGGATCGCCCGCGGCGCGCCGCGCGGCGTCGTCGACCGCGAACGGAAGGCGCGCGCCAACGAGTGTCGCGAGAAGCGGGGGCGCGCCCGCCATCGCGCGCCTTCGGTTCCATCCCGTGAAGGTCGCGAGCGGCACGGTGAGCTCGGCGGTGCGGATCCCCGCGCGTTCGTTGCCGTCGCGGTCGGTCGCGGGGACGAGGACGGGAAGCGGCCCGCGGTCGGCGACGACGGGCGGCACGAGCGCCGCGTCGGGCGCGGCGACCGCGGGAATCGCGGGGAATGTGAAGCGTTCGAGCGGCACGAGCGTGCCGTCGTCGAGGCGCGGGAGGCGGTCCGCGGGAGGCGCGACGCCATCCGCGAGCCAGTCGCGCCACGCGGCGGCGAGCGCGCGCAGCGTCCAGCGCGTCTCGACGGGATTCTCGGGGTACGCCGCGCCGCCGAGGTGGAGGATGCTCGGCGCGGGACCGTGCTGCGTGCCGGCGAGGAGGTAGACGCGCGCGTCGGTGTCGGGCGCGAGATCGCGCTCGAGGTCGCGCTCGAGGTCGTGATCAAGGTCGTGCTCGAGGTCGTGATCAAGGTCGCGCGACGCGTCGGGCGCGACATGGAGGAGCGCCGCCATGCGTCCGCCGAGCCAGTACTCGCACGAGGTGTTCGTGTGCATCGTGCGCGGGCGGACCGCGGGTGCGAGGCGCGCGCGCATCGCCGCGATCGAGAATGGCGCGATCGTCGTCTCGTAGTCGCTGAGCGAGGTCGGCGTCGCACCGCGCCGATCGAGATCGATGCCCGCGGCGCCCGCGATGTGGCTCCAGACGCCGTCGAAGGCCGCGCGACCGTCCGCATCGGCGACCATGCCGCGCCGGAGCACGGTGTTCAGTAGGCGCCCGCTCTGCGAGAGCCCGAAGGCGAGCGTGCGGTCGCCCGCGAGCGGCGAGTCGGCGCCGTGCTTCAGCCAGATGGCCGCGTCGCGCAGCGCGACGAGCCCGAGTCCCGCGACGGGGAAGGCGCGCGGGCGGTACGCGAGTTCGTAGAGGTGTCCGGGCTCGAACCCGCCGTCGAGCGTGACGGTGTTTCCGTCGAGCGTCCAGCGGTCGCGCGCGATCTCGACGGCGGTGTCGCCGCGGTGCGTGCGGACGGTCAGCGTCCGGCCGTCGCCGCCCGCGTCGCGCGGCGTGTAGCCGTGGAGATCGCGAAAGGTGAGCGAGGGCGCGCGCGAATCGGGTACGAGTGTCGCGCGGACGACGTTCGCGTTGCTCGCGGCATCCACCTCATTCGCGGCATCGACGGCATCGACAGGATCCGCGGCATTCCCATCACCCGCGGAATCCGCGGCATCCGCAGCGCCCTCGGCATTCGCCACACCCGTCGCATCGGGCACCGACAGCCCGAGCGCGCGCCCATCGCGTTCGACATCGAACTGCCATCCGACCCACGCGACATCGAATCCGAGCGAGAGCAGGAACCGCGCACCGCCCGGGTCGGCCGGTGTCGCGCCCGGCGCACCGGCACCGTGCGAGCCGAAGTTCCGTTCGAGCGGGCGACCGCCGCGGTTGGGTGCCTCGAGAAAGACGACGCCGCACGCGCGCGACCGGTCGGTGTGGCGCAGGATCTCGATGTCCGCCTCGCAGGCGACGCGGCCGCGCGCGTCGCGCGGCGCGAGCGCGAGGTCGGCGATCGTCGCGACCGTCGGGTCGGCGGGATCGACCTCGATGCGCAGAACGCCGCGGATCGTCTCGATGCCGTCGGGCGCCGTCGCGCGGCGCTCGTCGGCGAAAGCGACCACCTCGGCGCGCGCGGCGTTCGACGCCGCGAAGAGGAGCGAGACGACCGCCGCGAGCGCCGCACGCGCGGCGAACCGGCCGCGCGAGACGAGGCGTCCCGCAGTCGCGCGCGGCGCGCGGCGCGTCAGTTCGTCCATCGCTCGAGCAGGATCGCGAGGTCGGCCGCGTTCACCTGACCGTCGCCGTCGAGGTCGGCGGTCGCGCCGTCGACGCCCCACGAGCCGAGCAGGATCGCGAGATCCTGGCTGTTCACCAGCCCGTCCGCGTTCAGGTCCGCGGGTTCCGCATCGCCGACATGGAAGAGCCGCGCCGCGGGCACGGACTGCGAACTCGTCGAGGGTCCCGCCCAGCGGAGGAGAAGTCCCGCGCCGCCGCCATTCTCGAAGAACTCGAGCCGCACGCGGTGGAACCCCGCGCCGAGCGCGACCGTCGTCGAACGCGTGACCATGCCGTGCAGGCCGTCGTTGTCGACGACGAGCGTCTCCCCGAGGAAGAGCCGCGATCCGTCGTCGCTCGAGGTCGCGAGCGTCCAGAATCCCGGTTCGGGAACCTCGAGCCAGCCCGTGAAGACGGCGCCGACCTGGTCGGCGCGGCCGCTGCCCGCGAACGCCCCGTCGGTCGAGGCGAAGTCGACGCTCGCGACGACCTCCTCGAGGTACGGATCGATGGTCGTGAAGTCGGGCAGGACCTCGAGGGGCGGGAGTTCGTAGTAGCGCGCGACGAGACCGGGGACGAGCCCCGTCGGCGATTCGCCCGCGATCGGCGTGCGCACGTCGATCGTCACCGTCGCCTCGGCGAGCGCGTTCGCCTCGGGCTGGAGGACGGTGTAGCGGAAGGTCTGCGGACCCGCGTCGGAACCGACATCCTCGACGACGAGGATCGAGGGATCGGCCGAATCACGCGTCACCGCGCGGCCCGCGTCCGTCGTCGCGTCGAAGGAGACGATCTCGATCGCGTCCATGTTCGCGTCCCAGTCGTTGGCGAGCACGGCGATGCGCGCGCCCGCGCCCGCGATCGCGCGCGCGAAGTCGTCGGCGGGCACGGGATCCTGCGGCACGAGCGCCGTCTGCGCGCGCTCGACGGCGCGCCGCAGGTTGATGCGGCCGAAGCCGAATTCCTCGTCGTTCACCTGCGCGCCCCACGGGTCGCAGCTGAAGAGGAGGACATGCTCGGCGTGCTCGGCGGAGAGCGCGGGATTCGCGGAGCGGACGAGGGCGAGCGCGCCGTTCGCGACGGGCGTCGCCATGCTGGTGCCGCTCGCGAATCCGTAGCCGCCGTCGCGCGTCGAACTCAGGATCGACACGCCCGGCGCGAAGAGGTCGACGCCGCGGCCGTAGCTCGAGAAGCTCGCGCGCAGGTCGTTCGATCCGCTCGCGCCGACGACGAGGACATGCTCGAAGTCCCAGCCCGCGTGATCGGTCGCGGAGTTCCCCGCCGCCCAGAGCATGCTCGCGCCGAGCGAGCGCACGTACTCGCCCGTCGTCTCGATCGGTTCGAAGCCGATGCCCGAGTAGCTCGTGCTGACGACCTTCGCGCCGTTCTCGGCGGCCCATTGCACGCCTTCGAGGAGGTCCTCGTAGCTCGCGCCGCCGTTCGCGGCCTCGCTCACGCGGATCGGCATGATGCGGAGGTTCCAGCCCATGCCCGCGACGCCCGCGCCGTTGTTCGCCGCCGCCGCCGCGCAGCCCGCGACATGCGTGCCGTGGCCGTGGATGTCGGTCAGGTCGCCGCCGTCGAGTTCCGCGACATCGCTCGCGCTGTTGAAGCCGGGCACGCGGTTGCCGAGATCCTCGTGCGCGATGATGCCCGTGTCGGTCACCGCGACGATCACCTCTTCGGCGCCGTCCGCGCGATGGAGGTCCCACGCGAGCGCGGACTGCATCGTGGCGTGGTGCCACTGCTCGGCGAAGCGCAGGTCGTCGGGCGTGTCGCAGGGGTACACCGTCCAGTTCGGGCAGGCGTACTGGAAGAGTCCCGTCGCGAGGAGCCGCGCGGAAACCTCGTGTTCGGCCGCGCCGGGCGCGAGCGGTGCGCCGCCGACGGCGAGCGTGAACTCGTCGGTGCGCGCGTTGCGGCGGGGGGCGTAGGCCTTCATCGCCGCGAGCGCCGCGCGCCGCTCGGCCGCGGTGAGGTCCTGCAGCGGACGCACGATGAGCTCTGCCGAGAACTCGTGGTCGCCGATGACCTCGGTGAAGACGGGCGCAGGCCGCGGGGCGCGCGTGCGTCCGGCGGTCGCGGTGCCGATCGGCCCGACGACGCCGCGCGTCGCGTCCGCGCCCCGCGCACGCGCGCCGTTCGAAGGCTGCGAAGGCTGCGAGGGAGGCGCGGCGTCGACCGTGCCCGCGAGGAGGCAGGCGAGTGCGAGTCCACCGAGGCGGGCGGGCGTGCGAAGGGAGGTCGGCGTGAATCGGCTCGGCATGGATCGGCTCGGCATGAAGTGCCTCGTCTCGCGTGCGGCGAACGGCGTGCTCGAAAGGGGCGCGGCGGGCGGGGGGCTCCCGATCCGCGCCTCCGCCGCGGACGGCGGCGGGTCGCGACAGCATGACGCAAGAACGGCGGCGTGTCAGCCTCTTGGAGCGGAATCGGGCCGATTCGGACACCGTGATACGGTGCCCGCATGCTCCGACCGTCCTCGCTCCGCATCGAGTTCGCCGCGTTCGCCCTCGCCACGCTCGCGTCGGTGTCCGAGCCATGCGCCGCGATGCGCGCCTCCCGGGCCGCGGGCGCCGCGCCGCCCATCGAGGAGGCGATCCGCGCCGCGACGCCGGTCGCGATCGCGGTCGATCCCGCCGGGACGACCGACCTGCGCGCGACCATCGTCTGGCGCGGCGACTTCGCCGAGGTCTCGCTCGCGAACGCGGGCACCGAGCCCGTCGCCGTGCGCGAGGTCGTCCTCTTCGACCTGCCCCACGGCTGGCCCGGCGAGACGCCCTTCTACGGCGAGGGGCTCCAGATGCTCGCGCAGACCGCGGGCACGCTCGCCTCGCCCGTCGATGTCGGCGACTACCCCGACCGCTCGCACTACCGCCTGCCCGAACCCGAGGGCTTCCGCCGCGTCTACTCGGTCACGACGGTCGAGCCCGCGGGCGAGCCGCAGTTCCTCGCGGCGTTCACCTCGTGCCGCCGCTTCGTGGGCGCATTCGACCTCTCGGCCGAGCGCATCCGCGGCACGGTCGACTGCGAGGGGCTCGTCCTCGATCCCGGCGAATCGTGGGCGCTCGAGGGCCTCCTCGTCGCGCGCGGCGACGATCGCGGCGCGCTGCTCGGACGGCTCGCGACGGCGCTCGCCGACGCGCATCCGCGCACGGCCTACCCCGCGCCGCCCGCGGGCTGGTGCAGCTGGTACTGCTTCGGCCCCGCGGTGACGGCGCGGAATGTCCTCGACAACCTCGCGGCGATGGAGCGCGACCACCCCGATCTCCGCTTCGTCCAGATCGACGACGGCTACCAGCCGACGATGGGCGACTGGCTCGACACGGGGCCCGGCTTCGGCGGGCGGCCGGTCGAGGAGATCCTGCGCGAGATCCGCGGTCGCGGCCGCGAACCCGCGATCTGGGTCGCGCCCTTCGTCGCGAGCCCCGACTCGAAGCTCCTCCGCGAGCATCCCGACTGGTTCGTCCAGGGCGACGACGGCAAGCCGTTGCCGAGCGACCGCGTGATGTTCGGCGGCTGGCGGCTCGGACCGTGGTATGTGCTCGACGGCACGCATCCCGAGGTCGCGCGCCATCTCGAGACCCTCTTCGCGACGATGCGGCGCGAGTGGCAGGTGTCCTACTTCAAGCTCGACGCGATCTTCTGGGGGATGATGCACGGCGGCCGGCGTCACGATCCGAAGGCGACGCGCGTCGAGGCGTACCGCCGCGGGATGGAGGCGATCCGCCGCGGCGCGGGCGAGGGCGCGTACATCCTCGGCTGCAACCATCCGATCTGGCCGAGCCTCGGTCTCGTCGACGGTTCGCGCAGCTCCCTCGACATCGCGCGCAACTGGACGAGCGTCTGGCGGACGGGCCGCGAGAACCTCCTGCGCGGCTGGCAGAACGGCGCGCTCTGGTGGAACGACCCCGACACGCTCGTCCAGACGGGCCTGCCCGCGAACGAGGCGCGCTTCCACGCGACCCTCGTCTGGGCGACGGGCGGCGCGATGCTCGCGGGCGACGATCTCGCGACGCTGCCCGCCGACAAGGTGCCCGTCCTGCGCGCGCTCGCGCGTCCCACGGGCGTGGCGGCGCGCTTCGCCGACCTCTCGCTCGGGCACGGCGTGGTCGTCCTCGCCGACGGTCGCGAGGCGCACGCCGTCCTCAACTGGAGCGATGCGCCGCGGACCGCGCGCATCGCCGTGCCGCGCGGCGTGGCGCTCGTCGACCGCTGGAACGGCGCGCGCCCGCCCGTCGAGGCCGGTGACGGCATCGAGGGCGGGCGCGGTGAACCGTTCGTCGTCGTCGAGGTGGGCCCGCGCGACGCGATGCTTCTCGAGCCCGCGCCGCCGCGCTGAAGGCTCCTCGACCGTCGCGGCGCGGCGGCGCCATCGCGGCGCTTACGGGCAGCCGCCCCACGCTGCGAGCACGATCACGAGATCCGCGCCGTCGACGATCCCGTTCGCGTCGAGGTCCGCGACGAGCCCGGGGCCGGTCGCGCTCCACTGCGCGAGCACCGCGCTCAGGTCGCCGCCGTCGACGATCCCGTCACCCGTCACATCGCCGCGGCATTCGCAGGCGTCGGGGACGCCGTTCCCGTTCGCGTCGAGCGACGGGTCGTTCGCGATCATGCAGGCGTCGAGCCGGCCATCGCCGTCGCAGTCGCCCTCGAGCGGCGCACCCGCGAGCATCTCCTCGAAGGCGCGCAGCACGGGCAGGCAGTTCGCCTCGCGTCCCTCGGCGCCGACCGCGGGCAGCGTCTCCCCGTTCGGGAGCGGAAGCTCGGGGTGGTCGAACGGGGCGCGCTCGTCGCGCACGCGCTCGTCGGTGAGCGACTTCATGAACGCGATCACCGCGTCGATGTCCTCGTCGGTGAGGCTCAGCGTGTTCATGTCGGGCGAGAGGTCGGAGCGGTTCTCGTCGTGGAAGTCGCCGCCGCGGTTGTAGAACTCCATCACCTGGCGCAGCGTCGACATGCCGCCGTTGTGCATGAACGGACCCGTCAGCTCGATGTTGCGGAGGCCCGGCGTCTTGAACGCGCCGTTCACCGCCGTATGGAGATCGGGGTGCACGAACACGATGTGGCTCGGATCGAGTTCGGGCGTCGGGAAGCCGCCCTGCACGCGCCGCGACCAGGAGAGCGGCACGCCGTTGCCATGGTCGCCGCCGAGGCCGATGTCCTCCATCGTCGGACGCACGCCGATGTTGTAGAAGCCGCGGTCGTAGGCGCTGTTCGGCATGACGGTCGCGAGCGCGACCTGCTCGCCGTTCACCTTCACGCGGTACTCGCCCGGACGCAGCCCGTCGACGCGCAGCGTGAGCGCCGTGCCGCACGAGCCGTCGTCGAGCGTGCGGCGTCGCACGATCACCGTGAAGTGACCGTCGAAGAGACCCTCGTCGAGAACGGTCTCGATCTGCGAGAAGTCGGAGGGGCAGCCCATCTTCGAGACCGCGGGAAGGACGACCGACGCGAGCGTCACCGCGGGCTCGCCCGGCTCCTTCTTCGTCGCCGCCGTCTCGGGCTGCTCGAGCTCGACGAGCGCGCCGTCGAGGGCGAAGTCGAGCGGGAGGATCGACGGATCGCCGTCGACCGCGTGATCGGCGAAGATCGCCTCGGCGAACTGCGAGTCGAGCGCGGTCGGCATCAGCTCGATGCCCGACGGATCGGGCGGGCTCACCTCGGGCCAGGTCGCGCTCGAGAAGAGGCTCGTCGAGTGGCACGCCACGCAGTAGCCGATCGGCGCGTTCGGGTTCTCGCCCGTGTTGTGGAAGATCTCGAGGCCGCGCTTCTCCTGCGTCGTGAGCCAGGTGTTGGCCGCGCCGCCCGCGGGGCCGCCCGCCTCCATCCAGCGGTCGTAGCGCGTGTCGTCCGAGACGAGGGTCGCCTCGTACATCTGGATCGCAAGGCCGAAGAAGAGGCTGAAGTTCGCCTCGATCTGCGGGATGCCCGCGGGCGTCGCGAGCGTGCCGCGCCATTCGGGGCGGAACGCCGCCTCGATCATCTCGCGATAGGTCACGAGCAGTCCGCCGCCCGGGGCGGCGAGCGCGCCGAGCGTCGCGTCGGTCGCCGAGACGGTCTGCAGCGCGAGCGCGCGCTCGTCGAGGAGCCGCGCCGCGAGATCGGGCAGGGTGCGGCCCGAGCACGACATCTCGACCGCGCTCAGCACGGGCCCGACCGCCTGCGAGGCGAGCGACGCCTGGTGGAGCGAGATCGACACCTCGTTCAGCGTGCCGTCCGACTCCTGCCGCCAGACCTTCGCCGACGGATCGACCGCGCCGAGGTGGTTCACGCCGTTGAACCGCGGATTCGCGCGGCCATCCCAGAAGTTCCGGATGTTGTAGACCGCGTTGATGACGGTCGGCGGATTGCGCCCCGTCACCTGACGGACCGAGACATCGCCGTCATGGAAGATCGGATCGGCCTCGTCCTCGCAGACCTCGATCGCCGTCTTCAGGTCGTTGTCGAGGAAGAGGCGGCTCAGCACGCCCTGCGATCCGACGACATCGTCGATGTCGCGCAGGCGCGCGCTGTGCCGCGAGTGCGGATCGGCGAAGACCGTCGTCGGGAAGAACTCCACGTGCTTCGCGCCCCCTGGCGCGACGCCGCCCTCGAAGAGCCCGTTCGCCCCGGGATGCACCATGTTGAGCGTCCGCGGATCGACGCCCGCGTGGCCGTGGCAGCTCGCGCAGGCCGTCATCCGGTCGCTGCCGACCGAGATGTCCCAGAAGAGCGCCTTGCCGAGCTTGACCGCGGTCTCGCGGTCCTGGACGAACTGCATGAGTTCGGGCGGCTCGGGCGCGGGAATCGTGCGAAGGCTCGGCGGAAACGCGCCGAGCTGCGCCATCGCGAACGCCGCGGGGGCGGCGAACGCGAGGGCGAACGAGAGGAAGCGGGGGAGGGTTCGCATGGTGGAGTCCGGAAGGGCTCGTCGAACGCTCGGTCGAGGCTCTGGTCGAGGCCCCCGTCGAGGTTCATGTCGAATGACTGGTCGGGTTTCGAGTGGAGGGTCTGGTCGAGACTCTGGTCGGGATCTGGTCGGGGATCTGGCTGAACGACTGGCCGGAGGACGGGGCGATCCGCGTTCTTCGAAACGCGCGTGGTGCACCTGCGTGTCCGCGGTCCACCGCCCGTGCCACCGCGCGCCGAAGAGGCTCTCCGGCGCGCGGTGCGATGCATGGGCTGTGCGGACGATGGGACGATCAGCGGCGGCGGCGGCCGATGAGGCCCGTTCAGCGGCGCGAGCGCCGCGTGAGGCCTGCGAGGCCGAGGAGGGCGAGCGCGCCCGGCGCGGGCACGAAGCTCACCGAACCGAGCTGGTACTCGCCCGACACCTGCGGGGCGAGCGCGAAGCCCGTGTAGTTGTACGAGAGGTTGATCTCGAGCGACACGATGCTCGAGAGGTCGAGCGTCTGGTAGTCGAACGCGGGGAGGAAGGCGGAGAAGTCGGCCTCGAGCGGGTTCGCGAGACCACCGAAGCCGCCCGTGAGCTCGTTCGCGAACCAGGTGTGGTTGGCGGTGATGCCGGCGTTGTCGGTGATGCGCACGTCGAGCGAGAGGTTCTGGAAGAACGCGTTCGTCGCGCCCGAGAGGCCCGTCAGCGCGCCGTCGAGGCGGAGGCCCGTACCGAGCGCGCCGAAGTCGACCGACTGGCCCGCCGCCGCGTTGTAGGCGAGGCCGATGTTCGCGGTCGCGAGGCGGCCGTCGAAGCTGAAGATGCCGAGCCCCGCGTTCGAGTCGACCGAGAAGCCGGCGACGCGGGCGAGCTGCTGCGCCTCGGTGAGCAGGCCGTTCTGGTTGAACGCCGTGCTCCACGACACGTTCGCCATGCGCATCCCCATCGCCGCGATCGGCGAGGTCGACGCGATCGAGGTCTGGCCCGAGATCGAGGTCGTGTAGTCGGCGGTCGAGGTCGTGAAGACCGACTGCGCGCCTCCGCTGAAGTTGTCGAGGACGACGTAGGCGTTGGCGGCCGATCCGATGGCGGAGGCGGCGAGGGCGACGGCGAGTGCGATCGGGCGGGTGTTCGAGAGCTGCATGAGGTGTTCCTTCGCGAGATGGAGAGGGAGGCTGAGAGAGTTGGCCGGCTCTGGTCGGGGCGGCGTCGTGCGGTCGTGCTCCGTGCACGCCCCACGATCGAAGAACCGTCAATCCGCTCCGTCAGCCATCACGCCCTCTTCGAAATTTCCGCAATCGCGCTCGGATCACGGTGGCGGGGGCGCGGAACGCGTCGTCGGCGGCCGAAGTCGCACCGTTCCCGCGCGGCATCTTCGTGAGGCCAGGTGGAATTCGACGCGGCGCTCCTCGCTTCTCGTTTCCTCTCTCCTCTCCTCTCCTCCTCTTCTCGTTTCCTCGTCCGAGCCGGGTTCTCCATTCCATCCGCCCGTTCGCCACGGACGCACTCCTTCTTGAGGCGCCGGTGGCCCTCGACGCCAGTGCCCGTCGTCCGTGCCTGGGGCGGCGGCGCGTTCCCAGATAGCCGGGGCTGCGACGGGCGCCCGCGCGATCCGCAAGCGCGGCGCGCCTGCAGCCGAGGCCGCCCAACCCGCCTCGATCCCCGCTGTGTCGATCCCCGCCGTCTTGAGGGAGGGAGGCGCGAGAGGC
>JBJOHC010000037.1:0-7955 GCA_046047955.1 Planctomycetota bacterium
CGCCCAAGCACCAGAGGAAGCCGCCGCAGCGGCGCCCGCTCCAAAACGACAGCGCCCGTCCGGAGACGGGCGCTGCGTGGTTCGGTTTCGATCGCTCGTGCGCGCGGATCAGGCCGCGGCGGCGACGGCGGTCGTGTTCTTCTTCGCGATCTCGACGAGGGCGTCGAAGGTCGTCGGATCCTCGATCGCGATCAGCGAGAGCATCTTCCGGTTGAGGAGGACGCCCGCGCGCTGCAGACCGTTGATGAAGAGCGAGTAGCGCGTGCCGCGCATCCGGCACGCGGCCGTGATGCGGGTGATCCAGAGCGCGCGGAAGTCGCGCTTCCGGGCGCGGCGGTCGCGCCAGGCGAAGCGCTTGGCGCGCATGCGCGCGACCTTCGCCTGCTGCTTGAGGCGGGACTTGGTTCCGAAGTAGCCGCGGGCTTCGCGAAGAAGCTTGCGACGGGCCTTGGTGCGGGCGGCGCCCTTTTGTGCGCGTGGCATGGTGGTTCAACCTCTGACTTGCGACCGGCGGAGGCCCCGTTTCGCCCTCGAACTCGATCGAGGGCGGGGCGCTTCGGACCCGACGGTCTGGTGCGTGACGATTGGGATGGAAGGGGCTCTGACGACGCGTGTCGCCGTTGCCGGGCGTCAGCCCGCGACCGCGACCGCGCGCTCGGCCTCGCGCAGCTCGTGCTGCTCCTGGCTGAGGAGCGGACGGAAGAGCAGCTTGCTGAGCGCCTTGATGTCGCCCGAGCGCGCGTAGCCCTTCTTGCGGTAGCTCTGGATCTGAATGCCGGTCTTGTTCGACTTCAGGTGGCGGCTGTGCGGCCGACCGAAGCGGATCTTGCCCGTCTTCGAGATCTTGATGCGCTTGGCGAGGCCCTTGTGGCTCTTGTTCTTCGGCATGGGTCGCTTCCGTTGGGGGGAATCGCGGAGGATAGCAGAACCACGGGTGGCTGCAAGCCATCTTTCGGGCGGGGTTTGGGCGTTATCGGCATGCGCGCGGCGTCGCGGCGGCTCCCGTCGCGCGCGATCCCGTGCCCGAGGCTCGCGACGCCCCGCGGCGCGTCGCCGATCACTGCATGAGGAAGACATCGAACCCGATCCATGCGGACGGGCGGTCGATGCCGTGCTCGAGCCGCTCCATCCGGTCGGACGGCATGGGAAGCCAGATGTTCTCCTGGTGCGCGCCGAGCCCCTCGAACGCGCCGACCTCGACGATCGGCAGCGCGAGGAACGCGATCGATCCGTCCGTATGAAGGACGTTCTGACCCTTCCCTTCGTGCTCGGGGCTGTTGATGACGCACGCGCCGACCTGTTCGCCGCGGGCGATGAGCGGGATCGCGGGGTTTCGATCGGCGAGAAGCGGAACCCGTACGCCCGTCCGCCACGCGCGCGCCGCCCGCGCCGAGGGCACCTGGTACGAGAAGCCTTCGCCCGACGCATCGCACGGGCAGCCGAGGTGCTGGTGGCCGCAGTAGCCGCCCTCGGCGAGCGGCTTCAGATGGTGGCCGTTCCGATAGCGGTGCCACGCGTCGAGGGCGCCGAGATCGGGGAGGAGCTGCGCGCGAACCGGAAGCGATCCGGCGTGGTCCTGCGTGTAGCGCTCGAATGCGCCGGCGAGCTCGCCCATCGTCGCCCCGCATCGCGAGAGGTTTCGCTTCGCGGAGAGCCAGTTCGCGATCGGAAGGCCGATCGACACGAGGATCAGCGCGGCCGAGGCGACGGCGATGAAGTCGGGCCAGCGTCCCGCCCCGACGCGCGCCGCGCCGCTCGTCGCGATGGCGGGCGGCGGGATCCGCATGCGCGACTCCTGCTCGGCGTCGGCGCGGGCGATGCGCGCGAGCGTCGCGTCGATGAGCGCGTCGGCGTCGGAGTCGTCCTGCGCCTCGATCGGGTAGCGGTCGAGCGCGCCGAAGAGTTGCGCGGCGGCGCGGATGCGGGCCGCGAGCGCGGGATGCGCCGCGCACGCGGCGTCGGCGTCGAAGGCGTGCTCGAGGAGCGCGTCGACCGCCTCGGCGTCGTCCGCGCCGAGCGAGGCGGTGCCTCGATGCGGCGCGCCGCCCGTGGCGCCGCCCGTCGCGTCTTTGTCACTTGCGAGCTCGGGCTGTCCGCCCGTCGTCCGGTCCGTCGCGCCGTCGTCGTTCATCGAAGGTCCGCGCTCCCGTGCTGTGGTCCCTGCTCGGATCCTGGCTCTCGTCCCTGCGCCGCTCGTGGGCGAGGGTCCTGTCGTCCCGCGCCCTCGCCGTCTCCGTCTCCGTCGCCGACCTCGATTCCGCGCCGCGCGCAGGTGAGTCGCCAGCTCGATGCGAAGCTCGCGACCGCCGCGTGCAGCCGGCTCTTCACCGTTCCGATCGGAATCCCGAGGCTGTCCGAGATCTGCGCGTAGCTCAGCTTCTGGAAGTAGGCGAGCAGGAGGATCTCGCGGAAATGCCCGGGCATCTCGTCGACGACCTGCTTCACCATCGCCGCGTCGTCGGCGACCTCGAGGGGCGCGGAGGGCGCGCCGTCCGATCCGGGAAGGAGGTCGACGAGCGTGCCGTTGCCGTCGTTCCCGATGGGTGCGTCGAGGCTGGCGGCGGCGCGGCGGCGCTGGCGGCGGAGGAAGTCCCGGCCCTTGTTCGCGGCGATCGTGTAGAGCCACGGCTTGAAGCGCCGCTCCTGGTCGAACGCGTCGGCCGAGAGGTGCACCTGGAGGAACGCCTCCTGGAAGACATCGTCGGCGGCGGTCTGCGAGCCGAGGAGGCGCGCGAGGAAGCCGTGGAGCTCGCCGCGGTAGCGCTCCATGAGGACGCGCAGGGCCGACGCGTCGCCCGTCCGGTGCGCGACCACGAGCGCCTCGTCGCTCCAGCCCTCGACCGGGCCGGATGGCGTGGCGCCGGCCGCGCGCGGCTCGGGGAGTTCATGGGAGCGGGCGTCGTTCACGGCGGGGGCGTGCGCCGCGACCGCGGGCGCGGCGGGGAGGATAGCCGAGATCGCGAGGCGACCCGTCCTGCGGGCCGCGCGGGTCGTGCGTTCGACGCCTCTTGTGACGTGCTTGGTGACGTGCCTTGTGACGCCCCTTGTGACGCGGACGGCGACACCCTCCGCGACACATTCGTTCGATCCGCTTCCGACCGAACGCGCGACCGACCTCGCGACGCCCTGCACGATCCGCGAGGATCGTTCCCCGAGATCCGCGAGCGCGCGCGCGGCGTCCGCGATCGGATCGGGCTCTTCGGCGGGGATGGCGACGGATCGGGCCATGGGCGCGCGCCTACGGCGCCAGGGCGGCGCGCGGTTCGGCGGTGGAAGCGATTTTTCCTAGAATCGCACGCCCGTCCCGCGACTTCGCGGATCGCGGGCCCGTGACCTCTTCCTTCGCAGTTCCCTGACCTCGGGGTGTCGATTGGGTGTTCCCCTCAGCCAGATGTGGACGGTGGCGACCTATGTCCTCGGACAGAAGCTCCGCGGTCGTCGCCAGTATCCGCTCGTCCTCATGCTCGAGCCGCTCTTCCGCTGCAACCTCGCCTGCGCGGGCTGCGGGAAGATCCAGTATCCCGCGCATGTCCTGAAGCGGCAGCTCACGCCCGACGAGTGCTTCGCGGCCGTCGAGGAGTGCGGCGCGCCGATGGTGTCGATCCCGGGCGGGGAGCCGCTCCTGCACCCCGAGATCCGCGAGATCGTCGAGGGGCTCGTCGCGCGCGGGAAGTACGTGTACCTCTGCACGAACGCGCTCCTCCTCAAGGAGAAGCTCGAGGCGGGGCTCTTCCGGCCGTCGAAGTACCTCACCTTCAGCGTCCACATGGACGGGCTCGCCGAGGAGCACGACTTCGCCGTCTGCCGCGAGGGGACCTACGCGAAGGCGATCGACGGGATCCGCCTCGCGGTCCGCATGGGCTTCCGCGTGACGACGAACACCACGCTCTTCGAAGGCGCCGATCCGAACGCGGTGCGCGCCTTCTTCGACGAGATGATGGGGCTCGGCGTCGAGGGGATGATGCTCTCGCCCGGCTACGCGTACGACAAGGCGCCGAACCAGTCGAGCTTCCTCAAGCGTCGCGAGACGAACCGCCTCTTCGAGATGATCCTCGCGAACCGGCGCGACGGGAAGCGGCGGTGGGTCTTCAACCAGTCGCCGCTCTTCCTCGAGTTCCTGATGGGGCGGCGCGGGTACGACTGCACGCCGTGGGGCATGCCGTGCTTCAACATCTTCGGCTGGCAGAAGCCGTGCTACCTGCTGCAGGAGGGGTACGCGGATTCGTTCGCCGAGCTGATGGAGTCGACCGACTGGTCGCGGTACGGTCACGCGAGCGGGAATCCGAAGTGCGCGAACTGCATGGTGCACTCGGGGTACGAGGCGACGGCGGTGAACCACACCTTCTCGAGCTTCGGCGGACTCTTCGCGACGGTGAAGGCGATGGTGTTCAACGCGTATGCGAATCCGTCGGCGAAGCGCGGGCTGGCCGAGGAGGCGCGGAAGCCGCATGGGCCGGCGCTGCATCTCGTCCAGCTCGGGCTCGCGGAGGAGATCGCGGGGGCGGATGGGAAGCGGGTGGTTCGGTTGAAGCAGACGGCGTGAGGGGTGGAGGCGGTGGCCGCGCGGTCGCTTCTCGCGGCGGCCGTCGCACTCCGCGTGCCCAGTCACTCTGCGTACCCGGTACGGACCGTGCTGTACCCGCTTGTACCCGCTTGGTACCGGGTACCACGTGAGTGGACCGCGTCGCGGCGACGCAAGTCGAGTGGGATTCGATGGTTGGGATCTCATGCCCGCTGTGGATATCTCGGTCGCCGCGGGAAACCGGGTGGTTTCCGCCGGAGTGCGGTAGGGGGCGGGGACGGGGTGGAGGGGCGGGCGCGTGGGGGCGAGACCGCGCGCGGGCCGGGACTCTGAGCAACCTGTCGACATCGCACATCCACCCCGCCAATCCGCGACACTCGCCCCATGCCCTTCCGTTCCGGCGCCATCACCTACCGACGCTTCGCCGTCAGCGGTCCGACCCCGAACCTCATGGATCACGCCGTCTTCGAGGCGCTCCGCGAGCACGCCCTCGGCGAGCTCGACCCGATCCGCCCCGGCGAGGTCCATGTCGGCTGGACCGCGGGCCGCCACCTCTTCGACCGCTCCTTCGACTACGAGCGCACCGGCTTCGGAAGCGGCATGCTCCTCGGCTTCCGCACCGACGCCGTCCGCATCCCTCCCGAGATCAAGAAGGCCTACGTCGCCATGGCCGAGGACGCCCGGCTCATGCCCTCGAAGGATGGCGGCGGCGCGTACCTCCCCAAGTCCGCGAAGAAGGAGGCGCGCGACGAGGCGCTCCGCCGGCTCGAGGAGGAGATCGCCGAAGGCC
This sequence comes from Planctomycetota bacterium, assembly GCA_046047955.1. Taxonomy (GTDB): domain Bacteria; phylum Planctomycetota; class Phycisphaerae; order Phycisphaerales; family SM1A02; genus QWPT01. Next base: position 5,313 of record JBJOHC010000037.1, read on the forward strand.
GCTACCGCCGTCCGAAGCATGCGCCCGTCTGGTGGGACTTCTCGCGCGCGACCCTCTATGGCGCGATCAGCGCGGACACCGAGGTGCAGGCCCTCCGCCGCCTCGCGATCGACTCGCTCGAGGCGACCGTCACGCCGCGCACCGCGGGCACCGTCGCCCTCGACTTCCTCGCGAAGCGTGGCCGCACGAACGACTACGACGACCTCCGCGCCGAGGCGCTCTCGTCGGCCCCGCCCGAGATCGAGATCGCCCGCGAGGACGGTTCGCGCGCGTCGGCCGACCGCCCCGAACTCCCGTGGACCGCGAACGAGCCGCAGGACTTCCTCGGCAACCTCTTCCTCCTCTGGCTCTGGTGGCACTGCGACGCGCGCGAGGGTCTCGTCGCGACCGACGCGGGCGAAGTCGCGATCGTGATCGACAAGGCGCTCGACCTCGAGTGCGCGTGGGGTCTGTCGGGCCGCACCTCGATCCGCGGCGACGCGCCCACGCGCCGCGCCGAGGCGGCGCGCGCGGTCCAGCTCGGGAAGTGGCCGCGCAAGATCGGGCTCACCGTGTCGCAGTTCGGCCGGGTCTGGGAGTGCGCGCTGCAGGGCGACCGCTTCGAGGTCTCGGGGCTGAAGCTCCCGAAGCCCGAGGACAAGCCCGCGTCGATCCGCCAGGCGATCGAGGAGCGCCTCGACAGCTTCGCGACCTTCGACGCCGCGCTCGTCGCGATGTACGAGGCGTTCGTCGCCGAGCGCTGCTCGCCGAGCTGGCCGACGCGCCGCGCCGAGATGCGCGCCTGGATCGGCGAACTCGGTGCGACGCGGAAGACGGTCGCGGTCGGCGTCTGACCGGGTCATGCGGCGCGTCGCGCGGCGCGCCCCTACGAAGTCGCGCCGCCGTCTCGCGCGCGCGCATCGGCGACCTCGACCGCCCGCACGAACGCCTCGATCCTCGCGGCGTCCTTGACGCCGCGGCTCCGCTCGACGCCGCTCGAGACATCGACGCCACCCGGCGCCGCGACCGCGATCGCGCCACCGACCGTCGCCGCATCGAGCCCACCCGCGAGGAGGCACCGCGCGCGCCGCGCGGCGTCGATCGCGCCGAACGCCGCGTGATCGAACCCGACGCCGCTTCCCGCGTCGGGCCCGTCGACGACGACCCGCGCGACCGCGCCCGAGTCGAGCCATCGCTCGACGACGCCCGCCCCGAACGCGACGCCCTTCCAGCACTCCCACTCGCGGCGGCGCGCGAAGGCCGCGATCTCCTCGGGCGTTTCGCCGCCGTGGAACTGGACGATCGGAAACGCGTCGAGCGCCGCGCGCACCGCGTCGTCGACGGGAAGGCGGACGACCGCGACGGGCATCGCGCCGGCGTCGGCGATCGCGACCGCGAGCGCGGGCGCCTCCGCAGGATCGACGAAGCGGGGGCTTTCCCGAACGAGGACGACCCCGACGAAGTCCGCGCCCGCATCGGCCGCGACGAGCGCCATCGCCGCGTCGCGCACGCCGCAGATCTTGACGAGCGTGCGGCTCACGCGCCCGCCTCCCGCGCGAGTTCCGCCGCGAGCGCGGCGAACGCGGGTTCGAGCGGCCGCTCGGCGAGCGCCGCGAGGACGGACCGCGCGCGCGCGGGTTCATCGAGCCGGCGGACGAGGATCGTCGCGAGCATGAGCCGCGCCTCGTCGGCCGCATCATGGAGGCGGAACCGCGCGAGGAAGCGCTCGTAGGCGCCCACCGCCTCGCGGTTCCGGCCGCTCCGCGCGAACTCGTTCGCGACCGCGAGCTGGATGTCGGCGGGCAGCACGGCGTCCGGGATCTGCCCGAGAAGCTCGAGATAGAGCGTCGCCGCGAGGACCGGGTCTCGCTCGCGGTGCGCCGACGCGATGGTCGCGCGCAGCGTCCGCTGCGCGGGCGTCTCGGCCGATTCGCCCGTCGCGGCCACGCGCGCCGCGACGCGTCCGTTCGCGCCGCCCGTCCCGAGCCCCGCGGTCGCCGCCGCGAGCTGCCGCCGCCGGCGCCACTGCTTCACGAGGAAGAAGAGGTCGAAGTCGTCGCGCGGCAGCACGCCGCTCGCGAGGAGCGCGACGCCGATCCCGAGTCCGAACGCGAGCCCCGCGAGGTGCGCCACCGTTCCGATCCCCGTCCGCGTGAGCCCGAATCCGTCGGTGAAGGTGTTCACGAGGTCGATCGCCGCGTAGAGACCGAGAAGCCACGACGCGCGCATCGCGACGCGCATCGGCGGGAGCAGCCAGTAGCCGTGGACCATCCCGCGCGGATGGAGCGCGAGGAACGCGCCCGCGACCACCGACACCGATCCGCTCGCGCCGATCGCGGACCCCTTCGAGATCGCCACCTGCACGAGCCCCGCGAACGCGCCGCCGACGAGGTAGAGCGCGAGGAACCCCGCGCGCCCGAGCCGTCCCTCGACCGTCGCCCCGAACGCCCAGAGGAAGAGCATGTTCCCGATGACATGCCAGAGCGAGTCCGTCGAATGGAGGAACTGGTAGGTGAACGGTTCCCACCACGCGAGGCCGCGCCATGAGATCGCGCCGAAGCCGTACCACGCGTCGAGGTCGAGCCGTCCCTGGCGCGCGAGGAAGAGGCCGCCGAAGTGGACGAGAAGCGTGACCGCCACGAGCACGGGCACCACCACGGGGCG
>JBJOHC010000038.1:0-11173 GCA_046047955.1 Planctomycetota bacterium
TCGAGCACGTCGCGCAGGATCGCGATGGGGAAGGTGATGAGGTCGTACTGCTCGGCGATCACCGGGGGCGCGTCGGGCACGTTCGCGGTGATCGCGATCTGGCGGATGCGCTCGCAGTTCGTGACGGGCTGCAGACCGAGCGACTCGGTGCGAAGCGCGGCGAACCCGCCGCCTGCGATGTCGACGGGTCCGCGCTCGAAGACGACGCCCGTCTCGATCGAGTCGCCCGGCTCGCGCACCGCGAGTCCGAGGAGATAGATGCCGCGCGGCGACATGCGCTGCCGCATCGAGCGCAGGTGTTCGGCCGCATCCATGTAGTCGGCGAGGTGACCGATCGAGTTGTCGAGGTTCACGACGAGATCGAACTCGCCGCCGAGTTCATCGGGCGGTCGGCGCATGTCGCCGACGAGAACGCGCGAACCGCGCTTCGCGAGCCGTTCCGCTGCGAGCGCAACAGCGGCCTCCTCGAGATCGCATCCCGCGACCTCCGCGCCCTGCGCGTGGAAATGCTCGAGCCAGAGTCCGGGGCCGCACGCGGGATCGAGCACGCGCTTCGGCGAACCGCGCAGATATCGGCGTGCGAGTCGGTCGATCGAGGCGCGCATCTCGCGCGAGGGCTCGAAGAAGGCGGCGTAGATGGCGCTGCGGCGGTAGAAGGCGGACATCGAAACTCTCAGTCGCAAGAGGCGCGAAATAGCGTCGGGCACGGCGCTTGCGTCGCCATCGCGCGCGCATACCGCGTTAGGATATTGGAAAGCGCTTCGGCGCTTCATTCCAGGGGTTACGCACATGTCGAATCACGGGCAGTCCGAGTCTGCGCTCCGTCCGCGCAGCGACGACGGAGGAGCACCTGCCGGGGGCGGCGGTCCACTTCCGGATGACAACATCTGGCGCGCACTGCGCTCGCCGCTTCGCCTTCGGCTTCTCGAAGCCGTGGGCGCGCGTCCGCGCGTCGACGCGCGCACCATCGCGGAGACGCTCGGTGCGAGCGCGCCGCGCATCTACTACCACCTCAAGATCCTGCTCGAGGCGGGACTTCTCGTCTCCGAGAACGATGTCGGGCGCCGCCGCGCGCGCGGTCCCGAGGCGCTCGTCTACCGCACGAGTTTCGACGACCTCGCCGCCTACCTCGCCGAGCACGGTGGCCCGAAGGATCTCGAACCGATCATGCAGGAACTCGCCGCGTCGGGTGTCGCCGATGCGATCCGCGCCACGGCGCGCGGCGAGGGACGCGCCCGCTTCATGCACGAGGCGCTGACCCCCGAGGAGCTCGCCGAGGTCGAGGCCTGCTTCGGTCGGATCGCGCGGATCCTCGACGGTGCGCGCGGGCGCCGCGTCGCGGCGGACGGCATCGGCCTCGCCACGGTGTTCGTCGGCACCTGCCTCGCGAAGCCTTCGCAGCCCGCGTTCCCCGACCCGCCCGTCGGTCGGCTCGACTGACGCGCGCGGGCACGGCTGGATGCGGCGCTTGCGGCCGCGACACGGCCGTCGCGACGCGGCCGTCGCGACGGACGGTGGAGCGGTCGAACCGTCGCCGGGCGCCCCCCATGCGCCCCCATGCGCCCCCATGCGCCCCTGACGCGGTCGTTCTGCCGTCGTCAGGCGGTCGCCGGACCTTCCCACCGGAGGCTGGTGCGGCGCACCGCAGGTCCGTCTCGGAGGGGGCGCCGACCGGGAATCTCTCTTCCTGCGATCGCAGCGCTTGGCAGTGGGGGTGAATGCGGATATCTTTGTCGGCGTTTCGCCAAAGGCGGACGCGGCGTCCGCGTTCGGCTCGTCGGCGGATCGAACTCGTCCGATCCGCATGTGCGGTGGGACGGTTCGGATCGAATCAGGAAGGCGCGGCCCGGCATCGTCCGCCGCGCAACGGACCCACCATGTACGGAAAGCAGACCGAAACCGCCATCGCCGCCATGAGTCGCCTCGCCGAGGTCTGGGATGGCGGTCGCACCCGCCTTTCCGCAGGGGAGATCGCCGACCAGCGCGGACTCCCGCGCGCGATGGTCGCCAAGATCCTCTCGACCCTCTCGCAGTCGAACCTCGTGCAGGGTGCGCCCGGGCCGGGCGGTGGCTACGCGCTCGCGCGCGAGCCGCGCGAGATCTCGCTGCGCGAGGTCTCCGAGGTCTTCGAGCGCGAGGACCACAGCAACAACTGTCCGTTCGGCGGTGGCGTGTGCGGCGTGGGCGAGCCCTGCGCGATCCACGACCGGCTGAAGAACATGCAGGCGAGCGCGCAGCGCATGCTCATCGAGACGACCTTCGAACTCTTCCGGAAGGCCGTGCAGGACGATGGCCTCGTGCCCGTCGCGAAGGGCGTCGAGCCGCCCGCGCCGCGCGAGACCTACCGCGCGCCGCAGTCGCGCCGCGCGCGGAAGTAGGCGCGGGCGCGGGGATCGTCATCGGTCCCGCCCGCTCGAGGAGCGCATCCGCGCGCTCACCGCACCGTCACGAGCGACGCCGCGAGCGTCGCGATCCGTCGCGCGTCGTCGGTCGTTTTCCCGTGCGCGAGGACGACGCCCATCCGCCGGTACTTCCGCGCGACGGGTTTGCCGAAGATCCGCACCTCGACCGAGGGGATCGCGAGCGCCTGCTCGAGCCCCTCGTAGCGCGGCGCGCCGCGCCCGTCGCGCGTCGCGAGGATCACCGCCGACGCCGTCGGCCCCGCGGCGCGGATCTCGGGGATCGGCAGTCCGAGGATCGCGCGGACATGGAGGTCGAACTCGGAGAGGTCCTGCGAGCGGAGCGTGACCATGCCCGTGTCGTGCGGCCTCGGCGAGAGCTCGCTGAAGATCACCTCGCCCTTCCGGACGAAGAACTCGACGCCGAAGATGCCCGCGCCATCGGGGCCCGCGAGCCGCTCGACGACCGCCGCCGCCATCCGCTGCGCGTCGCGGCGCGCCTTCGCCGGCAGCGCGCACGGCATCCACGACTCCTGGTAGTCGCCGCGCTCCTGCCGGTGGCCGATCGCCTCGACGAAGCGCACGCCGCCGCCGCGCGACGCGCGCTCCTTCACGGTGAGGAGCGTGATCTCGAGGTCGAAGTCGATGAACTCCTCGACGATCACCCGGCGTTCGTCGCCGCGCATGTTGTCGATCGCGTCGCGCCAGGCCTTCGCGAGCGCGGCCTTCGTGCGCACGACCGACTGGCCCTTGCCCGACGAACTCATCGTCGGCTTCACGACGCAGGGGAGCCCGACGCCACCCTCGCCGAGGACCGCCTCGCGCAGCCCGTCGACGCTCGTCGCGTAGGCGAATCGCGCGGTGCGCAGGCCGAGCTCGCGCGCGGCGAGGTCGCGGATCGCGTCGCGGTTCATCGTCATGTGCGCGGCGAACGCGCTCGGCACGACCGCGTGGCCGGCCTTCTCGAGCTTGAGGAGCTCGCTCGTCCGGATCGCCTCGATCTCGGGAACGATGAAGTCGGGCCGGTGGCGGCGCACGATGCGGCGGATCGCGGCGGCGTCGAGCATGTCGATCGTCTCGCGCGCGTCGGCGACCTGCATCGCGGGCGCGTCGTCGTAGCGGTCCGCCGCGACGACGCGGCAACCCAGGCGCTTCGCGCTGATCGCGACTTCCTTGCCGAGTTCGCCCGAGCCGAGGAGGAGAAGGGTGGTGGTCATGGTTCGGGTGAAGCCTCGGTGGAGATCTCGGTGGAGACATCGGCCGAGACATCGGCCGAGACATCGGAGGCAGCGTCCGTGGAGGCTTCCCGTGGGGTCTCGGGTGCGGGGGTGGACGCGGCCGCAGGGGTGTCGGACGCGCGCTCGGTGGGCGACGCGTCGGGCGGTTCGATGGAGGTCGCGGTGGTCGCGGCACCGGCCGCACGGCGCGCGAGGAGCGTCGCGTGCGCGCGCTCGAAGTCGCGCGCGAACGCCTCGGTCTCGCGCTCGTGGAGCGCGCGTCCGTAGCGGACGACGCGGTTCCCGACCGGGTAGTCGATCCACATCCGCACCGTGCGGTCGCGCCGCAGGGCGGGCTCGTCGACATCGACCTGGACGAACGCCGCGCCCTGCCCGTAGTAGACGCTCTCGGCGTGGATCAGGTCGATCTCGCCCGCGGAGCGGTCGAGACGCGGTCGCTCGAGGCCCTCGGACAGCGGTTCGCGCAGAACGCCCTGGATGCGGAGCGTCTCGAGCGTGTCGCTCCACGCCTCGTCGGCGGTTCCATGCATCGTGACCGCCCGCCCGCAGGCGGCAAGGAGGAGCGCGGTGAGAACGGCGAGCGTGGCGGCGGTCGCACGGAGCGGCATCCGCGCAAGGTAGCGCTCGCGGCGCGGGCATGGGGACGGGCGCTATCCTCCCGTCGTGGCACGCGAGAACGAGACCGCCGACGAGGATGGACCTTCCACGGGAGGTTCCGCCGTGCATGGCGCGGAGACCGAGGACACGCGAGTGGCCGACGGCGCCGGATCGGGTGGACGGGACGCGCGCGCCGCCGCCGCGATGCTTCCCGTGCTTCGCGTCGTCGAACCGAATCTCGTGGGGCCGAGCGGGCACTACGCCGAGTTCATCCGCGCGCTCGCGGCGCGTGCGGGCGGCTTCTTCGACCGCTTCGAGCTGCTCGCCCATCCGAAGGCGGGCGGGTTCCTCCCGACCCTCTCGGGCGAGGCGTTCGTCGAGGCGGTCGGCGACGGGCCGCGCCGCGAGATGGCGGCGATCCGCTCGGCGATCCGCGATGGCCGCCCGACCCTCGTCCTCACCGCGACCGCGCGCCACGCGCTCGCCGCCGACCGCGGCGGACTCGTCTCGGCGCGCGACCTCTCGCATCTCGCGCTCTTCGTCCACTGGCCGCTCGCGCATCCCTCGTCGCGGCTCGCGCTCGCGATGGCCGCGCGCGCGCGCCGCGAGGCGCTCTTCCTCGCGCCGACGCGCGGCGTCCGGGCCGCGCTCGAGGAGGCGGGCTGCGCGCGCGTGCGGCAGGTCGCCTATCCCGCCACGCGCGCGCCCGACGCGCCGATGCGGCGGCCGTTCCGCCACCTCCTCATGGCGGGCGCCGCGCGCATCAACAAGGGACTCGATGTCGTCGCCGAACTCGCCGAGCGCTACGCGCGCGAACTCCGCGACCTGCCGCTTCTCGTCCAGGTGTCGCCGAAGCATGTGACGCGCCACGGCGCGCGCGAGGGACTCGCGGTCGACCGCCTGCTCGCGGCGCGCTACGAGGGGCTCGTCGCCGATCCGACGGCGCCCGATCGCGACGAGTACGCGGCGCGCTTCGCGGGCGCCCTCGTCCTCGCGCCCTACGAGCGCGCGAAGTTCGCGGATGGCGTGAGCGGCATCGTCCTCGACGCGCTCCTGCACGGGGCACCCGTCGTCGCGACCGAGGGGACCTGGGCGGGCGATCTCGTCGAGCGGTTCGGCGCGGGCATCGCGCTGCGCGAGCGGACGGGCGCCGCGCTCGCGAACGCCGTCGACCGCATCCTCGACCGCTGGGACCGCTTCGCGGGCGCCGCCGCCGAGGCCTCCGACGCGCTCGCCGAGGAGCACGACCCGCGGCGCCTCGCGCGCATCCTCGCGACGCAGGCGGGCTGACGCGCGCCGCGCCGCCGCGCGACGGTCCGCGCTCCGCGGCGATCTCGCCCGCGCGGCTTCGCAGGTACATTGACCCCGATGCCGAACGTGATCTGCATGAAGTGGGGCACCAAGTACGGGCCCGAGTACGTGAATCGCCTCGCCTCGATGGTGCGGCGGAACCTCTCGGTGCCGCACCGCTTCGTCTGCATGACCGACGACGCGACGGGCCTCGATGCCGGCATCGACGCGCGCCCCTTGCCCGACTTCGACGATCCCGGCGGACCCGAGCGCGGCTGGCGCAAGATCTCGACCTTCCGAAGCCCGCTCTTCGATCTCGAGGGCCCGACGCTCTTCCTCGACATCGACATCCTCGTCGTCGGGCCGATCGACGACCTCTTCACCCATCCCGGCGAGTTCCTCATCATCAAGGACTGGGTGCGGCCGTGGCGCGTGACGGGCAACTCGTCGGTCTACCGCTTCGAGGCGGGGGCGCATCCCGAGCTTCTCGCGAAGTTCATGCGCGACCACGCGGCGATCCGCCGCGAGGTGCGCAACGAGCAGGAGTACATCTCGCGCGAGCTGCACGCGCAGGGGAAGCTCTCCTACTGGCCGAAGGAGTGGTGCGTGAGCTTCAAGTACGGCTGCATGGCGAAGTTCCCCATGAACTGGTGGACGCCGCCGCGCATTCCCGAGGGCGCGCGCATCGTCGTCTTCCACGGGCATCCGAATCCACCCGATGCGATCGAGGGCGTGACGAAGAAGATCACGCGGCATGTCCACAAGACCCCCTGGGTCGCGGAGCACTGGCGATGAGTAAGGGTGAAGGCTCCGTCTCCGTGCCCGCGCCCGCGCCGCGCGTGCCCTACGCGCCGCCCGTGCCGCCCGAGGGCGCGCTCGCGTCTGCGCAGGCGTTCGCCGCGAGCCTCGCCTCGCGGCGGAGCGTGCGCGAGTTCGCGCCGACACCCGTGCCGCGCGAGGTGATCGAGGCCTGCGTCGCCGCGGCCGCGACCGCGCCGAGTGGCGCGAACAAGCAGCCGTGGCGCTTCGTCGCCGTGAGCGATCCCGCGATCAAGCGCGAGATCCGGATCGGCGCCGAGGCCGAGGAGCGCCGCTTCTACGAGGGCCGCGCGAACGACGAGTGGCTCGCCGACCTCGGTCCGCTCGCGACCGCGTGGGAGAAGCCGTACCTCGAGGCGGCGCCGTGGCTCGTCGTCCTCTTCAAGCTGATGCGCGACGACCGTGCCGCCGACGACGGGCGCGTGACCGAGCAGGTCTACTACGTGAACGAATCGGTCGGGATCGCCGCGGGGATGTTCATCGCCGCGGTCCACCGCGCGGGGCTCGCGACGCTCACGCACACGCCGAGCCCGATGCAGTTCCTCACGACGATCCTGCGGCGCCCGTCCTACGAGCGGCCCTTCCTGCTGCTTCCCGTCGGCTACCCCGCCGAGGGCTGCACGGTGCCCGCGATCGAGCGGAAGCCGCTCGGCGAGGTGCTCGTCTTCGATCGCCCCGCGCGGCTTTCGGAAGGGATGTGAGCGGTCGTGTTGCCGTGCATGCGCCGCGCGTGATCGTTCGTCCGCCGTGCCGAAGGCCGTGACTCGCGGCGCGCGTCCTCAGGGCGCGGCGCCCGCCGTCGCCTCGACGGCGACGGGGCCGTCGAGATCGCCGAGGCGATAGCGCTCGCTCGGCGTGTACTCGCGCGCGGCGATTCCCGCGAGGCGCGCGACCACCTCGGGATGCTCGGCGGCGAGGTCGGTGGTCTCGTTCGGATCGTTCGCGAGATCGAAGAGCTTCCACTCGGGGCGCGGCTTCCCATTCTTCGCCGCGGGGTTGAGGCCCTGGCGCACGATCTTCCAGTCGCCCGCGCGCACGGCCTCCTGCCCGCCGTACCCCGGGAACGGCCAGTAGAGGAACTCGCGCTCGGGCGCGTTCCCCTCGAGAAGAAGCGGCATGAGGTCGCGGCCGTCGTTCGCGCCGGGCGTCGCGCCCGCGAGGCGCCCGAAGGTCTCGCGGAAGTCGACGGTCCAGGCGGGCGTGTCGATCACCTGCCCGGGCGCGATGTGGCCCGGCCAGCAGGCGATGCCCGGCTCGCGGATGCCGCCCTCGAAGACCGAGCCCTTGCGGCCGCGCAGGCCCGCGGTCGAGTCGAAGAAGGTCGTGTCGACGCCGCCGACATCGTGGGTCGGGCCGTTGTCGCTCGTGAGGAAGATGAGCGTTTCGCCTTCGATTCCCGCCTTCTCGAGCGCGGCGCGGATCGCGCCGATCTCGTCGTCGAGGCGCGAGATCATCGCGGCGTAGGCGGCGCGCGGCGTCGGATGCGGCGTGTAGCCCTTGCCGCCCTCGTAGGGGATCTCGTCGAAGCGTCCCGCGTAGCGCGCGAGCGTCTCGTCGGGCATCTGGAGCGCGAGGTGCGGGATCGGCGAGTGGTAGGCGAGGTAGAAGGGGCCGTCCTTCTCGCGCTCGATGAACCCGAGCGCCTCCTCGAGGAGGAGGTCGGACGAGTAGACGACCTGGCTGCGGCCCTTCCCCTCGAGGGGGCGGGGGTCGTTCCCCCAGAGCGGGACCTGCAGGCTGTTGCGCCAGAGATGCGTCGGGTAGTAGCTCCACGCCTGGCGCTGGCAGTTGTAGCCGAAGAAGAGGTCGAAGCCCATCGCGTTCGGATCGCCCGACGAGCCGACGGGGCCGAGGCCCCACTTGCCGATGCACGCCGTTCGGTAGCCCGCCGCCGAGAGATCGTGGGCGATGGTCGTGGTGCCCTCGGGAAGCGGCAGCTGGCCTTCGGGCTTCACCTCGCCGTTGTCGCGGTTGGGCGTATGGCCGAGGTGCTGGCCCGTGAGAAGCGCCGAGCGCGCGGGCGCGCACACGGGCGCCGCGGTGTAGAACTGCGTGAAGCGCGCGCCGTCGGCCGCGAGACGGTCCATGTGCGGCGTCTCGATCTTCGTCTGGCCATAGCAGCCGAGCTCGCCGTAGCCGAGGTCATCCGCGAAGATCAGAACGATGTTCGGGCGGCGCGCGGGGGCGGCGGTCGCCTTCGTCGTGTTCCCGGCGGTCGGTGCCGGCGCGGAGGACGCGACGGGCTGCGACGAGCAGGCGGCGAGCGGCGAGAGGACGGCGAGCGCGAGACGCGCGGCGATCGGTCGGATCTGCATCGCCTCAGTATGGCGGAACGCGGCGCCGCGCGCGACTCAGACGTCGCAGATGTCGATCGACTGGCGCAGGCTCTCCATCGGATTCCGCCGCGGGATGAACTCCTGCGCGAGGTAGCCCTTGAAGCCCGTCGCGACGATCGCGCGGCAGATCGCGGGATAGAAGAGCTCCTGCGTGTCGTCGATCTCGTTGCGGCCGGGGTTGCCCGCGGTGTGGTAGTGGCCGAACGCCTGATGGTGGTCGCGGATCGTGCGGATCACATCGCCCTCCATGATCTGCATGTGGTAGATGTCGTAGAGGAGGCGGAAGCGCTCGCTGCCGACGCGGTTCACGAGCTCGACGCCCCAGGGCGAGCGGTCGCACATGTAGTCGCGGTGGTCGACCTTCGAGTTGAGGAGCTCCATCAGGATCGTGACGCCGTGCTTCTCGGCGATGGGCATGACGCGCTTCAGGCCGACGGTGCAGTTCTCGAGGCCCTGCTCGTCGCTCATGCCGCGGCGGTTCCCCGAGAAGAGCATGACGCTCGGGACCTTGTTCGCGGCGGCGATCGGGAGCAGGCGCTCGCAGGCCTCGACGACGCGGTCGTGGTTCTCGAGGCGGTTCATGCCGTCGCCGATCGAGGTCGGGCCGTTGCCGAGCGAGCAGACCATGCCGTGCTTGAGCGGCACGCCCCAGTCCTTCTCGTCGAGGAGGTCGATGGCCTCGATCCCCATCGCCTTGCACTCGACGCAGAACTCCTCGAGCGGCATGCCGAAGCACCACTTGCTCACCGAGTGGCGGATGTTGCCCTTGCGGGCGGCGGGCGCGGAGGCGTCCTGCATGGCGGGCATCGCGGCGGCGCCGGTGGCGAGGGGAAGCGAGGCGGCCGCGGCGGCGGTTGCGGAGGTGGCGAGGAAGTCGCGTCGGTGCATCGTCGCACTCTATCGGCGCGGCGTGTGCTTCGGAAGCCCCGCGCGGCCTGCGCGCGCGATCCCGTTCAGCGCAGGACCGCCTCGACGCGCCAGCGGTACTCGCCGATCTCCTGCCCGCCGCGGCGCGCGGTGATCTCGATCTCGCGCTTCGAGCGGTCGTAGCGGCCGTTCAGGGTGATCGATCCCGACTTCGAGGAGATCGATCCGCTCGCAGACTGCGTGTGGCCGAGCGGGTCGAGCGACATGGTGGTCGTCGAGTTCGAGTCGGAGCGGAAGCGGAAGTCGAAGCCCTTGCCGAACGGGTCGTCCTTCGCCTCGACGGAGAGGCCGCTCACCGTGCCCGACTGGAGCGGCGCGAGCATGGCGGGGGCGGCGCCCGCCGCGGCGGGACGGAGCGCGACCGTCGCGAGAAGCGCGAGCGCGGAGGGCACGAGAACGAGGATCGCGAGCGGGTGGCGCATGGAATGATTCCTCTCGATGGGGGTGGGTCGACGAATGCGAGTGTAGCCCGATGCGCGCGCGCGTCGAACCCGCCCGCGGGGAAGTCTCCCGAGTCTCCCGAGTCTCCCGAGGAACCCCGCGGCGCGCCCGCGCCCGCTCAGGGATCGGGCGGCGTCGTCCGCCAGCTCGTCGGGTCGGCGCCGAGGCGCGCGCCGATCTCGGCGAGGTCCTGCATCGTCTCCTTCTCGAAGATGCCCTCGACCGGCGGTCGCCAGTCGTCGGGGATCGCGACCCAGCGGACCTCGACCTCGCCGTCTCCGCGCAGCGTCACCGACTCGGCGAAGGCGTAGAGGTGGCGGAGCGCCGTGAGGGTCGATGCGCGGATCGCGACCTCGATGCTGCGCCCGACGACATCGAGCCATCCCGGCTGCACCGTCTTCGCGGGCGTCTTCGCCTGGTTGTTGAAGATGACCCAGTAGCGGACCTTGAGCGGCGGCGCGGCGGGGAACGCGCGGCGGTAGCGGAATGCGAGCGTGTCCTCGCGCCGCGTCGCCGCGCCGTAGAGGATGTTCGAGGTCACGCCGCCGTCGGCGTAGAGCGTGCCGTCGATGAGCCGCGGCGGGAAGACGCCGGGGATGCCCGCGGAGGCGAGCATGATGTCGTGGAATCGCGCGAGGTCGTCGGCGGCGACCGCGGTCTTCGCGGCCGAGGTGAGTTCGAAGGCCTGCGGGCGCCCGTGGTCGAGATCGGTGGTGTTCACGAGGAGGAGCCGTCCGGCCCGGCCTTCCTCATCGAGTCGCCGGGCGAAGTTCATGTCCATCGCGGCGCGAAGCTCGCGCTCGAGGCCCGGCACTTCGGCGAGGCTCGCGTTGTCGGGCATCAGCCCGAGGAGGCCGCGGGAGCGGACCCAGTCGGGCTTCGGATTGCGGTAGAGCTCCTCGCAGGTGCGGAGGTCCTCGGGCGAGCCGAGGAAGGCGAACGGCGCGATGAGCGCGCCCGTGCTCACGCCCGAGACGACGTCGAAGCGCGGCATCGAGCCGCCGTCACGCTCGCTCCAGGCCCGGAGGAACGCGGCGCCGAACGCGCCGTAGTCGCCGCCGCCCGAGAGGACGAGGACGTTGATTTCGCGTTCCTCGGCGGGGATCGCGGCGACGCGCAGCATGAG
>JBJOHC010000039.1:0-6257 GCA_046047955.1 Planctomycetota bacterium
GGCGGCCGATCGCGACGGCGACGGTCTTCGATCGCGGACCGTTCGAAGAGGCCGCCGAAGCGGCGCCCGGCGAACCGCGCGCGTGGGGTGCGGCGCTGCGCGCGCGCGGCTTCACGCACGCGCTCGTCGATCCGACGATGCTCGGGCGCTGGTCGGCGAGCGGGTGGCTCGCGCCCGCGCTCACCGATGGCTCGTGGCTCGCGCCCTTCGTCGCGGCGAACAGGCTCCTGATGCGGACGAGCGACGGGAAGCTCGTCATCGAACTGACGGGTGCGGGCGCAGGCGCGCCCTCCATCGGATCGGGCTTGGATCGCGGCGCGCTCGGCGGTGATGCGGTGCGCGAGGGGATGCGAGAGGGAATGCCTCGCGCGAACTGACGCGTGCTTCGCGAACCGGCGCCGCGCGGCTTTCTGTTTCAAGCCGCTGTTTCAAGCCGCTGTTTCAAGCCGTTCTTTCAAGCCGTTGTTTCGAACCGCTGTGTCGACGCCGCTGTTTCGACGCACTGTTTCGACGCACTGTTTCGACCCCACGGTTCGACGCAACAGTTCGACACACTGGTTCGCGTCACTTGCGCGCATCACCGGCGTGACAGAGTGGCGCGAGTCGGCGCGGCGACTCCGCAGCGCGCGCCGCTGGCTCGCCCCGGCGACACGACCCAGCGCCGCGACTCAGCGACGCGGCGCGGCGGGCGCTTCGGGCATCGGCGGAAGTTCGGCGGGCGGACGCACCTCGACGGGCGCCTTCTTCTCGAACTCGGCGCGGACCTCGTCGGCCCCCTGCCGGCGCGCCGCGACGACCGCCTTCGCGTGGCGGTCCGACTGTTCGGCGAAGAGGAAGCCGAAGAGAAGCGCGAGCGCGAAGCCGACGACCGCCGCCGCGAAGAGCATGCGGTTCACGCGCTCGAGCGACCTCGTGCGCGCGACGAGCGAGCGGTCGATCGGCGAGAGTGCGCGGTTCGGTGGCGGCTCGGCGACGGGCGTGGACGCGGGTGCCGGCGCGGTTGCGACGGCTGGCACGGGCGCGGGCGCTGCGGCGCCGACAGTGGCCAGCCGCGTTCCGACCGCTGGCGTCGACGGCTTCGCCCCGACCTGCGACTCGACTGGCGCAGCGACGGGCGGCGCGACGCGCACGATCGCGGCGCCCGGCGGCGGCACGGCCCGCGCGCGGACGACGAGGAGACCCGAATCCTCGAGAAACGCCGCGAAATCCGCGCGCGCGCCGGTCGGTGGGGCGATCGGCTCGAAGGGCGGCAGGCCGAAGTAGTTCCGCTCGGCGGGCGCGTCGGGCGTGGCGCCGCAGGCGGCGCACGCGGGTTCGGCCTCGGTGACGGGCGCCTGGCACGCGTGGCAGCGGCCGAAGAGGTGCGCGATCCCCTGCGCGCGGCGCGCGATCGTCCAGAGCTGCCGCGTCGTCGGTCCGCGCACGATCGCATCGCGGCCGATCTCGCCCGCGCGGATCGCGGCGACGAGCGCCGCGTGACGGAAGCCGACGAAGTGCGGACGGCGCGCGTCGCGCACATACCAGGCGCCCATGTCGTTCTGCGTGGCGGCGATCGACCAGGCATCGAAACGGCCGCCGCAGGCGCGGCACTCGGGGTGCGCGGGGTCGGGCGCGTGCCGATCGCCGCAGTAGGGACAGAGGATGGCGCGGGCGGTGGTCACGGGTGGAGAAACGGAGGACTTCGGCGAGCGGGGACGCGGCGCGGAAAGGTCGGGTGGGGACGCGTGTGACGGCGGCGGACGGGAGCGGACGGGCGCGTCGGGGAGTCGGGCGTCCGCAAGGCGCGCGCGGCGCGGCGCAGGATACGGCGAAGCGTCGCGCGCGCACGGTACCCTTCGCACCATGACGCGATCGGTTCGAACGCTCCTTGCCGAAGTCGTGCGCGGGCCGCTTTCGCTCACGGCCCCACCGAAGACGATGCCGCGCGTCGCGCCGCGGCGGCGGTCGATCGCGCGCGTGGCGACCGGTCCCGCGATCGTGCTTGCGATCGCGACGGGCTGCGCGTCGGGACCGGGGCGCGGCGGAGCGACGGGAAGTGCCGGCGGGGCCGACGCCGTCGCCGCCTCCACCCCCCCGGCCCGCGCCGACTCCCCCGCCACCCTCGCCGCGATGGTCGATGGCGACGCGCTCGCGTCGGATGCCGTGCGACGCGCCGCCTACGAGATGGCGGGCGCGACGGCGCTGCGCGAGGCGGTCCTCGACGCGCGGCTCGCGAAGCGGCTCGCGCGCGACGGCGTGCGCGTCGATCGGGCGATGATCGAGCGCGAGCGCGCCGTCCTCCTCGAGTCGCTCTCGCCGGACGGCGCGCGCGCCCTCGAACTCCTCGGCGAGATCCGCACGCGGCAAGGGCTCGGTCCCGTCCGATTCGAGGCGCTCCTCGCGCGCAACGCGGGGCTCCGCGCCCTCGTCGCGCGCGCGGTCGAGATCGACGAGGCGGGCGTCGCCGCGATCTTCGACATGCGGCACGGGCCGCGCCGCGTCGCGCGCGTCGCGGTCCTCGCGAGCCTCGCCGACGCCGAGCGGCTGCGCGCCGACGCCGCCCTCGGCCGCCCCTTCGCCGACCTCGCCTTCGAACGCTCGCTCGACGCGACGGCGCCGCGCGGCGGACTGCTCGAGCCCGTCGCGCGCCGCGATCCGAGCTACCCCGAGGCGCTGCGCGCGGCGATCTGGTCGACCGAGGTCGGCGAGATCTCGCCCGCCGCGCTCGACGGCGGGCGCGTCTTCGTCGTCGAGGTGCTCGAGGAGCGCCCCGCCGACGGCGTCCTCCCCGAGGCCGACCGCGCCGAATGCGAGCGGCTCCTCCGCCTGAGCCGCGAGCGGCTGCTGATGGAGGCGCTCGCGCGCGAACTCTCGAGTCTCGAAGGCGTGACGATCTTCGACCGCGCGCTCGATGGCGCGGTGCGCGGCGGCTGAACGCCTCAGGTGCGGAGCGCGCCCACGCGGTACGCCGCGATCGGAAGAAGCGCCGCGACCGGCAGGAAGACGCCGACCGTCGCGGGGAGCGCGGCGATCTCGACCGTCATCAGGAAGAGGCTTCCGAGGAGGCCTGGCACCGCGACCGCCGCGCAGAGGATGCTCGGCCGCAGGAGTTTCCGCGGCTCGCGCACGAGGAAGAACGGCAGGCAGATCGCGAGCATGAGGAGGTTCGCGCAGGCGCCCGCGAAGCGCTGCCCGACGAGACGCGACGCCGCGGCGCTCTCGATGCCGCCGTCGCGCGCGAGCGCCGCGATCTCGGGGCTCGACAGGAGCTGCGCGAACCCGCGGAAGCGCCGCGCGAGGATCGCCTTCGGCGAGATGTCGGTCGCGACGAAACCGACCGCCTCGATGCGGTCGATGCGCACCTCGCGGCCCTCGCCCGACCCCGGCGCGCTGCGGCCCGCGGCGACGCCCTTCTCGAGCACCCAGCCGCCGTTCGCGTCGTCCCAGGTCGCGCTCGGCGACTCGATGCGCCGCGTCGCCGCGCCCGTCCCGTCGCGCTCGATGACGACGAGCCCGCGCGCGGTCGACGAGATCGGGTCGAACGACTGGATGAGAACGAGCTTCCGCTCGCGGTCCTGGACGAGCCGCACGGGGAAGCTCCGCACCGACGGCTCGAGGATCGCCGAATGCTCGCGCACGAGAAGCGACGCGAGCCGCGGCAGCACGACCTCGCCGTTCACGAGCTGGAGGAGGTTGAGTCCGACGGCCGCCGCGAGGATCGCGAGGCCGACGCGCCAGAGGCTGATGCCCGCCGCGAGCATGGCGACGAGTTCGCGCGTCCGGACCATCTGCGCGAGCGTGAAGCCCGCCGCCGCGACCGATCCGAGCCCGACGAGATAGGCGTAGAACTGGAAGACGCGCGGCGCGTTGTAGTCGACGATCGCCGCGGGAAGCGCGATCCACAGTCCCGCGAAGCGGCCCGCGTCGACCGCGGCCTGCGAGCGCTCGATGTAGGCGTCGAGCTGCAGGATGGTGTCGATCGAGATCGCGAAGAGGAACATCACCGAGAAGACCAGGGCGAAGTTCGCGAGGAAGCGCGTGGCGATCCAGCGGTCGAGCATGGTCAGTTCCTCGCGATCCGGCGGTAGGCGAGGAGGATCGCGAGCGCGATGCCGAGGTTCCCGCTCGAAGAGACGAGGATGCCCCACGCGCTCGTCTCCTCCTTCAGCATCTGCTCGCCGCCCGAGATGAGGAGGATGTCGCCGATCGAGGGGAGGAACGCGAGGAGGTAGACGTTGAGCGGATTCGCGCCGCGCATGCGGACCGCGAGCGTCGCGCCGAGGAGGATCATGAGCGGCGCGGCGAGCGACTGGTTGATGCGCTGGACGATGCGCGCGACGATGTCGGCCTTCACGAGCCGCACGGCCTCGCGCATGCGGGCGGTCGCGGCGCCGGCGTCCTTGTGGGCGGCGCGGCCGAGGGGACCCGTGCCGAGGGGCGCGTCGCCCGCGCATTCGGCGACGAGGGCGTCGATCGTGGCGGTGGCGCGGTCGAGGTCGCCCGCGGGCCTCGGCTCGAGGCCGACGATCCGCGGCGGCCAGCGACCGCCACCCGCGGCTCCGGGCAGGTCCCCCGCGACCGCGGTGACCGTCTCGGGTCGGGCGAGGAGTTCGAAGTGGAGGCGGTCGCCGCGCGAGCCCGACTCGGGAACGAGCGTCGCCACGGGCACCGTCGCGCGGCGCGTGGCGACGCCGCGCTCGAGTTCGACGAGTTCGATCGCGTCACCGCCGCGCGGCAGGAGTTCGACGCCGCCACCCGCCGCCGCGCCGAAGCGCGCGTTCCGGACCTCGTAGCTGCGGCGGCCGCCCGCGTCGGCGAAGGCGACCGTGCCGTCGCGGGCGAGCGCCGCGCCGATCGCCTTCCAGCGGTCGAGGGCGCCGAGCGCGGCGAGCGCGTCGCGGCGCGCGTCGGCGACCTTGTGATAGCCGTCGGGATCGGACCAGAGCGCGAGCAGGCCGCGCAGGTCGAGATCCTTCGGGTCGATGCGGATCCCCTTCCCGAGGTCGATCGCCTCGGGCTCGGCCTGCGGGACGTAGACGAGCGCGTCCTCGCCCGCGCGGTAGGCGGTCGCGTTCCGGAAGAGGGGCTTCAGGTACGCGCTGTCGTTCGCGCGGTAGACGTCGATGGTGGCGAACTCGGCGGTGAACTCGGTCTGCGGGCGGCCGTCGGGACCGATCTCGAGGGCGGCGACACCCGCGAGCAGGAGGCGCGTGAGCGGGCCGTCCTCGCCCTCGGCGAGTTCGTCGCCCGCGAGGACGCGCACCTCGTCGGCGTAGAGCTGCGTGCCCGAGCCGGGAATGACGAGCGCCTCGCCGCGCTCGACCGCGCTCACGAAGAGCCGCGTCACATCGCGGGTGACGAGGCGGCGCATCGAGGTCCAGAAGCGCGGGACGCCGAGGTCGACGAGGAGCAGCATGCCCACGAAGAGCCCGAGCCCGAGGGCCGCCGCGGGCAGGAGGACGCGGCGGTACGAGAGCCCCGCCGCCGACATGGCGACGACCTCGTTCTCGGCCGTCAGGCGCGCGTAGACGATCGTGCCCGCGAACGCGCCCGCGAAGGGCAGCGCGAACTGCAGCATCGGGACCGAGGCGAGCGCCACGAACTGCAGGAGATCCTCGGCGACGAGGAGGTTCTGCATGATCGGACGGATCGCGGCGCCGAAGGCGATGACCGCGACGAGGACGCTCGCCGTCAGGGTCATCACGCGCAGGAGCTCGGCGAGGATGTGCCTGGTCAGGATCGACGGCATCGGAGACCGCGCATCGTCCCCGCTCGGGCGGCTTCCCGCAACCGCGTGAACCGCCCGCACAGACCGCACATCCGGAGCGGCGGATGCCCCAATCGCCGCTTCGCGGGGGTGGTGCGCGAGGGGCGCGGCGATCGCTCCGATGTCCGAGTCGAGGGCGTGCGCGCGGGGCGCGAATGGACTCGGAACGGCTGGCGGCCGGAGTCTGGACGGCGCGTCGCGCGCGGAGGAACGGCATGCGGTCACGGAGCCACGGCACGCGAGGGTGGAGGAACGACGCGGTCGGATCCGCGGCGGCGCACCATCGGCGGGTCGCGGCGATCCCGACGCGGATCGCGATGGGGCGGCGCGGACTGTCGCTCGCCGAGGTGCTCGTCGCGGCGGGGATCCTCGTCGTCGCGGGACTCGCGGCGCTCGAACTCCTCGCCGGCGCCGACCGGGCGTCGCTTGAAGGACGCAGGCTCGCGCTCGCGGCGACCGAGGCCGAGCACGCGCTCTCCGATGCGGCGGTCCGGCTCGCACGCGGCGAGTC
>JBJOHC010000040.1:0-5555 GCA_046047955.1 Planctomycetota bacterium
AGCGGCGCGCCCCGACCTCGACGCAGATCTCGAAGCACTTCGCGTGATCGGGGCCCTTCTCGTCGAGGACGAGATAGGTGGGCGTGCCGAGATCGCGCTGCTGCAGCGACTGCTGCAGCACACTCTTGAAGTTCTGCTGGTGACCGAGCGTCGTCGAGCGCGCGATGCGCGCGTCGAGCGCGCGGAGGATGAAGGTGCGCGCCGGCGCGATCCCGCCGTCGAGGTAGATGGCGCCGACGATCGCCTCGAAGAGCGCGGCGAGCAGCGACTGCGGGAGCTCCTCGCGCGAGCCCATCCCCTTCCCGAGATGGACCGCGGTCGCGAGGCCGAGTTCCGCGGCGATCTCGGCGCAGACGCGGCGGCTCACCGCGTTCGACTTGATCTTGGTCAGCTCGCCCTCGAGCTCCTCGGGATAGGTGCGGTAGAGATGCTCGCAGACCACCGCGCCGAGAATCGCGTCGCCGAGGAACTCGAGCCGCTCGTTGCTCGCGACGCGCGTGGTCGCGATCGAGGCGTGGACGAGGGCCTGCCGCAGGAAGCCGCGGTCCGAGAAGCGGTACTCGATGCGTTCCTCGACGGCCTCGATCGGTGATGGTTCACCGGGAAGCGCTCCGTCGCCCGTGCGATCGGCCATGGGTCGTCGGCCGCGAGCGGCCGCTCCTTCGCTGTGGCGCCGAGGCGGGTGCTCCACGCGTCGCGACCACCGCGGCGCGTGGAGGACTGGCATCGGCGCGGGAAAGGTACATCCGATATCGGCGTTTCGGCGCCCGACTGGAGCGCGATCGGGCGATTCGACCGACGAGCCGGGCGGCGCCTCCGCGACCGCGCGCGAGCCGTCGCGCGGACGGAGTTTCGGAGAGGTTGCGCCGAACGGATCTCCGTGCTACCGTGTTCGGCTCGCAATCGAGGTCGCCATGCATTACCCCCACAAGATCAGCCGCATCAAGAAGGTCCGCGCCGTTGGCTTCCGCAAGCGCATGTCGACGCGCAAGGGCCGCAAGATCATCAACTCGAAGCGCCGCCTCGGTCGCGCGATCCGCGTCCGCTGACCGCGGGATCCGCAGGGGCGCACGCCCGTGCCCCCGCTCATGCCGCCCGCCCCGCTTCTTCACCGCCAACTCGTCCTGATCGGCCTTCGGGCCTCGGGAAAGTCCACGGTCGCGCAGGCTCTCGCCGCGCGACTTGGCGTTTTTGCGGTCGATCTCGACGACCGCGTGCGACTCCGCCTCGGATGCGCGACCGTGCGCGACGCGTTCGCCACCGCTGGCGAGAAGGCGTTCCGCGAGGCGGAGACGGCCGAACTCGCGGCGGCGCTCGCGCAGACCGCACCGGCCATCCTCGCACTCGGCGGCGGAACGCCGACGGCGCCCGGCGCCGCGGAACTGCTGCGCGATGCCCGCGCGCGCGACCGCGCGTGGATCGTCTTCCTCGATCCGCCGCTCGAGCGCCTCGCCGCACGGCTCGCGCAGGACGCAGGCGACCGACCGAGCCTCACGGGGCGCGGGGTCGTCGAGGAGATCGAGATGGTGGCGCAGGCGCGGCGCCCGCTCTACGCGGCGCTCGCCGACCTCGTCCTCCGCGAGGAGGACGCACCCGCCATGATCGCGTCGATCATCGAGGGTTCGGCCCGCGCGGCGGGCGTCGTCTCGGCCTGAGCCGGCGCACGGCGAAGCCAGCCCTGCGCGAGATGGCGCGCGAGGATCGACTCGCTGCCGTCGGCGAACGTCTCGAAGGCGACGGCGATGCGACGCGGTCCCGGGTCGTCGTGGCGGTCGAAGACGCGGACGACCCGCGCGGTCGCGGCGATCGGCGCGGGGCAGCCAGGCAGGTCGATCTCGATCTCGATCGGGGCCCCCTTCGCGATCGGCCGGTCGAGCTCGATGCGCGCCCCGCCGAGGCCGACGTCGTAGACATGGCCCTCGCAGGGACGGCCCGCGCGCGCGCCGTCTCGACGGCGCACCACCACGCCGCTGTACATCGGTTCGACCGAGAAACGGTCATGCCGCCGCCGTTCGCGTCCTTCTGCCATCGCACGCTCCATGCTGGGTGAACCCCGTCCTTTTCCCCATCGGCGTTCGGCGGCACGCGCTGCAGGAATTCCCGCCGGACCGCGGTGAAACGGACGGGCGCCGCCACCGCTATCCTCGCACCCCGCATGACGACGAGCCCCGAACTCCCGCCCGCACGCGCCGCGCGCGTCCTCGGGCCGGACGACGCCACCACCGCCGCGCTCGACGGGCGCACGGTCGCCATCCTCGGCTACGGCAACCAGGGGCGCGCGCACGCGCTCAACCTCCGCGACTCGGGGGTGCGCGTCGTCGTCGGCGGAAGGCCCGGTTCGGCGCGGATCGACGCGGCGCGCGCCGAGGGATTCGAGGCGATGCCGCTGCCCGACGCCGCCGCCCGCGCGGACCTCGCGGTCATCGCGCTGCCCGATCAGGCGCAGCCCGCGGCGTGGGGCCGGTGGATCGAGGCGGCGCTCCCAGAGGGCACCGTCGTCGGCTTCGTGCACGGCTTCGCGATCCGCTTCGGCTTCATCGAGCCGCGCGCCGACCTCGGCGTCATCCTCGTCGCGCCGAAGGGACCCGGCACCACCGTGCGGGCCCGCTTCGAGGAGGGCCTCGGGATCCCCGCCCTCATCGCGGTCGAACGCGACAACGCGCGCGGCGAGGGCTGGCCGTTCGCGCGCGCGTGGGGCGCGGGGCTCGGCTGCGCCCGCAGCGGCCTCATCGAGACGACCTTCGCCGCCGAGGCCGAGAGCGACCTCTTCGGCGAGCAGGCGGTCCTCTGCGGCGGGCTCCTCGCGCTCGTCCACGAGGCGTTCGCGCTTCTCGTCGAGGCGGGCTACCCGCCCGAGGTCGCCTACATCGAATGCTGCCACGAGGTGAAGCAGGTCGCCGACCTCCTCTACGCGCGCGGGCCCGACGGCATGCGGCGCGCCATCTCGGACACCGCGGAGTTCGGGGCGTTCGTCGCCGAGGAGGCGCTCGTCGACGGACACCTGCGGGCGAAGCTGCGCGCGCTCCTCGACGACGTTCGGAGCGGCGCCTTCGCCCGGCGCTTCATGGAGGACCACGACGCGGGGCACCCGCGGTTCGGGGCGTGGCGGCGGGCCGCGTCGGCGCATCCGATCGAGGCGCCGAGCGCGCGCGTGCGGGCCATGATGCCGTGGTTGAAGGATGCGTGAGGTTGAAGGATGCGTGAGGTCGAAGGACGCGTGATGGCGCGCGCGGGGAACCGCCGATAGACCGCGCGTGACCATCCTGGACGCCATCATCCTCGGCCTCGTCGAGGGCATCACCGAGTACCTCCCCGTCAGCTCGACCGGGCACCTCATTCTGACCGCGTGGATGCTCGGCCTCTCGGGCGACGACGACCTCGCGCGCAAGCAGGCGGTCGACGCCTTCAACATCATCGTGCAGGGCGGCGCGATCCTCGCGGTCGTCGGGCTCTACCGCGTGCGCGTGGCGCAGATGCTGCGCGGGCTCGCGGGGCGCGACCGCGACGGGCTCGCGCTCTTCCTCAAGCTCGTCGTCGCGTTCCTTCCCGCGGCGGTCCTCGGGCTCCTGCTCGACGACTGGATCGAGGCGCGGCTCTTCCGCCCAGTGCCCGTCCTGATCGCCCTTGGTGGCGGCGGCGTGCTGCTTCTCGTCCTCTCGCCGTGGATCCGCACGCTGACCGCGCGCGAGGCGAACGAACGCGCCGACTTCGCGCAGCTCCCCTTCCGCGCGGCGCTCGCGATCGGCTTCATGCAGTCGCTCGCCATGTGGCCCGGAACCTCGCGCTCGATGGTGACGATCCTCGGCGGCATCCTCTTCGGGCTCTCGCCGCGGCGCGCGGCGGAGTTCAGCTTCCTGCTCGGACTGCCGACCCTCGGTGCGGCGTGCGGCTACAAGCTCCTCAAGGCGGGGAAGGACGATCCGTCGGCGTTCCTCGCGGCGCTCGGCGGCCCCGTACCCGTCGTCGTCGGCGTCGCGGTCGCGGCGGTCTCGGCGGCGTTCGCAGTGAAGTGGCTCGTCGCCTACCTCTCGCGCGGCGGCTTCGCCGCGTTCGGCTGGTGGCGCGTCGCGGTCGCGGCGGCGCTCGGCGCGGGGATCTTCAGCGGAAGCGTCTCGCTCTGAAGCCCGCGCGACGCATCGCCCGCGGGTGACGGCCGTGCACGCGGCGCGGCGCGCGAATCACAGGTCGGCGTACGACCCGCTGACGGGTTCGCCGAGCGCGGGCCGGAACTTGCCGACGAGCGTCTCGACCTTCATCGCGGTCTCGGCGGCGTCATCGGCCGGGCCGACCACGCCCTCGAACTCGAGGTAGTTCGCGAGTCCCGCGACGGCATCGAGATGGATGCGCACATTCTCGAGGAGCCAGACCTCGCGGCGCTTCACGACGATCTTGACCGGCGTTCGCGAGAGGCCGGGCCAGCGCACGTCGACCTGGGCGTCGTCGAGGCGCGTCCACACCGAGGGGCGGGCGCCGGTCCGGTCGGCGCGGTCGTACCAGATCCACGAGACGCGGGGCGCGGCGAGCGCGTCGGCGGCACCGCCTGGAATCGCATCGCGCTCGGTGCGGCGCTTGAGGCGCCCCTCGGGGACCGCGACGAACTCGTCGGTCTGGAGAAGCGTCGCCACCTGGCGCGCCTTGAGGATCAGGCAGGTCGCGCGCGCGAGCTCGATGTCGCGGAGTTCGGCCTTGAACTCGATGTTTTTCATCGGGGGTTCTTCATCGGTGGTCTGTCATCGGGGGTTCTTCATCGGGCGTTCTTCATCGGAGGGAACTTCATCCGAGCCGCTTCGCAAATCGCATCCGTCGTCGAGCGGGTCCGTGGATCGAAGCGCGACATGCAGCGCCGCTCGCGCGACGACGCGCACCATGCCGTGCGGAACGCACTCTCTTCGGTCGAATGTCGAGGATCGCACGAATGCGCGTCTGGATCTCGCGCGGTCATTCGCCCGCAGGATCGCCCGCGCGCAGCACGGCGTCGCGCGCGCCGCGCGCCTCGTCGGCCGACTGGACGGGAAGGCCCGCGGCCACGCGCGCGAGCTGGCGCTCGGCTTCGAGCCGGTCGGGATACTCGCCGCGCTCCTCGGGACACTCCGCGTACGCGCCCATCCGGTAGAGGCGCCATGCGCCGCCGCCCGCGGGGCGCCCCGCGAACCACGCCTCGGGCGTGATGCCGTCGGGAAGGACCTCGACGAGGGGCGTCGCGTCGACGAGCAGGTCCTGCCCTTCGCAAGGTGTGAACGAACCGAAGTACCCGCGCGCGCCGTCGCGCGACTCGACATGCCAGGTGATGCGCTCGCTCGGAAGCGAGGAACTCGGATGGATGATCTGGACGAGGCGGATCTCGGCGAGTCCCTCACCCTGCCGACCGACCATCGCGTTGCCGGCGGTCACGGTCTCGGGGCGCGCGAGGAGGCTCCCGCCGAGGAACCAGACGAGCACCGCCGCGAGCGCGACGAAGATCGCGATGCGGAAGGCGAGGTTTCGGAAGCCGAGGAGGACCTGCGACACGGGGGTCGGAGTCTACGCGAAAGGCGGCGGTCCGCCGCGGTGAGCGG
>JBJOHC010000041.1:0-7281 GCA_046047955.1 Planctomycetota bacterium
GCATCCGAGATCTGGGAGAAGACGCTCGCCTGCGCGCGCGACGCGCTCGCCGCCGCGCGCGAGACGCACGGCGTCCATCCCGAGGCCGTCGCCGCGATCGGCATCACGAACCAGCGCGAGACGATCGTCGTCTGGGACCGCGCGACCGGTGCGCCCATCGCGCGCGCGATCGTGTGGCAGGACCGCCGCACCGCGCCCGCGATGGAGGCGCTGCGCGCCGCGGGCCACGAGCGCATGGTGCGCGAGGCGACGGGGCTCGCGCTCGATCCCTACTTCAGCGGATCGAAACTCGCGTGGATCCTCGATCATGTCGAGGGCGCGCGCGACCGCGCCGCGCGTGGCGAACTCGCGGCGGGCACGATCGACAGCTGGATCCTCCGGAACCTCACGAACGGGCGCGTGCACGCGACCGACGCGTCGAACGCCTCACGCACGATGCTCGCACGGATCGGCGGCGATGCGGGCGCCGCGTGGGACGAACCGCTCTGCGAACTCCTCCGCGTGCCGCGCGCGGTCCTGCCCGCGATCGTCGACAGCGCGGGCGTCGTCGGCACGAGCGAGCCGTCCCTCCTCGGCGCCGCGATCCCCATCGCGGGAATCGCGGGCGACCAGCAGGCGGCGCTCTTCGGACAGTCGTGCCTCTCGAAGGGCGAGGCGAAGTGCACCTTCGGCACGGGCTGCTTCCTTCTCGTCCACGCGGGCGATCGCGCGCCCACCGCGCCCGAGGGCCTTCTCGCGACGGTCGCCTGGCGCCTCGCGGGGCGCGCGTCCTACGCGATCGAAGGCTCGGTCTTCGTCGGCGGCAGCGCCATCCAGTGGCTCCGCGACGGTCTGCAGGTGATCGCGAAGGCGCCCGAGGTGAACGCGCTCGCGGCCGAAGTCGCCGATTCGGGCGGCGTCGTCGTGGTGCCCGCCTTCGCGGGGCTCGGCGCCCCGTGGTGGGACGCGGCGGCGCGCGGCGCCGTCCTCGGCGTCACGCGCGGCACGACGCGCGCCCATCTCGCCCGCGCGACCCTCGAGGGCGTCGCGCACCAGGTCGCCGATCTCGTCGAGGCGATCGAGGCGGGCGGCGTCGCGGTCGACGCGCTTCGGGTCGACGGCGGCGCGGCGGCGAGCGACCTCCTCATGCAGTGCGCGGCGGATCTCTCGGGAAAGCCGGTCGAGCGGCCGCGCGTCCTCGAGACGACCGCGCTCGGCGCCTCGATGCTCGCGCGCGCGGGCGCGACCGGCGAGGCGCCTTCCGCGGGCGCCCTCGCTCCTTCCGCGGGCGCCCTCGTCATCGAGCGGCGCTTCGAGCCCGCGCTCGCGGCCTCGGCGCGGATCGAGGCGCGTGCCCGCTGGCGCCGCGCCGTCGAGACCGTACGCTTCTTCGGGCGTCCCGTCGCGTGACGGTGACGCGGCTGGTTCCACGAGACGGCCATGGCCGCACTCGCGCGCGCCCTCGTAGTCTCCCTCGCAATCACCCTCGACTCCACCACGAGGGCCGCCATCACGGCCCGCATCACCGCGAGCCGCGACAGGCGCGACGCGCGCCACGCCTTCCGGACTTTCGCCACGAGCCCCGACCATGCAACGACCCTTCGAACGCGCCGCCCATCTCGCCTCGCTCTCGGCGCACGACTTCGACCTCGTCGTCGTCGGCGGTGGCGCGACGGGACTCGGCATCGCCGTCGACGCCGCCTCGCGCGGCTACCGCACCGCGCTCGTCGAGCAGGACGATTTCGCGAAGGCGACGAGTTCGCGCAGCACGAAGCTCGTCCACGGCGGCGTCCGCTACCTCGAGCAGCTTCACTTCGGGCTCGTGACCGAGGCGCTCGAGGAGCGCGCGATCCTCTGTGAGAACGCGCCGCACCTCGTCCACGACCTCGCCTTCATCGTGCCGCGCTACCAGTGGTGGGAGGGGCCGTTCTACGGCACGGGCCTCAAGCTCTACGACGCGCTCGCGGGGAAGCGGAATCTCGGCAAGAGCCGGCTGCTCTCCCGCGCCGAGACGATCGCCTCGATCCCAGGCGTCCGCGAGGAGGGGCTCCTCGGCGGCGTCGAGTACCACGACGCGCAGTTCGACGACGCGCGCATGGCGCTCGCCCTCGCGAAGACGGCCGCCGCGCACGGCGCGAGCGTCGTCAACCGCGTGCGCTGCGACGGGCTCGTCGTCGACGAGGGACAGGTCGTCGGCATCCGCGCGACCGATCTCGAGAACGGGCGCGACGCGATCGTGCGCGGCACGGTCGTCGTGAACGCGACGGGCGTCTTCGCCGACCGGATCCGCCGCATGGAGCGCCCCGGCGCCGCCGCGACGGTGGAGCCGTCGCGCGGCGTCCACCTCGTGCTGCCGCGCGAGTTCCTGCCCGCGGATCACGCGATCATGGTGCCGCACACCGACGACGGGCGCGTCCTCTTCGTCATCCCGTGGCACGGCCGCACGCTCGTTGGGACCACCGACACCGAGGTGCGCGAGCCCGATCTCGAGCCGCGCGCGAGCGCCGAGGAGATCGGCTTCATCCTGCGGAATGCGGGGCGCTACCTCTCGAAGGCGCCGACCGAGGCCGACATCCTCTCGGTGTTCGCGGGGCTGCGGCCGCTCGCGAGGCCCGCGACGGGCGAGGACGGCAGGCAGTCGAAGGAGGTCTCGCGCGAGCATGTGATCGAGGTCTCGCCCGGTGGGCTCGTGACCGTCACGGGTGGCAAGTGGACGACCTACCGCCGCATGGCGAACGACGCGATCGAGGCCGCGCTCGAGGTCGCGGGGCTCGAGCCGCGCCCGTGCGTCACCGAGACGCTCAGGCTTCACGGCTACGACGCGACGGCCGAAGCGGGCGCGGGGCTTCCCGACGCGCGCGTCCTCTACGGCAGCGACCGCGCCGAGCTCGAGCGGATCGAGCGCGCCGACCGCTTCCATGCGGCGCCGATGCATCCGCGTCTTCCCATCACGCCGTCCGAGGTGATCTTCGCGGCGCGCGCCGAGATGGCCCGCAGCGTCGAGGACGTGCTCGCGCGGCGGACGCGCGCGCTTCTCCTCGATGCGCGCGCGTCGATCGAGGTCGCCGACGAGGTCGCGCGCATCCTCGCGCACGAACTCGGCTGGAGCGAGGCGGTCGCGAAGGCGAGCGCCGACGCGTTCCGCGCGCTCGCCGAGGGCTATCTGCCCGCGTGATACGCTTCGGTCATGCGACCGAGCACCCAGCCGACGAACCGCCCCGCGCTTCGACCGAAGACGAACCTCGCGCGCGCCGCGGCGCTGTGCGCGACGGCGGCGTGCGCGCTCGCCGCGGAGGCGCAGTCGCCGCCTGCGCCGACCGCACCGCCCGCGGGCGCGGCGCCGCAGGAGGTGCCCTGGCCGATCGTCCTCGGCATGCGCGCCGCGGCGCTCGAGCGCGCGTGGCCCGTCGTCGACGAGGTCGTCCTCGTTCCCGACGGGCGCACCTACCTCGACGAGATCGCGCGCTGGACGCCCACGACGCGCTGGCCCGTCCTCATCGAGGACGATGTCTACGCGCCGATCTTCATGCGCGCGTTCAAGCCCGCGCGCGTGGTACGCCGCGCGTCGGTCGGGGCGATGCCCGCCGACCGCGCCGAGCGCGAGAAGCTCATCGACGCCGCGGCGATCGACGGCTTCGGTGAAGGCGCGCCCGACTTCATGACCGCCTGCCGCGCGCGCGGCGCGGCGCCGTCGATGGTCGTGATCGCCGACGCGATGGACCCCGCGTGGACCGCGGCGCTCGCGCTCTCGGCGGGGCGCGGCGCGCCGATCCACTTCACGAGCGAGTCCTACGGCGCGCCGAACGCGACGCTCGACGACGCGGGCTTCCGCCGCCTCGCGCGCGAGGTCGAGCGCGCCGCCGCGTCGACGGGCCTCCCCTGGAAGGGCCTCGGCGACGCGATCGACGCCTTCGTCGTCTGCCGCGACATCGCGTGGAAGGCGACGCCCGTCCTCGGCGACGACATGCGGCTCGAGATTCCGAACGGTCCGTTCCCGACGAAGCCGGGCCAGCCGATCGCCACGCTCAACGCGCTCGGCCGCCACCTCTTCGCGCCGGGCGACGACGGCATCTGGTGGGCGATGGGCGCGGGCATCTTCGGCTCCGAGGCGCGCTCGGCGTATGTCGCGATGTCGAGCCTCTTCCTGCCGCGCGAGTCGGCGTGGCTCTTCAACGGCTACGACCTGAACGGTGGATGGAAGGCCTACGACACCGCCGCCGCGGCGACGGCGCTCGAGCGCGCGGGATTCACCACGCGGAACTCCTCGGGCGACCAGATGACGCTCCCCTCGTGGCGGCGCGTCCTGATGGGCGGGTTCGACGCCGACGCGATCATCCTGAACACCCACGGCGTCGCGACCCAGTTCGGCCTGCAGCGGGGCGGCACCGCGAATGTGGGCGATGTGCCCGTCCTCGACCGGCCCGCGATGGTCCACTGCCTGCACTCGTTCTCGCTGCAGAATCCGGCGTCGCCCGACACCGTCGGCGGCGCGTTCATCGCCCACGGCGCGTACCTCTATCACGGCTCGGTGTACGAGCCGCTGCTTTCGGCCTTCGTGACGCCCGAGATGCTCGCCGAGCGCGCGGGGTACCTCATTCCGTTCGCGGTGTCGGCGCGGGTCCTCGAAGGCGCGTTCGCGCGGCCGTGGCGCACCGCGACCTACGGCGATCCGCTCGCGCTGCTCGCGACACCCGGCCGGATCGGGGTGCGCCGCGTGGCGCCGGCCGAAGCGCCGCGCGAGGGCGCCGCGCCGCTGACCGAGGCCGCCGCCGCGGGACTCGCGCGCTTCCGCGATGCGAAGGACGAGCGCGGACTCGTCGACGCGATGCGCGCGCTCGCACTCCTCGGCGACGACGCGAAGCTTCGATCGGTGTGGCCGATCGCGCGCGACACGGGTGTCGCGCGCGACGCGGCGAGACTCGCGATTCCCGCGGCCTTTCGCGCGCGGGAGCTCGATGACGTCGCGGCGATGTTCGCGGCGGTGGTTGCGGGCGGCGGAGAGCCGACCGCACTCGAACTCGACATGCTCTGGCAGCTCGCGATGCCGCGCCTCGCGCAGATCGACGACGCGCGGATCGTCGCACTCCTCGCGGCGAACCCGCGCGGACGCGATGCGAGCATCGACCTCGCGACCCTCAAGGACGCCGCGCTCCGCGTCCTCGGCCGCGACGCGTGGCGCCAGGCGGTCGACCGCGCGTCGCGCGCGGCGAAGGACGATGGCTCGCGGTCGCGGATCGAGGCGTTGCGCTAGCGCACGCGCCGGGCGGGATCGAGGCCGAGCTCCGATGCGGGACCACGCGCGATCGCGCGCATGACGGAGCTCTTTCGAATCCACTCCGCGTTCCGCGCTTCCTCGCGCCAGCGCATCCATCGTCGCAGCGAACTACGGAGCGGCGCCCTCGGGCCGTTCCGGCGCGGACTCGTCGCGTTCGTCGCGCGCGCCTGAACGCGGTCGGCGCAGCGTCATGCGCGCGCGTTCGAAGGTCGCGACCGGGTCGGGCGGGCAGTCGCCGTCGATGCCGCAGGCCTCGTCGATGCGGGGGCGCAGGTCGCACGCGAGTCCCGCGAGGCCGAGCGGCGCGGGATGCAGCGCATCGCGCTGGAGAAGCGGCGACTCCTTCGTCGGCCGGAGCCGCGCGCCGGCGATCTCGAGGCCCTCGCCCGACGCGAGATCGCGCTGCATCGCCGCGAGCGGCACGAGCCGCACATTCGGACGCGTCGACGCCCATGCGGCGAGCCGCGCGTTCGCCGCCTCGAGCGTTTCGGGCGCGGGCACCTGCCGCGCGCCCAGCATGCGGCCCTGCGCCGCGCGCATGTCGGGGAGATCGCCGAGGAGAAGCGGCGCATCGATCGACGCGAGCATCTCGAGTCCGCGCTCGAGCTTCGCGAGACGATCCTCCTCCCGCTCGACGAGCTTCCCGTCGGGGCCCTCGACGCCGTAGACGAACCAGAAGAGGAAGTCGAGCGCGACCACGCAGTCGGCGCGGAACCTGACCGCGCGCTCGACGGCGTTCGCGCCGATCCGAAGCGGCGCGAGGAAGAAGTTCCCCGTCGCGAGATCGCTCGTGACGATGGCGTCGTCGGGGCAGGCGAGCTTCAGCATCTCCGCGAGATCGAACGACGCCGACCACTCGCCGTCGTCGCGCCGCTCGCGCAGCACGCAGCCGAATCCCGCCGACGCGCTCGCGCCGATGACGGCGATGCGGAGCGGCGTCGCGGCATCGGTGGCGGCGGGCGCATCGGTCGCGACCGTCCGCGTGGCGTCGTCGCGCGGTGGGGCGGGCGGCTCGGGCGTGCCCGGCGCCGCGCGGTTCGCGACCCCGAGAAGCGTCAGTGCGAAGAGGGCGACGCGCATCGTCGCGAGAGCCGCGGCGCGAGACGCCCCGCGCATCGATCGGCGGCCGGCGCCGCGCGCGGGATCGGGAGGGACGGACGAGGCCATGTTCGCACGGTATGCGGTTCCGCCTCGGAGGCGAAGGGCCAGGAATGAAACACGGCGCCTTTCGGCGCCGTGTCGCGTTCGATTCTCCGCGGCCGTCGACCTCGCGACGCGACCGCCTGCGCCGCGGCGCGCCTCGCCGGGACTCAGAGTCCGAGGGCCTTCGCCATCGTCGCGCCGAGGTCGGCGGGGCTTTCGCTCACGGCGATGCCGCAGGCCTTGAGGGCCTCGATCTTCGCCTGCGCGGTGTCGTCGGCGCCGCCGATGATCGCGCCCGCGTGGCCCATGCGCTTCCCCTTCGGAGCGGTGCGGCCCGCGATGAAGCCCGCGACGGGCTTCGTCATGTGGGCCTTGATCCACTTCGCGGCCTCGATCTCGTCGGTGCCGCCGATCTCACCGATCATGACGACGCCGTCGGTGTCCTTGTCGGCGTTGAAGAGTTCGAGCGCCTCGATGAAGCCGAGGCCGCGCACGGGGTCGCCGCCGATGCCGACGCAGGTCGACTGGCCGATGCCGCGCTGCGAGGTCTGCCAGACCGCCTCGTAGGTCAGCGTGCCCGAGCGGCTCACGATGCCGACGGCCTTGCCCGTCGAGGCGTCCTTCCGATGGGTGTGGATGTAGCCCGGCATGATGCCGATCTTGCAGCCGCCCTCGAACTTCGCCGACGGGCCTTCGCCCGAGACGCGCCAGCCGGGCGTCATCACGCCGGGGCAGTTCGGGCCGATGAGGGTCGACTTCGGATAGGCCTTGAGGGCCTCCTTCACCTTGACCATGTCGAGGACGGGGACGCCCTCGGTGATCGCGCAGATCACGCGGATCCCGGCGGCGGCCGCCTCGAGGATCGCGTCGGCCGCGCCCGCGGG
>JBJOHC010000042.1:0-8693 GCA_046047955.1 Planctomycetota bacterium
AGCGACTGGAGCGGCGTGTGGACGCGGAAGTGCGCGCCATCCTCGGCGCCCGCCTTCGTGGCGAGGTTCGCGAGGCGCTCGAAGGCCGCGATGAAGTCGGGGCGGCAGTCGGGATAGCCCGAGTAGTCGATCGCGTTCACGCCGATCGCGAGGTCGCTGGCGCCGATCGTCTCGGCGTAGGCGAGGGCGAACGCGAGGAAGATCGTGTTGCGCGCGGGGACGTAGGTCACGGGCACGCCGTGCGCCATCTCGTCGGCGGCGCGGTCCTTCGGCACCGCGATGTCGGCCGTGAGCGCGCTGCCGCCGAAGGCGCGGAGGTCGATCTCGGCGACCTTGTGCTCGACCGCCCCGAGCCCGCACGCGAGCTCGGCCGCCCGCGCGAGCTCGACCTCGTGGCGCTGGCCGTAGCGGAAGCTGAGCGCGTGGCAGGCGTAGCCCTCGCGCCGCATCCACGCGAGGACGGTGGCGCTGTCGAGACCACCCGAGAGAAGGACGACCGCTGGCTTCATGTGCGCATGCTCCGCATCGCTTCGCCCGCACCCCGATCGCGTCACGCGGGGCTCGGCACGCTCTCGAGGACGCGCTGCATGATGCGCCTCGTCGTGAGCGTGTCGCCCTGGTGCATGTAGGTGCGGCTGATGACGCGGTGGGCGCAGACCGCGAGCACGTTCGAGACGATGTCGTCGGGCACGCAGTAGTCGCGCCCCGCGACGAACGCCGTCGCGCGCGCCGCCGCCGCGAGGGCGAGCGCGCCGCGCGGCGAGAGGCCGACCTGGAGATCCTCGCTGCCGCGCGTCGCGGTCGCGATCGCGATGATGTAGTCGACGAGCGACTGCTCCATGCGCACGGCGTCGGCCTGCGCCTGCAGCGCGACGACCTCCTCGGCGTCCATCACGGGCGCGAGGTCGGGGAGCGCCGTGCGCGCGGGCTGGCGCTGGAGGACGCGCGCCTCGTCGTCGGGCGACGGGTAGCCGAGCGAGAGCCGCATCAGGAAGCGGTCGAGCTGGTTCTCGGGGAGGAAGTAGGTCCCCTCGAACTCGTAGGGGTTCTGCGTGGCGACGACCATGAAGGGCTGCGGCAGCGCGAGCACCGCGCCTTCGGCCGAGACCGTGCCGTCGCCCATCGCCTCGAGGAGCGCGGCCTGGGTGCGCGGCGTCGTGCGGTTCACCTCGTCGGCGAGGACGATGTTCGCGAAGATCGGTCCGCGGCGGAACTCGAAGGATCCCGTGTCCTGGCGGAAGATGCTCGTCCCCGTGATGTCCGACGGGAGGAGGTCGGGCGTGCACTGGATGCGGCTGAAGGTCGCGCGGATCGAGCGGGCGAGCGCGTTCGCGAGGACGGTCTTGCCGACGCCCGGGACATCCTCGATCAGGACATGCCCGCGGGCGAGCATCGAGACGATCAGCCGGTCGACCGCCTGCGCGTTCCCCATGTAGACGGAGACGATGTTCGCGCGGAGCGCCGCGATCCGGTCGTGCATGGGGGCGAGTGTAGCGGTTCGTCCCCGCGGGCCGGCTTCGCGCGAACGCCGCGCGGACGCCTCGCGGACGCCCCGCGGACGCCTCGAGGCACGACCTCGCCGCTTCGACCGCACGACACTTGCGCACGCGCCGCCCGAGCGCCACACTCCGCATCCGATGGCAGGAACGACGATCCGCCGCGCGCTGCCCTGCTCGAGGTGCGGCTACGACCTCGAGGGACTCACCGCGAACGGCGATTGTCCCGAGTGCGGCCTGCCCATCGTGACGACGCTCGCCGCGCGGCTCGAGGAGCCGGGCGACGCGCCGGTCCCGCTGCCGCCCGACGCGCTGTGCCTCGCGTGGACCCTCCTCGCAGCGGCGGCGGCGGCGCTCGCGGGATCCCTCGTCCTCGTCGAGCTCGCGCTCCGCCGCTCGATCGAGCCTTCGACCGTTCCCGCCGCCCTGCGCGCGACCTTCGGCGGGACGCTCCTCGCGATGCATGTCGCGGCGGTCGCGGGCACCGCGTTCGGCGCGCTCGCGATCCTCCTCCTGCCGCCCGTCCGCTCGCGCATCTTCCGCTGGCGCGCGCGTCTCGCGGGCGCGGTCGGATTCGCCGCTTGGTCGGCGATGTCGATCGCGCCACCGACCCGCGCCGCGGTCGCCGCGATGGCGGTGCCCGCGGTCCTCGGCCTCTACGCGCTGCACCCGATCCTGCGGGCACTCGGCCCCGTCTCGCGGCGCTACCGCCAGAGCCCCGCGTCGCGCCAGCGGATCGACGAACTCGCCCTCGCGGCGGCGATCGCCTCGGGCGCCGCGTTCGGCGCCCTCTTCCTCCGCGAGCGGGCCGTCCCGCGCGAGACGGGACTCGCCCTCGAGATCGTCGCGCTCGCGAGCGCGGGACTCTTCATCATCGGGCTCGCGTACCTCGTCCGGAACGCATTCTGGATCGTCCGCGCCGTGCGGCGCCCGCCGACCCGGGCCGAGGAAGTGCTCGGTCCGAACGGCGACGGCGCCCACTGACTGCCAGAACGGCAGCGCCCTGGGAACGGACGGCGGCTCTGTCAGCATCCCGCGGAGTGGCGTCGGCGTGAAGCCGGACCGCCGATCCGCGCAAGTCGCTTTCCGAACGGGACTTCCGCCCGCCGACCCCCCGCCTTTCGCAGCCCCGCCGCACCCCCGCCGCCGCTGGTACGACCTTTGTATCGCGGGCGCTCCCCCCGCGGATCGGCGCCGTGCGCCCATCGCGGGGTCGAGTGCCACGGAACCACAGACACCGGAGATCGACCACGATGGCCGTCAAGGAACTTTCGTTCGAGAACGATGCGCGCAAGAGCCTGCTGGCCGGCGTCGAGAAGCTCGCCGCCGCCGTCAAGAGCACCCTCGGCCCCCGCGGCCGCAACGCCGTGCTCGACAAGAGCTGGGGTGGACCGACCGTCACCAAGGACGGCGTCTCGGTCGCCGAGGAGATCGAGCTTCGCGACAAGGTCGAGAACATGGGCGCGAAGCTCGTGAAGGAGGCCGCCTCGAAGACCTCCGACGACGCGGGCGACGGCACCACCACCGCCACCGTCCTCGCCGAGGCGCTCGTGAAGGCGGGCTTCCGCCAGATCGCCGCCGGCGCCGACCCGAACGCGGTCGTGCGCGGCATGAAGAAGGCCGTCACCGCGGTCGCGGCCCGCATCGGCGAGCTCGCGCGCCCCGTCGAGAAGGTCTCGGGCGGCATCGCCTCGGTCGCCTCGATCAGCGCGAACAACGACACCGCGATCGGCAAGATCATGGCCGAGGCGTTCGCCAAGGTCGGCAAGGACGGCGTCATCACGGTCGAGGAGGGCAAGACCCGCGAGACGACCATCGACGTCGTCGAGGGCATGCAGTTCGACCGCGGCTACATCAGCCCGAACTTCGTCACCAACACCGAGGACATGACCGTCGAGTTCTCGAAGGCGCTCGTCCTCGTCTACGAGGACAAGATCGACTCGCTCGCCAAGTTCGTGCCCTTCCTCGAGAAGGTCATGGAGGCGAAGAAGCCGCTCCTCATCATCGCCGAGGACGTGACGGGCGAGGCGCTGAGCGCGCTCGTCATCAACAAGCTGCGCGGCGTCCTCAACGTCTGCGCGGTGAAGGCGCCCGGCTACGGCGACCGCCGCAAGGCCATGCTCGAGGACATCGCGATCCTCACCGGCGGCCGCGCGATCATGAAGGACCTCGGCATCGAGCTCGACAAGGTCACGATCAAGGACCTCGGCCAGGCGAAGAAGATCGAGATCGACTCCGACAAGACGACCGTCATCGAGGGCGCGGGCTCGAGCCAGGCCATCAAGGGCCGCTGCGAGCAGATCCGCACCGAGATCGAGCGCACCGACAGCGACTACGACCGCGAGAAGCTCCAGGAGCGCCTCGCGAAGCTCGCCGGCGGCGTCGCGCAGATCAACGTCGGCGCCTCGAGCGAGGCCGAGCTCAAGGAGAAGAAGGCGCGCGTCGAGGACGCGCTCCACGCGACCCGCGCCGCGATCGCCGAGGGCGTCGTCGCCGGCGGCGGCACCAGCTTCATCCGCGCGATCCCCGCGCTCGACGCCGTCCGCAAGGCGGCGAAGGGCGACGAGCTCGCGGGCGTCGAGGCGGTCGCCGAGGCGCTCTGCGTGCCGCTCCGCACCATCGCCGAGAACGCGGGCGAGAAGGGCACCGTCGTCGTCGCGAAGGTCCGCGAGATGAAGGGCGACGAGGGCTTCAACGCCCTCAGCCTCGAGTACGGCGACCTCGTGTCGCAGGGCGTCATCACCCCCGCGAAGGTCGACCGCACCGCGCTCCAGAACGCCTCGAGCGTCGCGGGACTCATCCTGACCTGCGACTGCGCGATCAGCGAGAAGCCCCAGCCGAAGGACGAGGGCGGCCATCACCACCACGACCATGACCACGGCATGGGCGGGATGGGCGGCATGGGTGGCATGGGCGGCATGGGCGGCTTCTGAGCCCGCCGCCGTCGCACGCGACCTCCCCCGACCGACGCACGACCGACGCACGAACGAACCACACGCAACGACGCGCGCCCGACCGGCGCGCCATCAGAAACGAGAGCACACACATGTCCGTCCGACCCCTCGAAGACCGCATCCTCATCAAGCCCACCGAGCCCGAGACGAAGACCGCCAGCGGTCTCTTCCTCCCCGAGAGCGCGAAGGAGCGCCCGATGCAGGGCACCGTCGTCGCCACCGGCCCGGGCCTCCTCCTCGACAACGGCGAGCGCGCCAGCGTCCATGTGAAGAAGGGCGATGTCGTCGTCTACGGCAAGTACGCCGGCACCGAGATCGAGATCAAGAACGTGAAGCACGTGATCATGCGCGAGAGCGAACTGCTCGGCGTCATGACCAAGTGATCCCGCACCCGACGAAAGGCATACTCGCATGGCACAGAAGCAGATGAAGTTCGATGCGGCGGCGCGCGCGGAGCTGAAGCGCGGCGTCGACCAGCTCGTCCAGGCCGTGGCCGTGACCATGGGTCCCGTCGGGCACAACGTGCTCTTCGCCAAGACCTACGGCGGCCCCTCGATCACCAAGGACGGCGTCACCGTCGCCAAGGAGATCGACCTCCCCGCGCCCTTCGAGAACATGGGCGCGAAGATGGTCCAGCAGGTCGCCAAGAAGACGGCCGACGTGGCCGGCGACGGCACCACCGCCGCGACCGTCCTCGCGGGCGCCATCTTCAACGGCGGCCTCAAGTACATCGCCTCGGGCGCGAACGCCGTCGCGATCCAGCGCGGCATCAACGCCGCCGCGATCGCGGGCGCGGACGCCGTCACCGCGATGGCGCAGAAGTGCAAGGGCAAGGCCGACCTCGAGAAGGTCGCGACCGTCTCGGCGAACCACGACTCCGCGATCGGCAAGCTGATCGCCGAGGCGATCGACAAGGTCGGCGCCGAGGGCGTCTGCGAGATCGAGGAGGGCAAGACCGCCGAGACGACGCTCGACTACGTCGAGGGCATGGCCTTCGACAAGGGCTACCTCTCGCCCTACTTCATGACCGATCCGAAGCGCGGCGAATGCGTGCTCGAGAACGCGCTCGTCCTCATCCACGAGAAGAAGATCTCGAACCTCGCCGAGCTCCTTCCGCTCCTCAACAAGGTGGCGTCGGCGGGCAAGCCGCTCCTCGTCATCGCCGAGGAGGTCGAGAACGAGGCGCTGGCGGCGCTCGTCGTGAACCGCCTGCGCGGCGTGCTCCAGGTCTGCGCCGTGAAGGCGCCGGGCTTCGGCGACCGCCGCAAGGCGATGCTCGGCGACATCGCCGTCCTCACGGGCGGCACCTTCATCGCCGAGGACCTCGGGCGCAGCCTCGAGGACGTCGAGCTCAAGGAGCTCGGCACGGCGAAGAAGATCGTCGTCGCGAAGGACGAGACCACCGTCGTCCAGGGCGGCGGCAAGACGAAGGACATCCAGGCCCGCGCCGACCAGATCAAGGCGCAGATCGAGCGCACCACGAGCGACTACGACCGCGAGAAGCTCCAGGAGCGCCTCGCGAAGCTCGTCTCGGGCGTCGCGGTGATCTCGGTCGGCGGCGCCACCGAGGTCGCGATGAAGGAGGCGAAGGACCGCGTCGACGACGCGCTCCACGCGACCCGCGCGGCGGCCAAGGAGGGCTACGTGCCCGGCGGCGGCGTGGCGCTCGTGCGCGCGATCGACGCCGTGCTCGAGGCCAAGCGCAAGGCGAAGGGCGATGAGAAGTTCGGCTTCGACATCGTCGCCGAGGCGATGGCGCGTCCGTGCGCGCAGATCGCCGAGAACGCCGGCTTCGACGGCGACCTCGTCGTCGAGAAGGTCCGCACCGGCAAGCCGAACGCGGGCTTCAACGCCGCGACAGGCGAGTACGAGGACCTCGTCAAGGCGGGCATCATCGATCCCGCGCTCGTCGTGAAGACGGCGCTCGTGAACGCCGCCAGCGTCGCGGGCCTCATGCTCACGACCGACGTGATCGTGACCGAGCTCAAGGACGAGGCCGCTCCCGTCGAGGGCGCGGTCAGCTGAGTGGACCGCTCCTCCGCGCGTCGCGCGGCGGGGCTCCCGAGAGACTTCCGTGGGTGCGCGGGAAACCGCGCACCCACGCTTCCCGCGGCGGGTCGTGCGCCGCAAGCGCCCGAACCTCCGCACGCCGCGCGCCGCGCGGCCTTCCGCCGATGCCGCAGACACGCTGCTACTACGAGATCCTGTCGGTCGAGCGTTCCGCGACGCAGGACGACATCAAGCGGTCGTATCGCCGGCTCGCGATGAAGTGGCACCCCGACCGGAACCCCGGCAACGCCGAGGCCGAGGCCGAGTTCAAGGCCTGCGCCGAGGCGTACGAGGTCCTCTCCGATCCCGAGCGGCGCCAGCTCTACGACCGCCACGGCCACGCGGGGCTTCGGCAGAATCCCGTGCACGACTTCCGCTCGCGCGACGTCAACGACATCTTCTCGATGTTCAACGACATCTTCGGCGGGATGGGCGGCGGCGCGGGCGGGCGCCGGCAGCGCGGCCCCGCGCGCGGCTACGACCTCGAGACCGAACTCGAGATCACGCTCGAGGACGCCTTCAAGGGCTGCGAGCGCGAGGTCGACTTCCGCCGCCAGGACGTGTGCGGGACCTGCAAGGGCTCGGGCGCGAAGGAGGGTTCGACGCCCGACACCTGCGCGACCTGCGGCGGGCAGGGCCAGGTGGTGCAGGCGGGTCTCGGCGGCATGTTCCGCATGGTGACGACCTGCCCCGAGTGCCGCGGGCGCGGGAAGATCGTGAAGGACAAGTGCGCGGATTGCCGCGGAAAGGGACGGGTCTCGACGAAGCGCAAGCTCTCGATCCGCGTTCCCGCGGGCATCGACAACGGCCAGGTCATCCGGCTCTCGGGCGAAGGCGAGCCGCCGCCGCCCGAGGCGAGCCCCGCGGGCGAGGGGCCGCGCGGCGACCTGCATGTGGCGATCCGCGTCGCCGAGCACGACCGCTTCCAGCGCCAGGGCACCGAACTCGTCGCCGTCCATCCGATGGCGTTCGCGCAGGCGGCCCTCGGCGCGAAGGCCTCGATCGAGGGAATCGACGGCACGCCCGTCGAATTCGAGATTCCCGCGGGGAGCCAGCACCAGGACACCGTCGTCCTCGAGCGCGCGGGCATGCCCGCGCTCGGCTCGAAGGAGCGCGGCGACCTGCATGTGGTGCTCCAGCTCGTGGTGCCCCGCAAGCTCAGCGAGGAGCAGCGCAAGCTCCTCTCCGAGTACGCGAAGACCGAGAAGGTCGAGGTCCACGAGGGCGGCAAGAGTTTCTGGGAGCGCATCAACCCGTTCTGAACGGCGGCCACGCGCGCGACGGGCGACGAACGAAGGACGACGAACGAGGCACGACGAACGAAGCACGACGAACGACAACCGACGGCGCGCGCCGCGCGTCCGATGAGCGAGCGACACGATGGACACCAGCCGACCCACCGATCCCGAACCGCGCGAGGACGAGTTCCTCGACGCCGACGACACGACGGCCGCGCAGGCCGCGACCGACGGGGGCGACGCGGGCGATGACGAACTCGTCCGCGCCCTCGCCGAGCGCGACGAGGCGGTCGCCGCGCGCCAGCGCGCGCTCGCCGACTACGCGAACTACCAGCGCCGCTCGGTCGAGAACGAGGCGCGCGCGCGCGTCGGCGGACTCGTCCAGATGGTGCGGGCGCTGCTGCCCGTCCTCGATCACTTCGACCTCGCGCTCGCGCAGGACCTCTCGAAGCTCTCGGTCGAGCAGCTGGCGAAGTCGATCGAGATGACGCGCGCGGAGCTCCAGAAGGCGCTCGAGCAGAACGGAATCTCCCGCATCGAGCCCGCGGCAGGTGAGGCGTTCAACCCGATCGAGCACGACGCCGTCATGCGCCAGCCCGCCGCGGGCATCGAGCCCGGCTGCGTGAGCATGCGCTTCCAGACGGGGTGGAAGCACGGCGAGAGCGTGCTGCGGCCCGCGAAGGTCGCGGTCGCGCCCGAGGCTTGAGCATTCTTGAGGCTTGAGCATTCCCGAGGCCTGAGCATTCCCGACGCCTGCGCATTCTTGAGGCCTGCGCATTCTTGAGGCCTGCGCCCGCCCGAGGTCCGCGCGCATCCCTCGCCGAGGGACCGTCACCCGAACCGCCATGCCCGCCGCGGCGCGAACGCCCGCGCGCATC
The DNA here is from genome assembly GCA_046047955.1 of Planctomycetota bacterium. Taxonomy (GTDB): domain Bacteria; phylum Planctomycetota; class Phycisphaerae; order Phycisphaerales; family SM1A02; genus QWPT01. The sequence continues at coordinate 8,616 of JBJOHC010000042.1, forward strand.
CGAGCACCCACCCGCGCTCGCCCCGCGCGGCGAAGATCCACGAGACGACTCCATGCCGACCTACGAATACGTCTGCCG
>JBJOHC010000043.1:0-12162 GCA_046047955.1 Planctomycetota bacterium
GGCACCGTCATCCAGACCTTCGGCCGCCCGTCCTCGAGCCGGAAGATCACGATCGACTCGAGGTCGTTGTCGACGAACGCGCGGCCGGGCTCGGCCGACCCGCGCCGTTCGGTCCGCACGACCGACCGCGCGAAGGCGAAGTCGCCGTCGACCGCGAAGGGACGGAACGAGCGCACCGTCGTCTCGTAGTCGAACTCGGCGCCGACCTCGGCGAGGAGCGCCGCCGCCTGCTCGCGGATGGGTGAATCGCGGTGGAACGACGCCAGCATGCGCGCCTCGTGCTCGAGCTCGGCGGTGTCGACATTCTCGAGCCAGTTCGCGCGCATCGATTCGGCGAGTTCGGGAGGCACGGTGGCGGCGGGGCCGAAGGCGTGCGGAGCGGCGGCGACGAGCACGCCCGCGGCGAAGGCGGCGGCGACGAATGGCGTGCGTGGGATGGACATCGGATCGGGCCCTCTCTCTTGAATGCGGTGGGAAGTCGAACGGCTCGGTGCGCGCGCGGCGGCGCGTCTCGAAGCGGCGCGGCTAGAAGCCGCCCGCGGGACGGCGCCACTGCGACGGCGGCGTGTAGCGGCGGCGGATCGCCTGCTGTCGCGGATCGGTCGTTCGGCCCTGGATCTGGTCGCCGGCCCACGCGCCGAGAACCGCGCCACCGACGCCCGCCGCGAGCCCGATGGCGGGATTTCCCGTGCTGAGGCCCGCGCCGAGCCCCGCGCCGAGGCCGCCGATCGCGCCACCGAGGACGGCGCCGGTGCCGTCGTTCCGGCCGCGCGTGGCGTTGCAGCCCGTGGCAAGGGCGGTCGCCACGGCGAACGCGGCGAGGATCGAGGTGGCGCGGAGGCGGTTTGCGCGGAGGTCGGCATCGGGAGCGTGGCGGGACATGCGGCGTTTCCTCGTCGGGAGACTCCCGCCGACGGCGGGCCCCGCGCACGGTAGTCGATCGGTTCGGGCGCGACGCCCACGCGCACGATTCGGTCATGCACCGCTTGCGACGAGGCTGGCGACGAGGCTGCCGACGAGGCCTGCGACGAGGCCTGCGACACGGATGGCGCGAACCAACCTTGCAGGGACCGTCCCCCGCGCATGAACGAAGGAACCCATGCCGAGCGGGACCGGCGAGCCATGCGCCTTCGCCATCGCGTCGATGAACGGATGCTCGATCCCGCGCTCGGCCCGGGCGGGCATGGCCGACCCTTGCGGGGTTCGCGCGGCCGCGACCGCTGGACGGGACGCCATCGGATCCTTCGGCCCGGGCTCGCGCGGGACGCGCGGAGAGCGAACGCCGCTGCGGGGGTGCTGCGCGTCCTCGATGCCGCGGTCGGCGTGTCCGAGCCCGACGGGATGCGCGCGGCAGGCCGGACGTCTGCGCGATTCGACGGAGTCCCTGCCCCACGGCCTCGCGGACGGTCCGAGAGTCGGCGGTCGCGCCGCCGTTGCCATCGCCCGTCGCGTCCTGCTATGATCTCGCCTCGCGGGCGTATAGCTCAGCTGGCTAGAGCGCACGGATCACACCCGTGAGGTCACTGGTTCGAGTCCAGTTTCGCCCACTCGCGTAGCCCCGACCCTGTCGTCGGGGCTACGCTCGTTTTGGCACGCTGCAGACGGAGGCTTCCTCGATGCTCGCTCACTCGCCCCTTCCCATCGTTGCCGGCCTCCGGCGAAGCGCGATCGCCCTCCTTCACGCAGCCGTCGCCGCCACCGTCCTGCCGGCGTCGGCCGAGGCGCCCATGGCCACCGCGACAGGCCGCGTCGGCGCCGCCCTCGCGGGCCGACCGGCGGACCCGCCTTCGGATCCGGCCGGGGGCCTTCCCGAGGGCCTTCCCGAGGACCTTCCCGAGGATCAGGGCTGGCCCCGCGCCTTCGAGGCCTCGGGCGCCACGGTCCGCGTCCACCAGCCGCAGATCGCCGACTGGCGCGACTTCGACTCGATCCGCTTCTACGCGGCCGTGTCGGTCGACCTCGGCGGGCGAGGCGAGGCGCCCGACCTGGGCACGATCCTCGTGCGCGCCGACACGGACGTCGCCGTCGACGAACGCACCGTGGTCCTCTCGAAGCTCGAGGTCGAGCGGCTCGAGTTCCGCGACGCGCCCGCCGACGCGCAGGCGCGCCTGCGCGGGACGGTCCTCGGCGCCCTGCCGCTCGACCGTCCGCTCACCGTCTCGCTCGACCGGCTCCTGGCCTCGATGGACCTCTCGAAGGTGCGCGTGCCGCAGGCCGACATCGACCTCGCGCCGCCGCCGATCCACGCGAGCGAGTCGCCCGCGGTGCTCGTCGTCTTCCCGGGAAAGCCGCGCTTCCAGCCGGTCCCGGGCGTGCGGGGGCTCCTCTTCGCCATCAACACGAACTGGGACTGCTTCCGAGACGCCGCGTCGGACCGCTATCTCCTGCTCGACGACGGCGCGTGGTACGAGTCGCGCGAGCTGACGACCGGCGACTGGTCGCCGGCGCGGCCGCTTCCGGCGGCGCTCGGCAAGCTGCCCGACGACGGCAACTGGAGCGACGTGCGCGCCGCCGTCCCGGGGCGCCCCGGCGCGAAGCCGCTGCGCGTCGTCGTCTCGGAGACGCCCGCGGAACTCGTCGTGACGGACGGCCCCCCCGAATTCACGCCGATCCCGGACTCGACGCTCATGCTCGTCTCGAACGCCGAGAACGACCTCCTCCTCGACGCGTCGACGCAGACCTACTACCTGCTCTCGGCGGGGCGGTGGTTCTCGGCGAAGTCGCTCTCGGGTCCGTGGTCGGCCGCCAGCGCCTCGCTGCCCGATTCGTTCCGCGCGCTGCCCTCCGATTCGGAGGCCGCCCGCCTGCTCGTCGCGGTGCCCGGCACGCGCGAGTCGGCCGAGGCCGCGGTGCTCGCCTCGATCCCGCAGAAGGCGACCGTCTCGCGCGGCGAGGTCTCGATGACCGTGCGCTACGAGGGACAGCCCGCGTTCCGCCCGATCGAGGGAACGACCGTCCAGTACGCGACGAACTCCCCGCAGGTGGTGCTGCTCGCGGACGCCCGCTACTTCTGCTGCTTCAACGGCGTCTGGTTCACGGCGCCGACCCCCACGGGCGCCTGGACCGTCGCGAGCGTCGTCCCCGCCTCGATCTACACGATCCCGCCGACCTCGCCCTTCTACTTCGTGACCTTCGTGAAGGTCTACGACGCGACGCCCGACACGGTGGTGTGCGGCTACACGGGCGGCTACTCGGGCGCGACCGTCGCGGAGACGGGCGTCGTGATGTTCGGGCTCGGCATCGCGCTGGGCGTCGCCATCGCCGACGACCTCGACTGCTGCTGGGGCTGGCACTACCACTCGTGCTACTTCAGCTACGGCTGCGGCGCCCACTGGAACCACGGCTGCGGCGGGTACGTCTGCGGCGGCTTCCACTACGGCCCGTACGGCGGATGCGGCCACTGGGCCTCGTACGACCCCGCGACCGGACGGTATGGACGCGGCGCCTTCGAGTACGGACCTCGCGGCGCCCGCGGCTACCGCGCCGCCTACAACCCGACCACGGGCGTCGCCGCCGCGCGGGCGGGCGCCGTGACGCCGTACGCCGCCTGGTCGCGCGGCGTGGTGACCAACGGAGACCGCTGGGTGACGGGTGGACGCGCCGACACGCGGCGCGGCGAGGGCGGGTTCGTGCGCGGCAGCGAAGGCGCGGGCGCGGCGCGCGTCGACGGCCGCTTCGGCAACGGCGTCGCGGTCGGCCGCACGAAGGACGGCGACCTCTACGCGAGCCGCGACGGCAGCGTCTATCGCCGTGGCGACGACGGATGGGAGCAGGTCGGCGGCGATCGTCGCGGCATCCGCGATCCGAAGCCCGAACTGCGCCGCGAGGCGGAGGCACGCACGCGCTCGGAGCGCGCGGCGACCGCGCAGCGCGACTTCCGCGCGTCGGGCGGCTGGAATGCGGGTTCCGCGCGCGGCTCGCTCGGAGGCCGTCGCCCGGCAGGCGGGCGCTCGAGGTGACGGACACCCGCGGGCCGGCGCGGCGCCGCACGGCCAGAACGGAGGAGGGCGATACGCCCCGGGTGCCATCGCCGGACGTGCGGCCGTCGAGCTGCATGCGAACACGCGCGAAAGGACGGCAGGAAGAAAAACAGGAAGGCCGACCCCTGCGGGTCGGCCTTCGCTGCTGTCGTTTCGAATCGTCCTGCGCCGATCAGCGGCGACGACGGCCCGCGAGGCCCGCGAGACCGAGGAGCGCGATCGCACCCGGAGCGGGGACCACATCGACGCCGAAGAGCGTGATCGTGCCCGACCAGGCGCCACCCGGGCTGGTCGACCAGCCATTGGCGACGACGAGCGAGCCGCCGTTGATGGCGACGCTGTAGCCAGCGAAGCTCGCGGAGTAGTTGCCGTAGCTGGGCGACCACGAGAACGAACCACCGTCCTGGTAGCCGAACGAGGCGTTGAAGCCGCCCCACTCGATGCCGGCGACCGAGGTGCCGTCCGAGACCGCCACGAGGAGGTCGGAGGCCCACACGCCCGACGAGGCCGAGTCGTAGAAGTTGGTGGTGATCGACATGCCGGTGAGGGTGCCGGTCAGGCCGCCTTGCAGGCCGATGGTCGTGAGACCAGTGATCAGACCACCAGTGTCAAAGGACACGGTGACATCGGCCGAGCCGACGCCGACGATGCCGGCGGACGCAAGACCAGCGGCAGTGAGGGCAAAACGCTTCATTTCATCTCTCCTAGAGGTAAAGGGACCTTGCACGCGTCCGATAGACGCCTGCACTTGGCGACACGACTTCCCTGTTTCCAACCCTTTGACCTCGACGACTCCGAGAAGGAGTGGCGGAGGACACTGAGGTAATTACCGCAGATGAGATCTGACTCAAGCAGAATGAACGAAAAATCGGAGCTTTTCTCACTCCGTGTCTTTAAAGAACTGCTTGGCCAGACAACGCCAATGCCGTCTCCGGAGACCATTTTTCCGCATTGGCGGATAATGCACGAGCCTCGATCCCGTCAGAGCCCCAGCAGGTCGATCGCAGGGCCGAGGTGCTTTTCGTAGCGACGCCAGCGCTCGACCGAGGAGGTGTACATCTTCTGATTGACCTGGTCGAAGGAAATCGTGCGCGCGACGCGGTCGCTCTCGTGGAACCGAAGGCACCGCTCGTCCCACGGGAGGTCGAGATGCTCCACGATGCGGCGCGACTGGGTCTCCTGGTCGGTGACGAGCGACTCGTAGGAGAGATCGAGCGGCGCGGGGTCGAGGTGCTCCATCCAGAAGTCCTGCAGCTCGTCGCGGATCTTCCAGACCTCGGCGAGGACGCGGACATCGCTCGTGTAGCCGTGTCCGATGCACGCGAGATGGGTCGTGTAGCACGAGACGATGGTGTCGAGCGGGTTCCGGCGCAGCATGATCGAGCGCGCGCCCGGCAGCACCCTGCTCAGGAACCCCATCTGGTAGACGAGGAGCAGGGACTTGTCGGTCACCCGCCGCCTTCCGGCGCCGACCGATGCGGTCGCGCGGCGGTAGTGGTCCTGCAGGCGGTCGGCGTCGCGCTCCTGCATGTCGGCGAGGCAGCGGGGCCATGGCAGGAACGAGTCGGTGATGGCGGGCAGCATCCGCTGCATGGCGATCGCGGCGCTCATCTCGCCGCCGTTGGCGACATCGGGATGCATCGAGAGGATCTGCTCGAGAAGCGAAGTGCCCGAGCGCGGCATCCCGACGATGAAGACCGCCTGCTCGTAGGGCGTGGTGGCGGAGGCCCAGCCTTCGAGGGCGGAGCGGTTCATGGTGGCGCGGATGGCCTCCGCGTCGGCGCGATAGCGCTCGGCCGTGACGGGACGCGCGAGCGTTCGATGGGCGGAGGTCGCCGCCTCCCACGCACCGTCGTAGTCCTGCTGCTTCTCGCGGGACTTCGCGATCTGGAAGAAGGCGTAGGCCTTCTCGCGGGCACCCACGCGCGGCGAGTCGATCACCTCCCGCAGCACCACCTCGGCGCGCTCCCATCGCCGAGCGGCGACGAGCGTCAGCCCGAGCTGCACGCCGAGCGCGCCTGGCTCGCCGAAATCGGCCGGCACGCGGTCGAACGCCTCGATCGCCTCCTCGTAGCGGTTCTGCCGAAGGAGGATGCTCGCATGGTGAAAGACCGACCACGGCGCGCCGGGCTGCAGCGCCGCGACGGCGCGGGCGAGCCGGAGCGACCCCTCGAGATCGCCGAGGTCCGCAAGGTTGATGGCACGGTTCGCCATGACGGCGGCGTCGGTGGGCGCGAGCGCCTGCGCGCGGTCGAGGGTCTCCTGCGCCGCGAGGAAGTCGCGGAACTCGCGCTGCGCGACGGCGAGGTCGTGAAGAGCCGCGAGGTCGCGCGGTGCGCGCTCGGCGCGCTCGGTCGCGTGCTGGATCGCGAGGTCGAGGAGTCCACGGTCGACGAGCGACCTCACCGTCGGGCCGTCGTCCGGTGCGCCTGCCTTCTTCATTGGCGCACTATACGAAGCGTGTGGAGAGGGAGCCGCGTGTTGCTAGGATCGGCGCCGTGACCGACACCGAGCCCCCGATCGATCCTGCCGAATGCGACCTCCGGTTCGAGCGCGCGAGCGGGTGCCACGCGACGCTGCGCGCGCGCGTGCCCGCCTCGCTCGTCCGCCGCTTCCGCAAGAAGATGCGGCGGGCGGGCCGCGACGCGGAGCTCGCCGAGGTGAAGTCGGAGCTCCTCCGCTTTCTCTGCGCGCACATCGCCGAACGCGAGGGGGTCCGCTTCGGATCCGCTCCGCTCGTGCGCCGCGGCGCGCGCGAGCCCAGGCTCTCGCTCGACCAGGACTTCGTGCTCGACCTCGAGTTCGACCTGAACCCGGAGCTGGAGCGGCCCGAGTCGCTCGACCTCGAGCTGCTCGAGCCGGATGCGCCCGTGACCGACGAGCTCGTCGAGGCGGAGATGCGCAACCAGTGCCTGCAGGCCGGCCGCCGCGCGGCGGCCGATGTCGTCGTGGCGCCGTGCGAGGTGCGGGCGGCGTGCGAGCTGCGCCTCGCGCCCGACGAGCGAGCGATCGCGACCGTGGCCGACGCGATGCTCCCGATCCTCTCGGAAGGCGCCCCCGTGCCGGTCTTCGGGGGACTCTTCGAGGGCGTCGCCGGGCGCCTCGCGGGAGTTCGGGTGGGCGGGGAGGTGGTCGTCGAGACGAGCGTCCCAGAGACCTTTCCCCAGGCGCCACTGCGCGGAATGGCCGCCTTCATCCGCATTTCCGTACGGTCGATCGAGGCGATCGAGCCGGCGACCGTCGAGGCGGTGCTCGCGCAGTACGGCTCGGCGAGCGAGGCGCGTCTCCGCAACCAGATCCGTTTCGCGCTCGAGCAGCGTCGCATCGAGCAGGTCAAGCAGACGCTCCGCGCACAGGTCGCGGCGAAGCTGCCCGCGCTCTACGCGATCGACCTGCCCGCGACCCGTGCGCGCATGAACCTGACGCGGGCGGAGGCGGAGTTCCGCGGCGTCTGCCGTGCGCGCGGCTGGAACGACGACCGCGCCGACGCCGCGTGGGCCGAGGTGCGCGACGCCCAGACGGCGCGGGCCGAGGCGTCCGCGCGATCCCGGACGATCCTGCAGGCGCTGCCCATGCGCGAGGACGTGCAGGTCGGCGACGCCGTGCTGCAGGAGCGCATGGCGAGCCTCGCCGCCGAGCGCGGGATGCGGCCCGAGGAGTTCCGCGCGGCGCTGCTCAAGTCGGGCAGGTTCGAGGAGTTCACGGAGCAGGTGATGACCGAGGGAATCCTCGACGCGCTCGTGCGGAAGGCGCGCGTGCGCAAGGTGCCGCTCGACGAGTGGGTGCGCCTCGTCCAGCAGCCGGCCGCAGGAGCCTCCGAGGCATGAGGAGCGTCGCGACGCGACTCGCGATCTGCGCGGCGGGCGGCGCGATCGCCCCGGGCGCCATCGGTGGCGACGGCCCCTGGCTCGTGCGCGTGCCGCCCGAGGCGAGCGGCGTCGCCTTCCGCCACGACTCCGGCCATGTCGACGGGAAGTACCCGATCGCCGAGGAGGTCGCGGGCGCGGTCGCGTTCGTCGACTTCGACGGCGACGGCGACCTCGACCTCTTCCTCGGACAGTCGGGCGCGCTGCCCTCGGAGAAGGGCGCGGCGACGACCGACCCCGACGCGCGCAGCGCCCTCTACAGGAACGACGGCGGCTGGCGCTTCTCCGACGTGTCGGCCGAGGCGCTGCCCGCGATCGCCGCCTACACGGTCGCCGTGATGGCGGGCGACTACGACGGCGACGGCGACGACGACCTCTACCTCTCGAACATCGGGCCCGACATCCTCCTCCGGAACGACGGCGGGAGGTTCGTCGACGCGACCGCCGCGGCGGGCCTCGGCGACGCGGGCTTCTCGGCGAGCGCGGCGTTCGCCGACTTCGACCGCGACGGCGACCTCGACCTCTTCGTGACGCGCTACCTCGACTGGTCGCCCGCGATCGAGAAGACCTGCACCGGTCCGGGCGGCCTCGTCGACTACTGCTCGCCGACCTCGATCGACGCACCCGTCGACGACCTCCTCTACCGGAACCGCGGCGACGGCACCTTCGAGGACGCGACCGCCGAACTCGGCGTGGCGGGCGCGCCGGGCACGGGACTCGGCGTGGTCGCGCTCGACTGGAACGACGACGGACACGCCGACTTCTTCGTCGCCAACGACGGGCTTCCGAACCGGCTGTGGACCTTCGCCGACGGGCGCTTCACGGATCTGGCGCCCAGTCTCGGCTGCGCGCTCGACCTGACGGGCGTGCCGAAGGCGGGCATGGGGGTCGCGATCGCCGATCTCGACGGCAACGGCCGCGAGGATCTCGTCGTCACCAACATGGAGCGGCAGTCGGACTCGGTCCATCTCAACATGGAGCGGTTCTTCCAGGACGCGACCTCGCGACTCGGCCTGACGGGTCCCACCCGCGAGCGGACGCGGTGGGGCGTCGTCCTCTGCGACCTCGACCACGACGGCGACCTCGATCTCTTCGAGGCGTGTGGACGCGTGAGCCTGAAGCGCGACGCGCCCGAGGGCGTGCACCCGCTCGCCGAGGCGGACGCCGTCTTCGAGCGCGACGCGAAGGGGCGGTTCAAGCGGCTTGCCGACGGCATCGACCTCGGCGGCGCGAACATCGAGTCGGGGCGCGGCGTCGCGACCGGCGACCTTGACGGCGACGGCGACCTCGACATCGTCGTCGGCAACATGGACGGACCGCCGATCCTGCTGCGGAACGAGGCCGCGGCCGGCCGCGCGTGGATCGGACTCGACCTGCGCGACTCGAAGGGCCGCCGCGCGATCGGCGCGCGCGCGACCGTGCGCGCGGGCGGCAAGGAGCAGCGCGGGTGGATCCATGCGGGCGCGAGCTACGCGTCGTCGGGCGATCCCCGGCTCCACTTCGGACTTGGCGACGCGACGACGGTCGATTCGGTCGAGATCCGGTGGCCCGATGGGCGCGTCGAGACGATGGGTCCGCTCGAGCCGGGGCGCTGGCACGCGATCCGCGCCTCGAAGGAGCTTGCGAAGTGAGGCGTGCCGTCGCGCATGGCGCGCGCGCGGCGATCGTCGCGGCTGCCGCGCTCTTGCAGGCATGCGGCGGAGACAGCGGGACGCCGGAAGTCGACGCGGCGCGACCCTCGCCAGTCCGAGAGCCGGGGCAAGAGCCGGGGCAGGACCCGGCGCAGGCGGACCGCCCCTCCACGGCGCCGCCCGGCACCACTCGATCCACCGCGACGAACGCGGCCTCGCGGCGCGAGCGACCGCCCGTACCCGATGCGATCCCGGGGCCGGTCGATGCCGCGGCGCTCGATCCGGCGGTGCGCGCGGCGATCGAGGCCGCGCAGGAGGCCGTGCGGGCGGGCGCGGACGAAGGGCCGAACCTGGGCGGAGACGCGGGCGCCCGATGGCTCGAGCTTGCGGATCTCCTGCTCGCGCATGGTGAGCCCGCGGGCGCGGCGATCGCCTACACGGGGGCGCTCGCGCTGCTGCCCGAGCGCGGCGGCACGGTCGAGCGCGCGAGCTACCTGCGCGCCGTGGCGCTCGAGGATTCGGGCGACTCGGCGGCGGCGCTCGCCGCGCTCGAGGCGATCGCCCCGCGCAGCCGCACGCCGCAGGTCCACTGGCGGCTCGCGCTCGCGCTTGCCGCCGACGGCAGGCTCGACGAGGCGATCGCGGCCGCGCAGCGCGCGACGGGGCTCGCGCCCCGCGACATGCGGGCGCAGGCGGCGCTCGCACAGGTCGCGAGCGAGGCGGGCGCATGGGAGATCGCGGTGCGCGCCGCCCGCGCGGGACTCGACACGAACCCGCGCAACGGACACCTCTACGGGATCCTCGCGGCGTCGCTGCGGGCGCTCGGCGACGAGTCGGGCGAGGCCGAGCGCCTGACGGGTGCGGGGCGATTCTCCCGGGCGGACTGGCTCGACCCGTGGCTCGCGGCGCTGCGCGACCTGCGGCTCGGCGCGGGCGCGGCGCGCGAGCGCTTCTACGAGGCGCTCCGAAAGAACGACGCCGAGGCGGCGCGGCGCGAGCTCGACGCCTTCGACGGCAGCGGCGCGCAGCCTGCGCGCGCGGCGCTCATGCGCGCACAGCTCGCGATTTCGTCGGGCGATGTGGCGGGTGCGCGGGTGGCGCTCGCCGAGGCGGCGGGCGACGGCACGACGCCGTGCGAGGTGGCGGTCGTCCGCGCGATGGCCGATCTCCGCCAGGCGGTCGCCGAGAGCACGATCGCGAGCATCGTCGCGACGCTCGAGTCGACGCCCTGCGAGGGCGACCAGGACGCGACGCGTCTCGAACTCGTCGGCAACATCCGGCTCGCCCAGGGGGAGTTCGCGGGCGCCGCCGAAGCGCTGATCGCCGCCGACGAGGCGCGCGAGGGCGGTGTCGGCGCGGCGATCCGGAAGGCGGTCGTCGCCATGGAGCGCGCGAAGGCGTACGGACCCGCGACCATGCTCCTCGACCGCCTCGTCATCGCCGAGCCGCTCAACCCCGAGCCCTGCTTCCTGCTCGGCGTGATCGCGCTTCGCAAGGGCGACCTCGATGCCGCCAAGCGTCACGCGGCGCGCCTCGCCGAGCTCGCGCCCACGAATCCGAAGACGCGCCAGCTTCTCGAGCAGATCGAGCGGGCGGTGGGTGGTGGCCAGGGCGCCGCCGGCAGGTGAGGCGCCTGAAGACCGTCCTTGGAACGCGCGGTCCGCGCCGATAGCATCGGCTCCATGACCTCGATCCATTTCGGCCGCGCGGCGGCCTTCGGTCTCGCGGCGGTCGTTCTCGCGACGACCGCGATTCCCTGCCCGAAGGCCGCGTTCGCGCTGGCGCCGCACGCCTCGCCGACGGCGGACGCCGCCGCGACCCTCGTCGACGCCTACCTCGAGGCCGCGCGCACGCGCACGCTCGACGCCTGCCGCGCGAAGGGGATCGAGCTGCCCGCCGACTTTCTCGCGTGGATCGACGCCGACGCGGTCCTGCGGAAGTCGGTCTACGGATGCCGCGCGGATCCGCTTCCCGTCCTCCTCGGCCTGCGCTCGCTCGAGATCGACCTCGGCGAGGAGCTCGTGCGCCGCGACTATCCGCAGCTCGCGCTCGCCTTCGCGATCCAGGACTCGTACGCGCCGCGTGGCGCGCAGGGGACGGGCTGGAACGACGGCGACGGCGGGGCGAAGGACGCGTCGCTTCCCGACGTCTCGCCGCGCGCGCGGCTCGTCCTCGAGATCCCCGGCGACCCGCGCACGCCCGTCGACACGAAGGATCCCGCGCGCGCGCTCGACCGCGACGACCACATCATCAACTTCCTCGAGGACCACGACGAGATCGAGGCCGAGATCGCCGTCAAGGAGCTGCCGCCCCTCGAGTACGACGAGCGCGGCGTCGCGAAGCCGCAGGGGAAGGCGCGCACGGTGATGAAGACCGAGCGCCGCAAGCCCGTCGGCGCGGATGTCATCGCCTCGCCCGCGCTGCAGGCCGAGTTCAACGCCTACATGGCCGCGCACGGCCATCCCGGGACGACGATCGACTGCGGAGAGCGCGCCGTCCACTGGTACTCGCAGGACGCGGTCGGCGACAAGGAGCTGCGCGCGCGCATCAAGGCCGCGCACGACCTCTTCCACGACGCCTACCGCGCGAAGGGCCGCATGCCCGCCGAACGCGACCGCGCGCCGAGCGCGGGCGAGTCGATGGCGTGGTTCGTCCGCAACGACCGCCACGCCTTCGACGACGCGA
>JBJOHC010000044.1:0-12888 GCA_046047955.1 Planctomycetota bacterium
CGAGCGCCTCCGCGAGACACGCCGCGATCGCCGCGTTCGCGCGGCCACCCTCGGGCGGCGCCGAGACGCGGACCTTCAGGCGATCGCCGAGCAGTCCGACGATCTCGTCGCGCCGCGCGCCGGGAACCGCCTTCACGCGGATCTCGAGATCGGCGCCGCGGACCGACGCGCAGCCCACGCCGCTCACGGCGCGCCCTCGTCGGTCGGCCGTTCGGTGTCCGCGGGCGAGGGTCCCGCCGCGTCGCGCTCGGACTCGAGTCGCCGGATCGCCCTCGTCTTCCGCACCTTGCGCGCGGTCTCGCCGAGCAGGCTCTTCTCGCGCAGGAGATGGTGGTAGTGCTGCGCGAAGCGGTGCGCCTCGTCGCGGATCGCCTGACAGAGGCGAAGACCGAGGTTCTCGCGCCCGAGGCGGATCGGATCCGCGCGCCCGGGAACGAAGAGGAGCTCCTCCTTCTTCGCGAGCGAGACGACATGCGGCGGCTGCACGCGCAACTGGCCGAACGCCTCCATCGCGGCGTTGAGCTGGCCGACACCGCCGTCGATCAGGATGAGGTCGGGGTAGAGCTCCTCGCCCTCGCCCGCGTCGCGGAAGCGGCGGCTCACGACCTCCTGCATCGCGCGGTAGTCGTCGTTGGTGACGCTCTGGATCCGGTAGCGGCGGTAGCCCTCCTTGAAGGGGCGGCCGTCGATGAAGCAGACCTTCGACGCGACCGTCTCGCCGCCGCGCAGATGCGCGATGTCGAACGCCTCGAGGCAGCGGATCGGCGACTCGATCCCGAGCGTGCGCGCGAGGCTGCGCGTTCCCGCCAGCGGATCCTGCACGAATCCCGTCGCCTCGGGCTGCCAGTCGTACTCGGCGTCGTCGCCGCGCGTCTCGCGCTCGTCGAGCTTCTCGATCGCCTTGATCTGGTCGCGCAGTACCGCCGCGCGCTCGAAGTCGAGCGCCCCACTGCGCGCGGCCATCTCCTCGCGCATCTCGCGGAGCATGGCGCTGCGCTTCGATCCGAGGAAGCGCAGGAAGCGGTCGATGTCGGCGCGGTAGGCGTCCTTCGTGCAGCGCGCCGCGCACGGCGCCGTGCACTGGTCGATCGCCGCGAGAAGGCACGGACGGAAGCGCGTGTTGCGCGGATCGCCGTCGACGATCTCGAGCTCGCAGGTGCGGTAGCGGAAGACGCGCTGCAGGAGCTGCACCGCGTGCCGAAGGCTCCCCACCGAAACGAACGGACCGAAGACGCGCGCGCCGCGGAAGCGCTCGCCGCCCGGGTCGCGCGTGATGTAGACGCCCGGAAAATCGTCGCGCATCGTGACCGCGAGATACGGGAAGGTCTTGTCGTCCTGCAGGCGGTCGTTGAACGGCGGATGGATGTCCTTCACGAGGCGCGCCTCCATCAGGAGCGCCTCCCACTCGCCTTCACATGGGATGAAGTCGAAGTCGTCGACGAGTTCGAGCATCGGCTGCTTTCGCGGTCCGAGGTCGGCCGACGGGATGAAGTAGCTCGAGACGCGGTTGGGGAGGACGGACGCCTTCCCGACATACAGGACCGTGCCCGCGCGGTCCTTCATCAGGTAGACCCCCGGAACATCGGGGAGCATCCGGGCCTTCGCGAGGAGGCGCCCGAGGCGTTCCTGCCGCCCTTCCGGGCAATCGCCCTCCACCCGATCCTCCGGTGCCCCCTCCTGCCCGCGTGGAGCGCCCCCGCCAGCCCCCTCCGCTCCTGCTGCGGACGCCCCATCGCTGTGACGATCCACCCCGCCGTCGAGGTTGCCGCTGGGGTGATCGCCTGGAGGGACCTGCATGCCGGACGGAGAATGTAGGCGGAAGAACCCGCAGAAGTCCTACGGAAGGGCTGGAACCGAGGCGCCCGACCGCGGTACACTCGCCCCCGTCAAGCCGAGGAGGCTCCCGCGCCGATCATGCGGGTTCCTCCTCGCCCGCTCCTTCGAAGTGCGAAGGTGCGGCTCCGTCGTCCCCCGCGCGTTGCGGGATCCACCGCAGGTCCGCCACGCGCGGACGAACCTCGAAAGGTCACGAAATCATGAAGCGCTTCACCACCCTCGCCGCCCTCTCGGTCGCCGCCCTCCTCACCGCCTGCAACAGCACCCAGAGCACCGCCCCCGGCGCGGTCAGCGGCAAGAGCGAGTGCTGCTCGTCGAAGACCGAGTGCTCGGCCTCGAAGGCTGCCCCCGGCGCCGTCGGCGCGAAGAGCGAGTGCTGCTCGACCAAGACCGAATGCTCGTCGGCCAAGTCGGCCCCCGGCGCCGTCGGCGCCAAGAGCGAGTGCTGCTCGACCAAGACCGAGTGCTCGACGACCAAGTCGGCCCCCGGCGCCGTCTCGGGCGCGAAGAGCGGCTGCTGCGCGTCGAAGTCGGCCTGCACCGGCAAGTGATCGATCCCGTCGGGCGCAAGCCTGATGGAATCGCCACCCCGCGATGAAACTTGAAGGGGCCCGGCTTGCCGGGCCCCTTCTTCGTTTTCCGCCGCGCGACGAGTCGCGTGCGCGAGCGGCTGCCGCGCGGCGCATCGGGTCGCCCAACGTCGCCCGGCCTCGCCCGGCATGCACAACGAGTCGCACGAGTTCCTGCGGCGCCCCCTGGCCCGCGACCGACGCCGACGCTGCGGCATGCGCGTGATTCCGTATCATCGCGCGCCATGAACGCCTGCCGCGCCGCCACCACCGCGCTCCTCCTCTCGACGCTCGCCTTCACCGCCTCGGGCTGCCACGAACGGACCCGCGCGCAGTTCGACATCGACCGCGGCTGGGTCGTCTTCGGAACGAGCCTGCCCACCGAGCGCGGCATCGATCCCGAAGTGACGGTCGAGACGCTCGGACCGTTCGTCGACGCGGGGCAGTTCGTCGTCCTGAGCGCGACCGTCTCCGATGTCTGCAAGACCATGGGCTGCTGGCTCGAGGTCGAAGGCGATTCGGGCGAGCGGCTCTTCGTGATGAACCGCGACCACGCCTTCTTCATCCCGCGCAACGCCACGGGCCGGCGCGTCCACCTGATGGGCTGGGCGTACACCGACGAGCAGTCGGTCGAGTTCCAGCGGCACATCGCGATGGACGCGGGCAAGTCGCCCGCGGAGATCGAGGCGATCGTCGAGCCGCGCACGCGGCGGATGTTCATCGCGAACGCGGTGATCCTGCCGCCCGGCGGCCTCGAGGCGCCCATCGAGCCGCTGCCTGCGGAAACCGAACTCCCGCCCGCCGACACCTCGATGACGCCCGCCACGGGCAGTGGATCGCAGCAGGCCGCGGACGGCGCGCAACCCGCCGCCGCGCCGAGCGCCCCCGCCACCGACGCACCGATCGAGGATCTTCCGTGAACGACCTCTCCCACGCCGTGCCGGCGCTTCTCCTTCGCGGCGGGCGCCTCATCGACCCCGCGCGCGGCCTCGACGCCACGGGCGACCTCCTCGCGGTCGGCGGGCGCATCGAGCGCGTGTCGACCTCGGGGCCGATCAGCGACCTTCCCGCCGATGCGGTGATCGTCGAATGCGAGGGCCGGATCGTCGCGCCCGGACTCGTCGATCCGCATGTCCATCTCCGTGAGCCGGGCGGTGAGGCGAAGGAGACGATCCAGACGGGCACGCAGGCCGCGGCGGCGGGCGGTTTCACCACCGTCTGCTGCATGCCGAACACGAACCCCTGCATCGACACGCCGACGGTGGTCCGCTACATCGAGCGCGCCGCGCGGGGCATGGATGCACGCGTCTTCGTCGTGGCCGCGGCGACCGTGGGGCGCAAGGGCGAGCAGCTCGCGCCCATGGCGACGATGGCGGCCGCGGGCGCGGTCGCCTTCTCGGATGACGGCGACGGCATCGCGAATCCCGCGATGATGCGCCGCGTCCTCGAAGTGTGCGCGTCGCTCGGCAAACCCTTCATGCAGCACTGCCAGGACGCGCAGCTCTCGGAAGGCGGCGCGATGAACGAGGGCCCCGTCGCCACGCGGCTCGGACTCGTTCCCTGGCCGCGCGAGGCCGAGGAGATCATGCTCGAGCGCGACCTGCGCCTCAACCGGCGGATCGGCGCGCGCTACCACGCGCAGCATCTCTCCTCGGGCGAGAGCGCGACGATCCTGCGCCGCGCGCGGGCCGAGGGCAATCGAGCGTCGGGCGAGGTGAGCCCGCACCATCTCCTTCTCACCGACGAGGCCTGCCTCGGCTACGACACGATGGCGAAGATGAATCCTCCGCTCCGCGGTGCGCGCGACATCGCCCTGCTGAAGGAGGCGGTCGCCGATGGAACCATCGATGTCCTCGCGACCGACCACGCGCCGCACACCGCCGCCGAGAAGGCCCGCGATTTCGCGAGCGCGCCGTTCGGGATCATCGGCCTCGAGTGCGCGCTGCCGCTCTACGCGAAGGCGCTCGTCGAGGACGGCGTGATCGGCTGGCCGCGACTGGTCGAACTGCTGACGCTCGCACCCGCGCGCCTCTGCGGCCTCACGGACGGCTCGCGCGGCGTGGGAACGCTCGCGCCCGAGGGCGCCGCCGACATCACCGTGATCGACCCGACGCTCGAGTGGACCATCGACGCCTCCGCCTTCCGCTCGCGCAGCCGGAACTGTCCGTTCGACGGATGGCGCGTGCGCGGACGCGCGGTGCTGACCGTTCTCGGCGGACGCGTCGTCCACGAGGTCGCGGGCGCGCTCGGCGTGCGTGGACTCGTCACGGGTTCGGCGAGCTGAGGCGCGCGGCGGGAGCGGCACGCATTGCGACTCCGCGCACGGCGGAACGCCCGCGCGTCGCGCATCGGCTCGCTCCATCCGAACGCCGTGCGACGCGCGGGCGCTGCGAGACCTGCAACCCCAGCCGCGCGACTCGCAGGGACCCGCTGCGCTACTTGCAGGGACCCCAGGCACCGAGCAGGATCGCGATGTCGGGCGCATTCACCGCACCCGACCCGTCGAGATCGGCGACGGGATCGGCCGTTCCCCACGAGCCGAGCAGCGCGGCGAGATCCTGCGCGTTCACATGGCCCGAACCGTCGAGGTCGGCCGGGCACGCGGGCGCGCCCGAACCGAAGAGGTCCTCGGCCTTCGCGAAGGCGCGCTGCCCCGCCTCGAGACCGAGCACGCGGCCGGGGTGATCGTCGAAGACGGGGTGGATGCCACCCCAGATCCGCGACTGCCCCGAGGCGTCGGAGGCGTCCTGGTAGGTCGCCCACTGGAACTGGAAGGTCTCGCTCGGACCATCCTCGAAGACGAGGAACTGGTTCTGGTTGCAGGTGAAGGTCCCCATGCCGCCCGGGAAGAATGCGGACCCCGTGATGCCCGTGAGGACCTCGGCCGCGGCGCGGCTGAAGGTCGAGTGCCCGCTCACATAGCCCGCGAAGGGCGGCGTGACGAAGGTCGGGCGCTGGTAGGAGATCCACGAGCCACCGAGCATCCAGCGGATGCCCGAGTACTCGCTCGCGGGGTCGAACGGCGCGCCCGGCCAGGAGAGGACGGCGATCTGCCCCTCGTAGCCCGCGAGCTCCTCGTGGCGCTGGCCCGCGGCGGTCGTCGCCTTCGTGATCAGTTCGACGACGCCCGGCACGAGGTGCAGGCCGTCGAGGCTGTACGAGGGCTGCGCCGGATCGCTGCACTGGCCGTTCTGCGCGAGGTAGCGGATCGCGCCGATCGGACGCATCGAGTCGTAGTGCCCCTTCGCGCCCCACGCGACGATCGCCGCGTCGTGGAGACCGCCGTTGAGCGCGAGGTACATCTTGACATCCCACTCGAGCTCGCCGAGGACGGGTCCCGTGCCGCCGAAGCGCCGCACGAACGCGGGATGGTCGACGACCGCGTTCGCGATCTCGTTCCAGTGTCCGGGTGGCGTCGTCGAGTTCGGGCCGTCGGCCCAGAACTCGGCGAGGCAGCGCGCCCAGTCGCCCTGCTTCACGAGGTTCGGGGCGTAGGGAAGCCCCGTCACGGGATTGAGCGCGTGTCCGGATCCCGCGTCGCTTCCGAGCGGGTTGTTGCCGATCGCACCGGGTCCGATGTCGATCACCACGCCGGTGTCGGGGCTCAGCTTCGAGGAGGCGAGGATGACCCCTTCGTGCCCCGCGCGATAGGCGGCGTCGCCGGCGCCGTTGAGAAGCGGCACATCGGGCGTGTCGAACCACACGCCCCAGCGCTTGGGATCCTGGTCGGCGGGATCGAGTCCGAACGGTCGGACACCGCCCCAGAACGGGCAGACCTTGGGCGGGAAGCCGCCCGGGATCACGTTCCCATTCTGATCGACGAAGAACTCGAGCGCGAGCGGCTGGTAGCGGTTCGGGTCGACGACATCGAAGTTGAAGGGCAGGTCGACGACGAGCGGCGGGTTCACATCGACATAGGTGCCGGGGTAGGAGGCGTGATTCACCTCCTCGTGGCTGTTGTCGGAGAAGCCCCAGCCGATGAGCTGCGCGGCGAGCCGGTTGCCGACGGCGGCGGGCGTGTTGCCCGCGGTCGTCGTGACGTTGATCGGGTATCCGAGCTCGGCCATGCGCGCGTTGAGGATGGCGCGGATCGGCGCGGCGTTCGGGCTCGCGGCGAAGCGCTGGACGAGGAGCCGGTAGCTCGCGTAGGAGATCGTCTCGCGACGCGCGGCCTCGATGTCGTTCGCGGTGTGCTTCTCCGTGAAGAAGTAGCCCGTCGCGGCGGGGTCGTAGGCCGCCCACGCGTCGTACATCGCGACCGAGAGATGGAAGAGGTTGCGCGCCTGGACGGGCGGACGGACGAGATCGAGCTTGATCGACGAGAGCAGGGTCTCGTCCCACTGCCTGGCGACCGACTCGCTGGCGAGGGCGCCTGTCCCGCCGAATCCGGTCGCGGTGGCGAGGAGGATGGCGGCGGCGGTCCGAGCGTGTGGGATCTGCATATTGGTGAACCTCGGTTCCCGAACCGTACACGCTGGGTTCCGCCCCGCAAGCCTCCCGTCGGGAAAGGGGCGGAAATGCGGGTATCCTCGCCATCCGACCGCGGGGAACGCCGCGATCGGGCGGGCGGTCCGCGGTCGATCCGCGGACGGCGCCCCGCTCCCTCCGCACGCCGCCGCCCGTTCTATCAGCCGCGTCTTCCCGATCCCCCGCGGACCTGTCCGCGACGCCGCCCGAGAGCCTCCGGACCCTATCCGTGACATTCGATCTTCGATCCCTTCTCGAGGCACGCCGCGGCGAGGGCGCCGAACTGCACCGCCTGCATGTGAACCCGCGGTTCGCGACGGTCCTGCGGACGATCGGGTACGACCGCGACTACGCGCGCGCCGAGGGCCCCTACCTCTGGGATTCCGCGGGTGCGAAGTACCTCGACTTCCTCGGCGGCTACGCGGTCTGCAACTTCGGGCGCAACCACCCGACGATCCGGAAGGCGCTCGCCGACCATCTCGCGCTCGACCTGCCGACGATGGTGCAGTTCGAGGCACCGCTCCTTTCGGGACTCCTCGCCGAGGAACTGAAGCGCCGCATCGGCCGCGGCCTCGACTTCGTCTTCTTCACGAACTCGGGGACGGAGGGCGTCGAGGCCGCGATCAAGTTCGCCAAGTGCGCGACGGGCCGCCCCGCGCTCCTCTTCGCGCCGAAGGCGTTCCACGGCCTCACCTCGGGGTCGGTGTCGCTCAACGGCTGCGAGAGCTTCCGCACGGGCTTCGCGCCGTTCCTCCCCGACTGCCGGCCCGTCGCCTTCGACGATCTCGCGGCGCTCGAGCGCGAACTCGCGCGCGGCGATGTGGCGGCGTTCGTCGTCGAGCCCATCCAGGGGAAGGGCGTCAACATCCACTCGCCCGGCTACCTCGCCGAGGCCGCGCGGCTCTGTCACCGGTACGGCGCGCTCTTCGTCGCCGACGAGGTGCAGACGGGCATCGGTCGCACGGGCTCGTTCCTCGCGATCGACCAGGAGGACGACGCGCGCGGGCCCGTCGAGCCCGACATGGTCGTTCTCTCGAAGGCACTGTCGGGCGGCTATGTCCCCGTCGGCGCGGTGCTCGTGCGGGCAAGCGTCTGGGAGCGCGTCTTCTCGTCGCTCGACCGCGCGATCGTCCACTCGTCGACCTTCCACCAGGGCGCGCTCGCGATGACCGCGGGGCTCGCCGCGCTCGCCGCGTACGACGAGACGGGCGCCGCGGAGAACGCGCGGCGGATGGGCGCGCTCCTCAGGGACGGGCTCGAGGCGATGAAGCCGCGCTTCGAAATGCTGAAGGCGATCCGCCAGCGCGGGCTCATGATCGGCATCGAGTTCGGCGCGCCGAAGTCGCTTCTCCTGCGCGCGAACTGGGCGGCGACGCACGCGATGGACCGGAACCTCTTCGCGCAGGCCGTCGTCGTGCCGCTGATGGAGGATCACCGCATCCTCTGCCAGGTCGCGGGACACAACCAGGATGTGGTGAAGCTGATTCCGCCGCTCGTGATCTCCGAGGACGACGTGCGGTGGTTCCTGCGCGCCTTCGAGGAGGTCATGGTCGGACTCCACCGCCCGACCGCGACGGTGGGGCTGCTCGCGCGGCTCGGGAGGAACGCGGTCTTCGGTGGAGCGGCGGGCGCGAAGCCGGGGCCGACATCCGGGGCGGGCGTCGCGACGAGCGGGACCGGCGCGCCGTGATGCGCGGGCTCGCGGCGATCGTCACGCGGTGGCCGCGCGCGGTGCTCGCGATCGCGACGGCGCTCGCGGCGGTCGGCGCATGGCTCGGCGCATTTCATCTCGCGATCGACAGCGACACCGATTCGCTCATCCTCGAAAGCCGGCCGTACATGCCCGCGTACCGCGCCTTCCTCGCGGAGTTCGGCGACCTCGAGGGCGCGATCGTCGCGATCGATCCGAAGGACCGCGACGACGAGGCGCGCGCGGCGGTCGACTTCCTCGCGGAGAGGCTCGCGCGATTCCGCGTCTCGGCGTTCGTCACGCCCGAGGAATCCTGGCGGCTCGCGACCTTCGCGGCGAGCGATGCGGAACTCGCGGCGCTCGCCGCCGCGGCGCCCGCGGTCGCGGACATCGCGGCGGGGCGCGAGGCGGCGCACCCGCTCGTCGCGCGCGAACTCGCGAAGCCGCGGGCGCGCGAGTACCTGCGGGTCCCGGGCGGGAGGCTCCTTCTCCTCGAGGTCCGCTTCGACAAGGACTTCACCGAGACCGAGCCCTTCCGCGCCGCCGTGCTCGAGATGCGCGCGGCGATCGACGAGGCGCGGGCGCGGTTTCCCGCGATCGCGATCGGACTCACGGGAAAGCCCGTCCTGCAGCACGACGAGATGGCGACCGCGACCGCCGACATGACGCGCGCGAGCGTGGGCTCGCTCGCGGTGATCGTGGTCCTCTTCGCGGTCGCCTTCCGCGGCATCCGGCGCCCGCTCCTCGCGACGGTCGCGTTCCTCGTCGCGGCCGCATGGACCTACGGCGCGGCGAGCCTGCTCGTCGGACGGCTGACGCTCCTCTCGATGGTCTTCCTCCTCGTCCTCGTCGGCGCGGGGCTCGACTACGGCGTGCATGTCGTCAGCCGCTACGACGAATGCCGCCGGCTTCTCCCGCGGGCCGAGGCCGTGCGCGAGGCGCTCGCCTCGGTCGGCCCGGGCGTGATGACGGGAGCGGTCTCGTCGGCGGCGGTGTTCCTCCTCGCGCTCCTCGGCGACTTCGGCGGTCTGCGCGAACTCGGCGTGGTGGCGGCGGCGGGGCTTCTCCTCTGCGCGACCGCGATGGCGACGGTGCTGCCGGCGCTCCTCGCACTCTTTGGCGACGGCGCCCTCGCGGCGCGCGGATCGATCGGCGCGGTGGAAGCCGACGCGTCCGCGAGCGCGAGCCTCCCGTCCGCGCCCCGTCGCGCGCCCCTCGCGCTCGCGACGATCCCCGTGATCGCGCTCGTCGCGCCCGCGTTCCTCGTCGGCCCGCGCTTCGACCTCAACCTCCTCCATCTCCAGTCGGACGGGCTCGAGAGCGTCGCATGGGAGACGCGGCTCCTCGAGGACAGTTCGGCGGCGAGCTGGTACGCCGTGTCGGTCGCCGACTCGCTCGCCGAGGTGGCGGCGCTCGAGGCGCGCGCGAAGGAGGAGAACGCCATCCTGCGCACGGAGTCGGCGCTCTCGATCGTGCGCCCCGAGTCGGAGGCGCGGCAGGCGCTGCGACGGCGCCTCGCGGAACTCGAGATCGGTCCGCCTCCCGATGATCCGACCGCCGCGACGATCGCCGCGCGGGAGATCGTCGCAGGCGCGCGCCTCCCGCTCCGCGAGGCGCTGCCCGCGGCCGTCCGCGATCGCATGATGTCGCCGAACGGGAGGTTCCTCGTCCAGTACTTCCCCCGCTTCGACGCATGGGATCCCGTGGAGCTCGATCGCTTCGTCCGGGGCGTCCGCGCGATCGACGCCCGCGCGACGGGCGTGCCGTTCACGCAGCGCGGCTCGATCGAGGACATGGTCGGCACCTTCTTCACCGTCTCCCTCCTCTCGGTCGCGGCGATCGCGGCGATCGCGTGGATCGACCTCCGCAGCTCGCGTCTCGCGGCGCTCGCGGTGGCGACCGTCCTCGCGGGCATCGGCATGACGCTCGGCGCGACGACCGCGCTCGGCGTCGACATCAACCTCGCGAACTTCTTCGCGATTCCCATGCTCATCGGCCTCTCGGTCGACAGCGCGATCCACATCATCCACCGCGCGCGACGCGATCCCGAGCGGCTCTGGCGCACCGTGCGCACCGTGGGCTTCACCGCGCTCACGACGGCGATCGGTTTCGGCGCGCTCGCCTTCGCCGCGCACCGCGGCATGCGCTCGCTCGGACTCGTGATGCTCGTCGGCAGCCTCGCGGCGATGTACGCGGCGTGCGTCGTCCTGCCGCTCGTCCTTCTCGCCTCGCCGACGGGCCGCAGGCGGGCGGTTGCGGGAGCGGGCGCGAACGCGGCTCCGTCGAACGGAACCTAGCCCGCGTCCACGGTGACGAACTCGGGCTCGACGCCGTCCGGCAGCGCCCCCATGAAGCGCTTCCCGTAGAACTTCGTGACGATGCGCGGATCGAGGATCACGATCCGTCCCGAGTCGTCGGCGCTCCGGATGAGGCGTCCCACGCCCTGCTTGAAGCGCAGCACCGCGCGCGGCAGCTGGTCGTCGCGGAAGGCGTTGCCGCCGTTCGCCTCGATCTTCTCGTGGCGCGCCTGGATGAGCGGATGGTCGGGCACGTCGAACGGCAGCTTCGTGATGATGACGTTGCGCAGCGCGCGCCCGCGCACATCGACGCCCTCCCAGAAGCTCGCGGTGCCGAAGAGGACCGAATGGTCGTGCTCGCGGAAGCGCTTGAGCAGCGCGCTGCGCTCGCCGTCCTCGCCGTGGATGAAGACGGGGTGGCCCGCGGCGCGGAGGACGGGCGCGCAGCGGTCGGCGACCTCGCGCAGCGTGCGGAAGCTGGTGAAGAGGACGAACGCGCCGCCGCCCGTCTCCTGGATGTGGTCGAGGATGCGCGGCACGAGTTCGCCGGTCGCGCGCGGATCGTCGGGCGTCGGCATCGTGCGGTCGACGATGACGCGCATCTGGCTCGCGAAGTCGAAGGGGCTTCCGAGGGCGAGCGTGTCGGCGCCGTCGCAGCCGAGGCGACCGACGATGTGCGAGAAGTCGCGGCCCGATGCGGCGAGGGTCGCGCTCGTCATCGTGATCGAGACGGGCATCGAGAAGAGGTGGCTCTGGAGGACGGGACCGACATCGACGGTCGCCGCCGAGAGCGTGATCGATGGACGGCGCGACCCGTACGCGGGCTTCCCCTTCTCGACCCAGTAGACGCAGCCCTCGTAGCCCTGCCCGTTGAAGAGCTCGATCTCGCCCGCGAGGTCGGCGACGCGCTGCGCGGCGCTCGCGAGGTCGAACGCGACGGACTCCTCGGTCGCGCGCTCGCGCAGGAGCTTGAGCCGCGTGCCGAGGTCGCCGAGCGCGGGCGACAGCGGATCGTCGAACGCGTCGGGCGACGCGACGCGGCCACCGCCCGACACGACGCCGCCCCGCTCGCTCGCGCGCCAGACGCCGTCGTAGAAGGCCTCCATCGCGGCGGTCGCGTCGAGGGTCGCGCGGATCGCCGAATCGACCTCGTCGGCGGGCAGCCCCGACGCCTCGATGCCCGCGAGCGTGCCCTTCCCGTTCGTCGCGTTGTAGAGGGTGCGCAGGAAGTGGCGCACGCGCGCCTCGCCGATCCGGAGGCCGAAGTGCCCGCTCGCGACATCCTCGAGGTGGTGCGCCTCGTCGAAGATGACGTGGTCGTACGAGGGCAGGAACGCCGCGCCCTTCGCGCGCAACGCGAGGTCGCTGAAGAAGAGCGCGTGGTTGCAGATGAGGAGATCGGCGTTCTCCATGCGGCGGCGCGCCGACTGGTAGAAGCACTTCTCGTAGGTCGGACACCGCCGCCCCATGCAGTTGCCCGCGTCCGACTGGACATGCTCCCAGACGCTCCGGCGCGGGAGGACGGGGAGCGTCGCGAGCGAGCCGTCGGTCGTCTCGTACGCCCAGTCCTCGACGAGCGAGAGCGAGTGCTCCTCCTCCTCGCCCTGCGCGATGCGCGACTTCTTCTCGCTCGCGATCCGAAGTCGGCGGAGCGAGAGGTAGTTGCCCCGCCCCTTGCAGAGGACGGTCGTGAACTCGTCGGGAATCACCGCCTTCAGGAGCGGCACGTCCTTCTCGAAGATCTGCTCCTGGAGCGAGATCGTGTGCGTCGACACGACGACCCGCTCGCGCCTCTCGAGGATGCGCCGGATCGCGGGTACGAGATAGCCGAAGCTCTTCCCGACGCCCGTCCCCGCCTCGACGAGCAACCGCCCCTTCTTCTCGAGATTCGCCTCGACCGCGTCCGCCATCCGCAGCTGCTCGGGCCGCGACTCGAAACCACCGATCCGCCGCGCGAGCGGACTCTCGGGCCCGAGGAAGTAGGACGGCATCAGCGACACGAGCGGGCGAGCATAGCAGCGCCCCCACC
>JBJOHC010000045.1:0-2737 GCA_046047955.1 Planctomycetota bacterium
CCGGACTCGGGCGCTGGAACGGCTCTGGCTTCGATGCATCGCCATCGTGGCTCTTCGCGTCGTACGGCGGGCAGGACGCGACCACCACCGCGGGCGGCTCCTTCAGCTTTCTCGTGACCGCGGGGCTCGACCTGCACCCGGAGTACACGCTCTTCGGTGCAAGCGGCGCGGACCCGGCAAACGGCATCTACCTCGCGTCGTTCACAGTCTCCGCGAGCGGGCTCGGGACGAGCGAAGTCTTCCACACGGTCTTCAATCTCGGCATGGCCGAGGCCGACCACGCGGCGGCGGCCGCATGGGTGGAGGCGAATCTCGTTCCCGCACCGGGAGCGCTCGGCCTGCTTGCGCTCGCAGGCATCGCCGCGCACCGACGGCGGCGGTGAATGCGGGGGTCGCGCCCGACCGGGGGCTGCGCGGCGCGGGATCTCCCGCGCCGCGTTTTTCGATCGGCGCCGGTGCGCGCGCGCGCGGATCCATCACAATGGCGACATGAATCCTCCGATCACCACCGCTCTTCTTCTCGCGACTCTGCTCGGGGCGGGACCGTTCGATGAGCTCGCGAGGGATCGCGCGGGGGATCGCGAAGTCCCCGCCGTCGACCCGACGCCGATGAGCGCGTACGCGACGCGCGACATGCGCGGATGGACCGTGCGCGTGCATCCCGCCCTGTCGGCCGAGCCGGAACTGTGCGCCGCGGTGCTCGAGGAACTCGACTACCAGCTCTACGCGATCGAGCGCGCCGTGCCGGCCGTCGCGGTCGAGCGCCTGCGCGCGATCCCGATCTGGGCGGAGCTCGAGACACCGAAGACCGCGTGCATGTGCTACCACGTCTCGCGCGAATGGCTCGTGCCGAACGGCTACCTCGCCGAGAAGGAGCGCTCGGTCGAGATCGGCAACGCGCGCGCGTTCCTCGAATGGACCCACCAGCAACCGTGGATGGTGCTGCACGAGCTCGCGCATGGATTCCACGACCAGGTCTACGGCTACGACCATGCGGAGATCACCGCGGCGTGGCGGCGCGCGGGCGCATCGGGGACGCTCGAGGAGGTCGCGCACATCTCGGGGCGACCGGGGCGGCACTACGCGCTGACCAACCAGATGGAGTGGTTCGCGGAGTCGACCGAGGCGCTGTTCGGGACGAACGACTTCTTCCCGTTCGTGCGCGCGGAACTGCGGACGCTCGATCCGGAGGGCGCGGCGCTGGTCGAGCGCCTGTGGCGCGAACCGCCGGCGGACCCGGGCCGCGCCGATCAGCCCGAGTGACGGGCGCGGATCGCCTCGGCTTCGTCGATCGCGCCGACGAGGAGCGCGGCGATCTCGGGATCGAAGTGCTTCCCCGCCTCGTCGCCGAAGAGCGTCACGATCCGCTCGCGCGGCCATGCGTCCTTGTAGGCGCGCTTCGAGCTCAACGCGTCGAACACATCGGCGACGGCGACGATGCGCGCGAAGAGCGGGATGGCCTCGCCCGCGAGCCCCTGCGGGTAGCCGCCGCCGTTCCACTTCTCGTGGTGGCAGAGCGCGACCTCCGCGGCGCCTTCGTCGAAGTCGGTCCGGATGCCCGCGAAGAGATCGGCGCCGATCCGCGTGTGGCGCTTCATCTCGGCGAACTCGGCGTCGTCGAGCTTGCCGGGCTTCTTGAGGATCGCATCGGAGATACCGACCTTGCCGACATCGTGGAGAAGCGCGCCGATGCGCAGCGTGTCTCGCGCGCGCGTCGACTCCTCGCGCGCGATGCCGCGCGCCGCGCACCACCGGTCGTAGAGCATGATCGAGAGATCGGCCACGCGCGCGACATGCCCCGCGGTCTCGGTCGGATCGCGCAGCTCGGCCATCGCGATCATGCGGAGGATCATCGAGCGCACGAGCTGCGCGCGCTCCACCGCGACCGCGGCGAGGGAGGCGAAGTGGGCGACGAGCCGTTCATCGTCGTCGTCGAAGTCGCCGCCGTCCGTCAGCGCGATGCAACCGAGGCAGCGGTCGCCCGCACGCACGATGGGGACGACGAGCGCGCTCTCGGCGGTCCGTCCGAGGATCCGCTCGGTTCCGATCGGCGGCGCGCTGCGGCCCGCGAGCGCGCAGGCCTCGCGACCGAGCCGCGTGAGATCCGCGGAGATCGCGACCTCGCCCGCGACGGTCGATGCATCGAGGGGAACGAGCGGCTCCACGGGGCGCGCCGCGCCGACGATCTCCGCGGCGCGGAGCGCGTCGTCCTCCACGAGGAACACGACGCCCGCACGCGCACGCGCGAGCGTCACCGCCTCCTCGAGGATCATCCCCAGCAGGATGTCGAGATCCTGCACGCGCGCGAGCTCGCCCGAGATGCGCGCGATGCGCTCGAGCCGCTCGCGCTGCTCGTCCGCGTCGACGACGAGCTCCCGGTTCGCGGAGGCGAGCCGCACATTGGCCTCGTCGAGCAGCGCGTTCCGGCGCGCGAGGTCGCGCTCGGCGCGCTCGAGCGCGCGGTAGGCCTGGTTGCGCTCGCGCTGCGCGCGCGCCGCATCGGCGTGATGCACCACGCGCGCCACGAACTCCTGCGCGGGCGGCAGCTTCACCAGGTAGTCGTCGGCTCCGCGGGCGAACGCCTCCGCCTTCGTACCCGCATGCTCCTCCGCCGAAAGCACGACGACCGAGGTCTCGGCGAGTTCCTCGGCCCAGCGGTAGCGCTCGACGAGTTCGAGGCCGTCGCCGCCCGGCATGTTGATGTCCTGCAGGATCACCGCGGGGCGAAGGCGGCGCG
>JBJOHC010000046.1:0-4641 GCA_046047955.1 Planctomycetota bacterium
GGCAAGGTGGTGGGCAGCGCGGCGGACGCGCCGAGGGCCAGGGCGGTGGTGCTCCCGAGGGTCGATCGGCGCCTTCGGATGCTCCCCCGGCGAACGAGCGCTCGCGGGAATCGCAGGAGCCATCGGGCGACGGACAGCCCGCCGATCGAGGGCAAGGGCAAGGGCAAGGAGAAGGACGAGGGCGAGGGCAGGGACAAGGACAAGGACAAGGTCGAGGCGAGGGCCGCGGCGAGGGCCGCGGTCCCGGGGACGGCGGTCCGGAAGCCGGCACGCCAGGAGCCGGCACGCCAGGAGCCGGCAACGGCCTCCTCGCGCGCATGACCGGATTCCACACCGAGGTCCCCGCGCATCCGATCGATGTCGTCCTCGCGCGTCCGACCGCGACCAGCATGACCGTCTCGATCGTGCTCGCGGAGGCGGGCGAGGCGGTCGTCGAATACTGGCCCGCGAACGCCGAGAAGCGGCAGCGCACGAAGCCCGTGCGCGCGGAGGCCGGCAAGACCGTCGTCGTCGAACTGACCGATCTCACGGCGGGCGCCGAGTACCGCTATCGCGTCGGCGTTCTGCGCGGTGGCCCGCGGGAAGCGTCGCGCGAAAACCCGCGGGAAAACTCGCGGGAAACCCCGCCGAGTCCAACCTGGTTCGAGGAGTCGCGCTTCCAGCTGCCGCGCCCCCGCGGCACGCCCTTCGGCTTCGTGATCCAGGCCGACTCGCATCTCGATGCGAACATGAGCCCCGAGGTCTACGCCCAGACGCTGCGCAACATGCGCGCCGACGCGCTCGCGGGCCGCGCCGACTTCCTCGTCGATCTCGGCGACACCTTCATGACCGACAAGCGCGGGCGTGACTTCGAGCGCTCGCTCGCGCAGTACGACGCGCAGCGCTACTACTTCGGCCTCGCCTGCGATGCGATGCCGCTCTTCATGGTGCTCGGAAACCACGACGGCGAGAAGGGCGACGCGCCCGGCGGCATGGGCGACTGGTCGTACCGCGAGCGGACGACGCGATTCCCGGAGCCGCGCATCGACGGCGCGATGTACACGGGCGAAACCGCGATGCGCGAGGGCCGCGGGGCCAACTACTTCGCCTTCGAATGGGGCGACGCGCTCATCGTCGTGCTCGACCCCTTCTGGCCGACCACCGAGCGCTCGCGTGGCGGAGGCGGCGGAGGCGGCGGTGGCGGCGGATCCGGCGGCGGTCCTGGCATGCAGGCGCTCGACCCCGTCGATTCGAGCTGGAGCCGAACGCTCGGTCGCGCGCAGTACGACTGGCTCGCGGAGACGCTCTCGAAGTCGACGGCGAAGCAGAAGTTCGTCTTCACGCACCACCTCGTCGGCGGCGTCGGCGGACAGGCCGCGCGCGGCGGCGTCGAGAGCGCGCCGTTCTTCGAGTGGGGCGGCAGGAACGCCGACGGCAGCGACGGCTTCGCCGCGCGTCGGGCGGGCTGGCCCATGCCGATCCACCAGCTGCTCGTGAAGCACGGGGTGACCGCGGTGTTCCACGGCCACGACCATCTCTACGTCCACTCGACGCTCGATGGCATCCACTACCAGTGCGTGCCGCAGCCGGGCAACCTCGCGGGTGGCACGCGCAGCGCCGGCGAGTACGGCTACGCCTCGGGCACGATCCTCGGGAGTCCGGGATCGATGCGCGTGAGCGTGGCGGCCGATGGCGTCGCGAAGGTCGAATTCGTCCGCACCGCGGTCGGCGGCGATGTCGGGGCGGGCACGGGGCGCGGGCGCGGCAACCGCGGCGCGGTCGAGGTCAACGGCTCGGTCCCCGACAGCTACGAGATCGCGCCCCGCGGAGCCGCCGCGAAGGTTCGCACGCCGGCCGCCGGCCGCTCGGAGAGGAACGAATGAAGCACTCGAACACCCGCATCCCGCAGGCGCTCGTCCTTCCGTGGATCGCACTCTGCGCGGGCGCCATCGCCCTCGCTCCCATCGCGCAGGACGCGCGGCCCGCGAAGCCCGCGCGGCAGGGCGGTGGTGGCGGCGGCGGTCGTCCGCGCAAGCCGCCGCAGGACGGCGTCGTGAAGCCCGCGATGAGCGACACCATGAAGGCCGCGATGTACGCCGACAACTGGTTCGCGATGTACATTAACGGCAGGCTCGTGGCCGTCGACTCGATCGACTTCCTGCCGCACAACGTGGTCGCGGTCGACCTTCTGCCCGAGTACCCGATGACGATCGCGGTGCTCGCCAAGGACAACGCCGACCCGAAGACGGGCTGCGAGTACGGCCGATCGATCGGCGACGGCGGCTTCATCCTCAAGTTCGCCGACGGCACCGTGACCGACGCCTCGTGGAAGGCGAAGTGCTTCCTCCACGGACCCGTCGACCGCGACACCGCGAATCCGACGGTCCGCAGCGAGGACCTTCCCGAGCGCTGGTACGCCGTCGATTTCGACGACTCGGCGTGGAGCGCCGCGGTCGAGTACGCGGAGGAGCGCATCCAGCCCAAGGAGCCGTTCTTCCAGCACGACTTCCAGGGCGCGAAGTGGATCTGGACCTCGGATCTCGACCTCGACAACACGGTCGTGCTGCGGAAGAGGGTCGAGAAGCCCGGCGTGAAGCGCCGCTGGACGACCACGCCCGACCTCGATGCGAGCTGCGCGCCGATGGTGCGCTGAGCGCCGAGGGGGGTGCGCGGAGCGCCGAAGAGGTGCGCTGAGCGCCGAGGGGGTGCGCGGAGCGCCGAAGGATGGGGAACCCGCCGCTCTTGCGCGCCGGCTCCCGATCGCGCATCCGCGGTAGGCTGCGCGCGGAGGTCTCCATGCGCCATCTGCTCGCCGCCACGCTCGCCGGACTCGTCGTCTTCTTCTGGGGTTTCCTCGCCTACGCCGCGGTCGGAATCTGGGAGTTCGCCTATCCGAGGACCTCCGCGGACGCCGCGATCCTCGAGTCGCTCGACGCGGGGCTCGCCGACGACGGGGCGTACTTCCTGCCCTCGATGCCCGAGAGCTACATGAACGGCTCGACCGACCCCGAGATCGTCGCCGCGAACAAGGCGTTCGAGGAGCGGCTGGCGAAGGGCCCGATCGCGCTCGTCCTCTTCCGCAAGGGCGGCATGGCGCCGATGGCGGCGTCGGAGCTCATCCGTGGATTCGTGATCGAGTTCGTCGCGGCGCTTCTCCTCTCCTGCGTCCTGTCGGTCGCGCGCGGAGGCGTCGGACGCCGCGTGTTCCTCGGCTTCACCATCTCGCTCTTCATGGCGCTCGCGACCTGGGGCGTGGCGGGCAACTTCTTCCATCTGCCGCTGGCCTACATGTATTCGAACATGGCCGATACGGTCATCGCGTGGACGCTCGCCTCCGTGGTGATCGCGTTCGTGCTGCGCGAGCGCGGGCAGCAGGTCGCATAGTCCGCCGCTACCCTGCGGACGATGTCGACCCACTCGTTCCAGGCCCCGAAGGGAACCCGCGACTTCTATCCCGCCGATCTCGCCGTGCGCCGCCACATCGAGGCGGCGTGGCGCTCGGCATCGGTCGACTGCGGGTTCGACGAGGTCGAGGGGCCGACCTTCGAGCACCTCGGGCTCTACACCGCGAAGTCGGGCGAAGGCATCGTGAACGAGCTCTTCTCGTTCCGCCGCGCGGGCGGCGACGACGATTACGCGCTGCGTCCCGAGTTCACGCCGACCCTCGCGCGCATGGTCGCCGCGAAGGGCGGGACGCTGCCCGTCCCCGTCAAGTGGTTCGCCATTCCGAACATGTTCCGCGCAGAGCGGCCGCAGCGCGGGCGCCTGCGCGAGTTCGTCCAGTGGAACGTCGACACCTGCGGCACCGAGGGCGCCGCGACCGATGTCGAGGTGATCTCGTGCGCGGTGCTCGCGCTCGAGCGGCTCGGTCTCGGCCCGAAGGACTGCGTGGTGCGGCTCTCGCACCGCGCGGCGATCGCGCGCATGCTCGCCGCGCTCGGCGTCCCGGGTGAGAAGTCGGCCGAGGCGATGACGCTCCTCGACCGCCGCGACAAGCTGAAGCCCGAGGAATTCGCCGCGCGCGCGGCCGCGCTCGGGCTGTCGGCCGACGGCGTCGCGCGCTTCGACGCCGCGGCCCGCGCGCGCGCGCCGCTCTCGGCGCCGCTCGCGGGGCTCGCCGCGGCGATCGGAATCGACGCCGCCGAACTCGCCGCCCTCGACGAGGTGCGCGAGGCCGCGTCGCGCGCGGGCATCCTCGACTGGTGCGAGGTCGATGTCGGCATCGTGCGCGGGCTCGCCTACTACACCGGCACCGTGTTCGAGGTCCACGAGGTCTCGGGCGCGGAGCGCGCGGTGGCGGGGGGTGGGCGCTACGACGGCCTCGTCGAGCTCTTCGGCGGTCCGAAGATGCCGGCCTGCGGGTTCGGCATGGGTGACGTCGTCCTCGCGAACGTCCTGCGCGACCGCAAGCTGCTGCCCGACGACGGCGCCGCGCTGCTCCCGCGCCCCGATGCGTTCGTGATCTCCGCCGGCGGCGAGCTGGCCGAGGCCGAGCTCCCGCGCCTGCTCATGGGCCTGCGCCGCGCCGGCCTCCACGCCCGCAGCAGCGCCAAGGCGACCCGCAACGTCGGCAAGCTGCTCGGCGACGCCGGCAAGGCGCGCGCGCGCTTCGCGGTCATCCTCGGCGCGGAACTCGCCGAAGGCAACGTCGCGCTCAAGGAC
>JBJOHC010000047.1:0-3898 GCA_046047955.1 Planctomycetota bacterium
CCACTCGTCATCGCCGCGGCGACGCGCGGATCAGCCGGCGCCCGCGCTCTTCCCCTTCATCGAGGCGTAGATGACGCTCTGGACGATCACGCTCTCGCCGAGCAGGCGGCCGACGCGCTCGGTGGCCTGCTCGATGGTGCGGAACTTCCCCGCGTCGAGTTCGTCCTCGAACATCGCGAGCGAATTCTCGACGGCGAGCATGAGACTCGCGAGGACGGCCCACTCGTAGCGCGTCTGCGGCCAGTACTCGTTCGACTGGACGAGCTCGACGGGCACCGTGACGCGCCAGCCGTCCCCCGTCTCGACGAGCGCGAGGAATCCGCCCGCGACGGGCTCGTCCTCGTAGAGGAACGCCGCGGTGCCGTCGCCGAGATCCTCGGCCGAGAGCTTCGCCCGCGACTCGTCGAGGATCGCGAAGGGCTCGGTCATGAGCCGCTCGACGATCGGCCCGAAGCCGAAGCGGTCGGCGAGGCGGTCGGCCTCGGTCTTCGCCTTGCGCTTCTCGCCGCCGAAGCGCTCCTTCAGCTTCGAACTCACCCGACCGAGCTGCCCGAGCATGTCGGAGAGCTTCCCCTTCACATCGCCGATCGCGCTCTCCTCGGTGACGCCGTCGTCGAACTCGATGTCGCGCGCGGCGATCTCGATGAACCCGGGCAGATCCTCGAGCCGACCGTCGCGCACCGCGACCTGGATCGAATCGAGCAGCGCCTCGGGCGTCGAGGCGTCGTAGGCGGGGCGGCTGCAGCCGGCGCACAGCTGCAGCGCGACCACGGCCGCGGCGAGCGGGAGGAGAATGCGAACCGACGCGAATCCGCGGCGCAGCGACGCAGTCAGCATGCCGCGAGTGTATCCACGGCGCCGCCGTTCCCGCGTAGGATCGCCGCCCATGCCTCCCGCCGACACGATCGAGATCGAGCTGAACGGCGCCCGCGAGCGCGTCCCCGCCGACACGACCGTGGGCGATCTCGTGCGGCGCGTGCTGCCCTCGGCGCGGGCGTACGCCGTCGAGGTCAACCGTTCCGTGCTACCGCGCCGCGAGCACGACGCGCGCGCCGTCCGCGACGGCGACCGGATCGAGATCGTGACCCTCGTCGGCGGCGGATGACCCACGACCCAACGGACCACTCCATGCTGATTCCCCCGCTCCCCGTCGCCGGTTTCACCCTCCAGAGCCGCCTCGTCGTCGGAACGGGCAAGTACCACGACTATCCCACGATGCAGCGCGCGCTCGACGCGAGCGGATGCGACGCGGTCACGGTCGCCGTCCGCCGCGAGAGGCTCGTCGACAGCGAGGGGCGCTCGCTCCTCGACTTCCTCGACCTCGCTCGGTACACGATCCTGCCGAATACGGCGGGCTGCTTCAGCGCCGAGGATGCGGTGCGCGTCGCGCGTCTCGGCCGCGAGATCCTCGATTCGGTCGACAACCCCGGCCGTCACTGGGTGAAGCTCGAGGTCCTCGGCGACCGCAAGACCCTTCTTCCCGATCCGGTCGGAACGCTCGAGGCCTGTCGCGAGCTCGTCGCCGACGGCTTCACGGTCCTCTGCTACTCGAGCGACGATCCCATCATGGCGGTGCGGCTCCGCGACGCGGGCGCGGCGAGCGTGATGCCCGCCGGCAGCCCGATCGGCTCGGGGCGCGGCGTCGCGAACCCCGCGAACATCGCGCTCATCCTCGAACTTCTGAAGGACGCCGCGTCGGGCGGCGATCCGAAGTATCCCGTCATCGTCGACGCGGGCGTCGGCACCCCGAGCGACATCGTCCTCGCGATGGAGCTCGGCGCGGATGGCGTCCTTCTCAACACGGGTATCGCCCACGCGCAGGACCCCGTGCGCATGGCGCACGCGATGCGACTCGCGCTCGAGTCGGGCTACCACGGCGCGCGCAGCGGCCGCATCGGCCGCAAGCTCCACGCGAGCGCCTCGAGCCCATGGGAAGGCTCGATCGCGTCGACGGTGATCCCAGGCGAGTAGCACTCGACGCCGCATCGGACGACGCCCCAGCTGCGAATCACGCCATCCGCGCGGCGGCGAAGTCACGCCCCGCCATCCGCGTGACCGCACGCGAACGGGCCCTGCCGCCATCCACGCCAGAGGGAGCCGCCGCAGCGGCGACCGCCCAAACCTAGTGCTCGACCCGGTGCCCGAGGTATCGCGACACCTCCGCGACCTTCGCGTCGACCGTCGCGGCATCGGCCGCCTCGAGGTTGAGTCGGAGCAGCGGCTCGGTGTTCGAGAGACGGATGTTCGCCCACCAGTCGCCGGCGTCGATGGAGAGGCCGTCGAGCTCGTAGGTGCGCGCCTTCGGATAGGCCGCCTTCAGCGCCGCGAGCGCGCCGAGCTTGTCCTCGTTCTCGAAGTTGATCTCCCCCGACTGCGCGTAGCGGCGGAACGGTTCGATCAGCGCCGACATCGGCTTGCGCGACGAAGCGAGCGCCGTGACGACCGCGGCGAACGCGCGCGCGCCCGAGTCGGTGTTGAACATGTCCTGGAAGTAGAAGTGCCCCGAGAGTTCGCCGCCGATGACCGCGCCCGCCTCGGCGAGCTTCGCCTTCATGAAGACGTGCCCGACGCGGCTCTCGACCGGCACGCCGCCCGCCTCGCGGATCGCCTCGGGCACGCTCCGCGAACTGCGGAGGTCGTAGACGACCGCGGTGCCGGGATGCCGCGCGAGGACGTCCTGCGCGAGCCACGCCGTGAGCAGGTCGCAGCCGACGGGCGTCCCCTTCTCATCGAGGACCATGCATCGGTCGGCGTCGCCATCGAAGCAGAACCCCGCGTCGAAGCCGCCCTTCGCGAGGACCGCCTGCAGGTCGCGCAGATTCGACTCGACGAGCGGATTCGGCTCGTGGACGAAGGTGCCCGTCGAGTTGTCGAAGTGGATCGGCTCGATCTCGAGGCCCGCGACGCCGTCGAAGACCTTCGGCAGCATCGTGCCCGCCATGCCGTTCGACGCGTCGACCGCGATGCGCAGCCGCCGCTCGCCCGAGAGGATGCGCGGATCGAGGAAGGCGTGGAGATGCGCGCGGTACGCGGCCCACAGGTCGCGCGACTCCTCGCGACCGCCCTGCGCGGGCGTCTTCTCGCGCTCGAGCATCGCGGCGAGCCGCTGGATCTCGGCGAGCCCCGTGTCCTGACCGACGGGCTTCGCGAGCCGCTTCGAGATCTTGAAGCCGTTGTAGTCCGCGGGATTGTGCGACGCGGTCACCTGCACGCCGCCCGCACAGCCGAGATGGTTGATCGCGAAGTAGACGAACGGCGTGTCGACGAGCCCGAGGTCGATCACATCGGCCCCCGCGTCGCGCATGCCCTGGCGAAGTTCGGCGGAGAGCGAGGGCGAGCTCCTGCGCATGTCGCGACCGACGCAGATCGTCCGCGACATCGGATCGATGAAACCAGCGGCCGCCGCCTCCCCGAGGAGGTACTGCGCGGTCGCGTGGCCGATCTGCCAGGCGAGCTTCTCGTTCAGGGGCTTCGGGTAGAGGGCGCGGACGTCGTAGGCCTTGAAGACTTTCGCGAGCATGGGGGTGGTATATCGGACGGCTCGACGTCCGTCTTGCGGAAGCCGCCGCAAGAGGCCCGATCGGGACCGCTCGCCCGGTCGCACCGGCTCGTCGGGCGCTCCACCCCACCCCCCTCGCGTTCGCGAAGATCCCGCGAAGCCGCCCGATCACCCTCCCCCGCGGCCGTGACAGGGCACGGTCTCTCCGCTACACTCCCCGATTCCCCCGAGGTCGGCGTTCGGCCTCCGGAACCCCGCGCCCCTGGCAGCGCGGTCGAAGCGAGGCGGCTCGTCCGCCACCACACAAGCGCCCTTGGACGGGCGGGCCCGCCAGCCCCGCCGCGTCGGTGTCGCTGGAGATCACGCATATGGCATCTCTCGTTCAGGAACTCATCGAGG
>JBJOHC010000048.1:0-2741 GCA_046047955.1 Planctomycetota bacterium
CCGAGGTGCGGGGCTGGACGCCCGTCTTCAACGCGGGGCGCCGCGGGCTCCAGGAGGATTTCGTGCGCTGGGTGCGCTCCATGCGGCGCCCGACGGGCGACTACCCGGTCGAGTACACGCCACCGGCGCTCCTCGTTCCCGAGGCGCCGCCCGTGGGCGGGCCCGACCGCTAGCCCGACCGCTCGCCCGGCGCGGGGAGGCACCGGACCGAGGGCGCCCGCGAGAGAGCCGGGAGAGATCCGCGAGAGGACCGCGCGGGTACCGCGAAGGGCGCCGCGACGCGCGCCGCGATCGTCGCCACGGGGCGGGGCGAGGCGGGTTCCGTTACACTTCCCGCTTCCCGCGGACGCGTTCCGCGGGCGGTCGCCGAGGCCGCGCGTTCCAACGCGGGCGCACGGCACGGCGTCCGAGTCCGCGAGCGAATCCACCTCCGCGCGGGGCGTCGCATGGCGCCCTCGCGTCGAACCCGTCAGGATCATTCCCCCATGTCGCACCGTTCCGCGTCGCTCCGCCCGTCCGCCCGCCCGATCACCTCCGCGAACGCGGGTCTCCGCGGTCTCCGCGCCGCCATCGTCGCGGGGTGCCTCGCGACCGTCCTCGCGGGCGGCTGCTCCGACCCCGACGCCGTGCGTCGCGCGACGGTCCAGAAGGAGATCGAGGCGCTCGGGAACGAGTTCACGGCGGCACTCGGCGGTTCGCCCGAAGTCCTCGCCGACGGCGCGGGCGACGAGGCGATCGCCAAGGTGCGCGCCATCGCGTCGCGCGCGGGCCAGCTGAATGGAAGCGCCGCGCAGACCGAGGCCGCGCGCCGGATCGCCGCGAGCGCCTCGCGCGCGGCGGCCGAACTCGCGATCGCCCGCGCGTCGACGATCGAGAGCGCGCACGAAGCGCTGCGCGGCGTCGCCCGCGAGGCGCTGTCGCTCGCCGCCGACCTCGACGCACTCGCCGATGCGGCCGGGTCGTCCGCGGGCTTCGACGCCGCGGGTGCCGCGGTCGTCCGGACGCGCGACGCCGCCGCGAGCGAGGCGCGGGCGCAGGAGGAGGAGATCGCCTCCGTCTCCGCGCCGATGACGCGTCTCGCGAAGTCGGTCGAGGACGGCGCGCGCCGCCTCGCGCAGTTCGAGCAGGAGATCGCCGTCCTTCTGCGGAAGGCGCGCGAGTCGAATCCCGCGACGGGCTTCGCCTTCGTCGAGGAGGCGTCGTCGATCCGCGGCGAGGCCCGCGGCGTGCAGGCGGGCGTCGATGTCGCCTCGATCGAGGTCGAGGACCTCGCGGTCGCGCGCAATGTCGCCGAGACGCGCCTTGCGGGCGCGCAGGGCCTGCGCGGCGCCGCCACCGCGGCGGGTGAACTCCTCTCGACGATCCAGTCGGAGGTGAAGGGTTCGGCCGACAAGTCGCGCGCGCTCGCGGGCGACCTCCGCCGCGAGGCGATGTCGATCCTGAAGGCGGTCGACGAGGAGCGCGCCTCCGTCCTCGCCCCCCTCTACGACGCCGCCGCGAACGACCTCTCGTCGGCCGAATCGGGCGCGGGCAGCGACGCGTCGGTGCGCCACGCGCTCACGACCGGCAACCTCCGCCTCGCCATGTCGCGTCTCGCGGGCCTCGGCGCCGATGGCCGCGTGCGCGCCGCGATGAACATGGATGTGGCGGGCCTCCGCAGCGAGGCCGAGACGGCGATCGCCGCCTTCAAGGAGCGCGCGACCGCGGCCGCCGACGAGTTCTCGATGATGGGCGACGATCCGTCGGTCGCGACGATGAAGGCGTTCGTCGACGGCGTGAAGTCGTACGCCGACGGGCTCACGGTCGCGACCCTGATGGACCCGCCCGCGCCGGCTGCGAAGTCGTCGGCGAAGGGCGGCAAGTCGGGCGCGAGCGGACGGTCGATGGGCGGCGGCGACGCGGCGGCGGGCGACTCGCCCGACGCGATCATCGCCAAGCTCAACGCGTTCGGCGACGACGAGAAGGGCGCGATGTCGTACCTCCTCGGTCTCATCGACGACTCGAACGACATCGGTCGCGCGATGAAGTCGCTTCTCGTCGCCGCGGGCGATGCGCAGCTCGACTTCAACGCGGCGATGCGCGAGGCCTTCGGTGACGACGCCGCGGGCGCGGCGGCCGGCGCGATGGGTGGCGCGGGTGGCGCGCCCGCCCTCACGGCCGACCAGTTCAAGGATCTCTCGAAGGTGTCCGAGGACGGCGAGACGGCCGTCTACTCGAACGCCGACGGCTCGTCGCAGGTCACCTTCGTGAAGACGGGCGGGGCGTGGAAGATCGACCTCCTCGGTCCGATGCGCGCCCAGATGCCGCCTGAAATGATGGAGCAGATGGGGCCGATGATGGCGCAGATGATGTCGGCGATGGGGCCTGCCATGAAGAAGTCGCTTGCCGATCTCGCCGCGCGCGTCCGTGCGGGCGAGTTCGCCTCGGCCGAGGAGGCGGCGCAGGCGCTCGGCGCCGAGCTCATGAAGTCGATGGGCGGCGGCGGGCTGGGCGGCGGACGCCGCGGCTTCGGCGGCTGACGCACGGATCGCACTCGAAGATCCCGACGACACGCGCCCTCCGGGGCGCGTGTCTCTTTTGGTCCACGCCTCGATGCGAACGCGCGCGGCCGGAGGTCTCCGCGCTCCACTCCACTCCACTCCACTCCACTCCACTCCACTCCACTCCACTCCACTCCACTCCACTCCACTCCACTCCACTCCACTCCACTCCACTCCACTCCACTCCACTCCACTCCACTC
>JBJOHC010000049.1:0-5516 GCA_046047955.1 Planctomycetota bacterium
TCCTCGACGCCTCGGCGCCGTCGCCCCGTCGTCCGAGAAGGGCGCCGCTCGGGCGCGCGATGCTCGCCTTCCTCACGATCGCGGCACTCGGCGCGCATGGCGTCGCGTTCCGCGGATACCCGTCGCGTGCGCCGATCGCGGACGCGTCGTCCGCGGGCGCCGGAACCCAAGCAGGGGAGTCCCACGACATGAAGCGATGGATGGCGATCGGAGCAGTGGCGGGCGCAGGCCTCGCGGGAGCGAACGCGCGCGCGCAGGACGCGGTCCAGTGGCGCGTCGAGGATGGGGGGAATGGGCACTGGTACGCGGGAGTGGTGCTCGATCCCACGGCGTCGGATTGGTCGAGTGCAAGGGCGGGAGCACTCGCCGTCGGGGGCGATCTTGCGTCTCTGAACTCAACCGACGAAGCGAACTGGGTCTTCGAAATGGTGGCCTCGAATCCGGTGCTCTGGCGGATCAGCTTCGGTCCGTGGCTTGGCGGATTCCAGAAGCGGGGCGGTATCGAACCAGCGGAGGGGTGGATCTGGGTGGATGGAACGGCGGTCGATCCCGCTTTCTGGGCACCGGACGAACCAGCGAACTTCACGGCATGCGGTGCATCCGAAGACTTCATCAACTACTTCAACGACGGTCTCGAAGGCCCGCAGAACTGGATCAATGATCTGCCGGAATCTGGAACCTGCAGCTGCTGCTCCAATCCGCCTGAGAATCGGGCCGCATCCGCGATCATCGAATGGTCCGCCGACTGCAACGCCGACGGCATCGTCGACTTCGGCCAGATCCGCGCAGGCGAACTCGAAGACGCGAACGGCAACCACATCCCCGACTGCTGCGAAGACGGCGCTTCCTGCGAGCCCTGCCCAGGCGACGCCGACGCGAGCGGCACCGTCGACGGCGTCGATCTCGCGATCATCCTCTCGCGCTGGGGCACGCCCGCGAAGGACTATCCCGCCGCCGACACGAACGGCGACGGCACCGTCGACGGCATCGACCTCGCGACGGTGCTCGGCGGATGGGGCGCGTGCCCGTGAAGAATCTCGGCGTAGAACCGTCGTGAATCGTGGACTGCACCCGCCAGGGCAGTATGCTCATGCATCAACCCCCCTACCGCTTCGGTGGTAGGCCGCAAGCCGCCGAAAGGCGGCTTCGCCTTTGAGAGGCCTGAGAGAACGGAACGCGCCCATCGAGTGCGAAAGGGAAGGGAGGAACGCCGTGCGAGCCCCGCGGGTCGATGTCTTCGTGGATGGATTCAATCTGGAGTTCGGAGCCATGCGACCGTTCGGCGTCCACTGGCTCGACCTCCGCGCGATGGCGCGGCGCGTGCTGCCAGGCCGATTCGGAGAAATCGCCTCGGTCTCGCTCCACACGGCGCCACTGCTCGATCGCCCCGGACGCGAGCGCGTCTCGACGAGGCACGGCCTCTGGCTCCGCGCCTGCAGGTCGTTCGCGGGCATCGGCGTCGTGCTTGGGCACCATGTCCGTCAGCAGCGCCTTCTCCCTCGACTCTCCGCGGAGGGGCGCGAGGGCCCGCTCGTCGAGGTTCTGCAGACGATCGAGAAGGCGTCGGATGTCAATCTCGCGGTCGACCTGGTCGATCGCGCGCACCGTGGTCGGCTCGATGGTGCCGCCGTGATCTCGAACGACGGTGATCTCGCGCGAGCCGTCGCGGTCGTCTCACGCGACCTCGGACTTCCCGTGATCGTCGTCAATCCGCAGCGCGGACGGCAGTCGAGGTCCCTCGCCGCCGCGGCGAGCGCCGTCCGCACGCTGCGCCGCTCGGACCTCGTCGGCAGCCAGCTCCCCGAGCGGATCGAATCGACTGGCGAGACCATCCACCGACCACCCCCATGGTGGGCGGGCGCCTGACGACCTACCTCTTCAGAAACGCATCGAGCTTCGCGCGGGCGGACCACGGCGACCGTGACGGCTCTGGAGTCCTTCCCTCCGTGCCCTCGCCCCTCGACGTCTCCGCGATCGCCCGCAACTTGGACGCTTGAGCGCCGCCGCCGACACGAACGGCGATGGCACCGTCGACGGCATCGACCTCGCGACGGTGCTCGGCGGATGGGGCGCGTGCCCGTGACCGCCGCGCCGGGGATCGCCGGCGATTTCTCCGCAGAAGTGACGAATGGCGGAGAAGCCTGACTTCGCGGCGATAGACTGCGCCGAACAAGTGACACCCCCCCTGCGCCAACCGCGCAGGCAGCGAGCCGCCGCAAGGCGGCTCCGCACTTTTTTGGAGGCGCCGGTCGCGCCAAGAGCCCAGCACAGGGGAAAGGAAGGCACTTCATGCCGCGCTTCGGCACGCATGCGTTCGTCGACGGACTCCATCTCATGCACGGCGCCTGCCGCCTGTTCGGCTGCCACTGGGTCGACCTCCGGGCGATGTCGGCATCCATCCTGCCACCGCGGCTTTTCCGCGTGGACCGTGTGCATCTCGACACGTCACTCCTCGATGGTCGGCTCGATGCGGGACTGCCCGCGGCGCAGCATGCCCATCTGCGCGCCCTTCAGGCGGTCGGAGGATGCGAGGTCCATCTCGGAACGCTGGTCCCGTCGCGGCGTCGCGGCCTCGTGACGACTCCAGCCGACCTTCGCGGCCGATCGGTCGAGATCGAGGTCTCCAGCGAGAAGGGCTCGGATGTCAGCCTCGCGGTCGATCTCGTCGATCTCGCCCACCGAGGGGCCTTCGAGGCGGCCCTGGTGGTCAGCAACGACGGCGACCTCCGGCGCGCGCTCGAGGTGGCGCGCTTCGACCTCGGCCGCCGAGTGGGCGTCCTGAATCCCCATCCGGGTCGCCAGAGCCGGGAACTGGGACGCGTCTCGTCCTTTCTCCGGACGATCCGCCGCG
Organism: Planctomycetota bacterium; assembly: GCA_046047955.1. Taxonomy (GTDB): domain Bacteria; phylum Planctomycetota; class Phycisphaerae; order Phycisphaerales; family SM1A02; genus QWPT01. Next base: position 2,852 of record JBJOHC010000049.1, read on the forward strand.
CCGATCTCATGCACAATCGGCTGCCCGACGAGCTGCGCGACACGCATGGCGTCATCCGCCGCCCCGCGCGTCCCGGCTGGTAGACCGACCTACCTCTTCAGAAACGCATCGAGCTTCGCGCGCGCCTCGGGCGTGTGGCGCAGCCGCACGAGATGCGCGCGCTCGCACGCGACCGCGGCGTCCCAGCCCTGCGCGAGCCCGACGCGGACCGCGTCGAGGACGGCGGCGCCGTGCGTCGTCGCGCCGACCGAGGCCGCCAGCTCGTCGCAGACGGGCGCGATCGCGGCGGCGTTCCGCGGCGAGATCGCGCGGCGCGGCTCGCGCATCGGCGCGAAGCAGCCCGACGACGCGTCCTGCGCCTTCACCCACTCGACCGCCGCGGCGATCGCGCCCTCGGTGCCGCTGCCCGCGTCGGCGCGCACGTCGAAGAGGCACTGCGGCGCGTCGCCGATCGGCCAGGTCTGACCCGTCGCCGTCCGCTCGATGGCGAGCGCGGGCAGGATGCGCGCGGGCAGCGTCTGCGTCCCGCCCCAGCCCGGGCAGATGCAGAGGCCCGCCTCGGGCAGCCCGACCTGCCACGGCTTCGCGTCGGCGGCGGGCATCGCCGCCACGAGCGCGTCGCAGTGCATCGCGATCTCGAGTCCGCCGCCGAGCGCCGCGCCGTGGATCGCCGCCGCACTCGGGCAACCGAGCGCGGGGATCATCGCGAACGCCTCGGCGCCCGCACGGAGGTACGCGTCGAGACCCGCGTCGTCGAGCGCGTCGATCTCGGCGAGGTCCGCACCCGCGACGAAGACGCGCGGCGATGCGCTCGCGAGCACGAAGCCCGTCGGCTGCTCCACCGCGATCGCGGCGAGCGTCGCGCGGATCTCGCCGATCAGCCACGCGTCGAGGACGACCACGCCACCGCGCGGCTTCTCGGGATTCGGCTGAAGAAACAGGACATGGACGCCGTCGCGGATCTCGTACGGGAGCATGGCGCGGAGGATAGCGCGCACGCGCGCCCGCCCGCCCAGGGCGGCCGCCCGACGAGGTGGCGGCGCCCGCGCGCGACCGGCCGCGGCGAGCCCGCAGCGTCGCCTGCTACCCTCCGCCCCATGCTCGTCCGCACCTCGACCACGAACGGCATCGCCTCGATCGAACTCGCGCGCCCCGACGCGCGCAACGCGCTCTCGCGCGAACTCATCGCCGCGCTCGGCGCCGCCGTCGACGCGGTCGCGGCCGACGCGACGGCGCGCGTCCTCGTCCTCTCGGGCGAGGGCAAGGCCTTCTGCGCGGGCATGGACCTCAAGGCCGTCGCCGACGACCCCGTCGCGATGGGCGACATGCTGCGCGCCCTCGCGAAGGTGTCGCTCGCGATCCGCCGCCTGCCGATTCCCGTCATCGCGCGCGTCCAGGGCGCGGCCGTCGGCGGCGGCTGCGGACTCATGGTCGTCGCCGACTTCGCCGTCACCCACCCCGAGGCGAAGCTCGGCTACCCCGAGGTCGGGCTCGGGATCTGCCCCGCGGTCGTCGCGCCGTGGCTCATGAAGCGGATCGGCGCGGGCGCCGCGCGCGCGATGCTCCTCGCGGGCGGCACGATGTCGGGCGAGGAGGGCTTCGCGCGCGGGCTCGCGACGCACCTCGTCTCCGAGGCCGAACTCGCCGCCACCGCGCAGTCGCTCGCCGAGCGCCTCGCGAAGGGCGGCCCCAACGCGATCGCCGCGACCAAGCGCTGGCTCAACGAACTCGACGGCTCGCTCGACGAGGCCGTGATCGCCGAAGCCGCCGAGATCAGCGCGCGCATCATCGCGGGCGACGAGGCGCAGTCGCGGCTGAAGGCGGCCTGGGCGCGCTGAACGCCCGCGATCGCGTCGCGCGGGTCACTCGTCGGCGCCCGGCCGCGCGCGCATGGAGTCCCTGCGGGCAGCCCGCGCCCGACCCGCACCCGACCCGCGCACGCCGCGCGTCAGTAGATCTCCGGCCGCTCGTAGATCTCGCTCCCGCATTCGGGGCAGCGCCCGACGAGCACCGAGTGCTTCGCGTCGTACCCGCAGTTCGGGCAGAGGCAGCGGTCGATCCGCCGCTGCCGGACGATCGTGCGGCCGCGCCGGAAGAAGTACCAGCCGAGCCGAAGCGGCGTGACCGCGATCCAGGTCGCGACCGAGAGCAGGATCCACCACACCGCGATCGAGAAGACCCACGAGACGAGGTGCGTGCGCGATTCGGCCGCGCTCTCGAGCCTGCTCGCCTTCGCGATCGGCGCCGCCGCCGCGAGCACCTCGGCGCGCCGCGACTCGCGGCACGAGGGCGAGAGCTCCGCCTCGAGCCGCGTCTCCGAGATCTCCTCGAAGGTCGCGAACGGCCAGCCTGCGCGCGCCCGCTCGCGGACGAGCTCGATGTCCGCCATCGGAACGACCGTGCGCCACACCTGCCCGCGCTGCTCGGGATCGACGGGCTGCACGCGGATCCTGTCGTCGTCGAGCGTGATGAAGGCGCGCATGAGGAGAAGCGGCTCGCGCTCGCGGTCGACGACCATCCGCTGCATGCGCCAGGTCGCGAGCGGCGCGAGGACGAGCGCAAGCACGAATCCCGCGCCGATCGCACGGTCGAACGCGTTCCGCTCGACGCGGCGCGAGTGCCGGTCGATCTCCCGGAGCCGCCGCGCGACCGCCCGCATTCAGCG
>JBJOHC010000050.1:0-3859 GCA_046047955.1 Planctomycetota bacterium
CCGGTACGCGAGGACGGGCAGGCGCCCGTGCAGCACCTCGAACGCGGTGAAGCGCAGCCCGTGCCGGTCGACGGATTCGCCCGCGGCGATCTCGCGCACGAAGAGATCGGCGACGAAGGAATCGTTCACATTCTCGTGGCGGCGGAAGACATGGCGGTAGACCCGCTCGAGGAAGTCCCGCGTGCGCCGGTCGGCGAGCACCTCGATGGGCGCCTTCATCAGCGCGTTGTAGCGCCGCACGTCGTCGAGTCCGAAGGTGTGGTCGACATGGTCGTGGGTGAAGAAGATCGCGTCGCAGCGGCGGATCCGATGGCGGATCGCGTGCTCGCGATGGTCGGGTCCGCAGTCGAGGAGGATCGTGCGCGGCGCGCCGTCGCCGTCGATCGCTTCGATCATCGCCCCCGATCGCGAACGGCGGTCGCGCGGGTCGTCCGAGGTGCAGGTCGCGCAGTCGCAGCCGATGACGGGCACGCCCGCCGAGGTGCCCGTGCCGAGGAGGGTGAAGCGGACGTCGCGGACGAGTGGCGCGCTCGGCGATCCGCACGCGGATTCACGTGGAGATTCATATGGGGATCCGCGCGGCGATCCGCCTGGCGATCCGCTCGCGTTTCCGCGATCCGCCCCGCCCTTCGACCCGCTCATGCGCGCGACTCCGACGAAGCGTCGCCCTGCGACGCGACCCGCGGTCCACGCGCGCCGTCGCCGCCCGCGCCATCAGCCCCAGGTGCATGCTCGAATGCATGCTCGCGTGCAAGCTCGAGTTCGCGCACGATCGCCCGCGCGACCGCCTCGGGATCGTCGGCACCGCAGATCGCGCTCGACACCGCGACGCCGCGGCATCCCGCCCGCGCGAGCGCGGCGACGCGACCTGGCGAGATGCCGCCGATCGCCAGATGCGGAACCTGCGGGAATTCCCCGAGAAATGCCCGCAGATACGCCTCGCCCGACGGCACCAGCCCGGGCTTCAGCCCCGACTCGTACATCGCGCCGACGCCGCAGTGGTCGGCGCCCGCGGCGATCGCCGCACGCGCCTCGGCGAGCGAGTGCGTGCTCGCGCCGATCCGGAGCGACGCGCCCGCGATCCGCCGCGCCTCGGCGACGGGCAGGTCGCCCGTCCCGAGATGGACGCCCTCGGCGCCCGCCGCGAGCGCGACATCGAGCCGGTCGTTCACGATGGTCGCGACGCCGCGCGGCGCGCAGATCGCCCGCACCGCGCGCGCGTGCTCGACGAGTTCCCGCGCCTCGATCTCGCGGCCATCGCGCGACTTCTCACGCACCTGCACCGCATCGGCGCCACCCGCGATGGCGCCCGCGACGACCTCCTCCCAAGGCCGCCGGCAGAGCCCGCGCGTGAGGAGGACACAGAGCCTCCACTGCCGCGGCGCGCCGAGCGCGGCGCGCAACGCGACCTTCGCCTCGAGCGCGTACGCGCGGTAGCGGACGGCCTCGACCGCGCGCGCGACGCCCGCACCCCCGTGCCCGCCGCCGAGCGTCTTCACCGCCTCCTCGACCGCGCGCAGCGCCTCGCCGAGCCGCTTGCCCGCGGCGACCGCGACCGCGTCAAGCCCGTCGCGCGCATACTCGCCCGCACCCTCGATCGCCGTCCCGGGATCGCCCGCCACATCCCGCGCCGCCGCGAGCCGGTCGGCCGGCAGCGCCGCGACCGCCGCCGCGAGCGCATGCCGCAGCGCCTTCGCCTCGGCGGCGAGCGCGCCGTCGCTCCATCCGAAGCGGGCGACATCCTCGATGGTGCGGATCGCCTCGCGCGCGCGATTGAGATTGGCGTCGATCATGCGGAATGCCGCGGACATCCGCACAGCGTAGCGGTCGGGGGCTATCCTCCGCCCTTCACCCAGTGCCCACGGAGACCGCCATGCACGAGACGAACCAGACGGGCCCGACGAGCGACCCGAGCCGCCGCGACTTCCTCGGCTCGGTCGCGCTCGGCGCGATCGGCGCCGTCGCCGCCGGCACCATCGGACGCGACGCCGCGTCGCTCGGATCCCCTTCCCCGTACACGCTTCCAACGACCACTCCGGAGACTCCCACCATGGCCTTCACGCTCCCCGACCTGCCGTACGCCGAGAACGCCCTCGAGCCCTCGATCGACGCGCAGACGATGAACATCCACCGCACCAAGCACCACAACGCCTACGTGACCAACCTCAACAAGGCGCTCGAGGGCCACGCCGATCTCGCGGCGATGTCGCTCGAGGACCTCTGCCGCAAGGTCGCCACGCTGCCCGAGTCGGTCCGCACCGCGGTCCGCAACAACGGCGGCGGCCACTGGAACCACTCGATGTTCTGGAAGTGGATGGCGCCGAAGGGCCAGGGTGGCGCGCCGAGCGCCGAGCTCGCCGCGGCGATCGACGCCGCGTTCGGCTCGATGGACGCCTTCAAGGAGAAGTTCGCCGCCGCGGGCGCGGGCCGCTTCGGCTCGGGCTGGGCGTGGCTCTGCCGGAAGGCCGACGACTCGCTCGCCGTCTGCTCGACCGCGAACCAGGACAATCCCCTCATGGAGGGCGTCTCCGACTGCATCGGCACGCCGATCCTCGGCTGCGATGTCTGGGAGCACGCGTACTACCTGCACTACCAGAACCGCCGCCCCGACTACCTGAAGGCGTGGTGGGAGGTCGTGAACTGGAACGAGGTCTCGGCGCAGTTCGCCGCGCGCTGACGCGGCTCCGCGCGAGCCGACGCCCGGACCAATGCCCGGACCAATGCCCAGAAGAACGAAGACGCCCGGCGCAGGCCGGGCGTCCTCGCTTTTCCGTCGCGCATCGCGGACGACGCGCTCGAGCCCACCGCGCGAACTCAGTCCGCGGGCATCAGCCCCTCGATCAGCTTGGTGAAGTCGGCGCGATTCGCCTCGACGGTCGCGTCGGGGCCGACGAGCCGGAAGAAGACATTGCGCCCGGGCGCCTGCACGATCGCCGCAAGCTGGCGGAACCCGCCCTTCGGCGCGGGCGCGCCCATCGACATGTACTCGCCCTCGAGCTCGACCCACTCGACCTTGAGCGGGCCGACCTCGGTCGCCGACCGCTTCGCCTCGGCGAATCCGTCGGCGGTGCGGAACTGCCGGCGCCAGCGCTCGATGTTCGCGTCGAGCGGACCGCCATCGCCCGCGACGAAGACGCTCACGACGAGCTCCGCCGCCATCGTCGAATCGGCGCCACCGGGCACCGCGTACTGGAGCGTGCGGAACTGCATCGAGGGCTTCGTCCACACCCAGGTCGCCGGCTTCGGTCCCTTGAGTCCCGCGCATTCGAGGATGGTCGGATCGTCGGCGCTCGTCGAGGTCCGCCAGCTCGCGGCATCCGCGGCGGCGCGCTCGGCGGACGCGGCGGTCGCGGCGTCGCCCGACACGGGACCGCTCGGCGCGGACGGCGCGGCGGGCGCCGCGGCGGCCGGCATCGGAGCGGGTGGACGCGGCGCAGGCGCTTCCTCACAGCCCGGGGTCACGAGAAGCGCGGACGCGGCACACGCGAGCGCGGCGAGGAAGTCGAAGTGAGGGCGGTCGGACGGTCGCTGCATGGGCCGTAGCATAGCCCCCGCATGAAGCCTCCCCCGACGACCGGCGGCCGCGTCACGACCTTCGTCAACGCCCGCGTCTTCACCGCCGATCCCACCCGTCCCGACGCGCGCAGCGTCTCGATCGGCGACGGCACGATCGTCGCGATCGACGCACCCCACGGCGCGTTCCCCGATGCCGAGACGGTCGACCTTGGCGGGCGCTTCCTCCTTCCCGCCTTCATCGACGCGCACCTCCACCTCACGCTCGGCGCGACGACGCTCGCCCAGTGCGACCTCTCGGGCGCGCGCTCGCGCGACGAGTTCGAAGCGCGCATCGCGCGCCACG
>JBJOHC010000051.1:0-8976 GCA_046047955.1 Planctomycetota bacterium
CGCGCTACTTCCGCGCCGCCTCGTCCGCGATCGCCGCGGCGACCTCCTCGTCGGTCCGCCGTCGCGGGCCGTCGTAGTAGCGATCGCCTTCGGCGCGATGGACCGCCGGCGGAATCGATCCCGTCGCGACGGGATCGGTGTGCAGCGCGCGCGAGGTCACCATCGCGAGAACGCCCGCGAACGCGAGCGGCGCGAGCGCGAATCGCGGCTTCCACCGCCATCCATCCTCCTGGAGGAGGCAGAGCGCGGGCAGCAGCAGAAGGAGAAACGGCTCGTGGTAGCGCTGCCACGCGTAGTGCTGCATCGTGACCGCCGCACCGAACGCGATCACCGCCATCGCGAGAACGGGTCGCCGCGCACGATCGACGCCGACGAGAAGCGCCGCGAGCATCGCCGCACCCGCGGGCGCGAGGACGAGCATCGCGACGCCCGTCCGTTCCGCGATCACCGGCAGCTTGCCGACGATCACCCACCAGCCCGAGTAGCGGCCGCCCGCGATGCTTTCGGTGGTCTCTGGAACGGCCGCGAGCAGGAGGCCCGCGACGGCCGCGGCGACGATCGCGCGCGGCGCGCTCCGCCACGCGCGTACGAGCGCGCCCGCGACCCACGGCGCGAATCCGAGCGAAAGAATCGCGAACTCGAGGCAGAGGAACGCGGGCGTCGCGGGATTGAGCGACTGGAGTTCGCCCTGGAACCGCGGCGGCACGAGTCCGCCCCAGATCCACGCGAAGAGGGCGACCGCCGCGAACGCGGGCAGCGTCGCGACGACCCACGGCAGCGCGCGGCGCGCGCGCTGGGCGAATCCAGGATCGCTTTCGCCCGCACGCACGCGGAACGCCGCCATCCAGACGACCGCCGCGACCCAGAGATGCGTCTGGCGGACGAGAACGAGCGGCACGAGGAGCGCGGCGGCGATCGCGAGGTCGCGCCGCGTGCACGAGGGTCGCAGGCAGCATGCGACGATCGCCGCGACGAGAAGCCACGCGAGGTCGTCGGGCAGGAGCCACGCGCCCGATCCGATCACATAGACCGAAGCCGCGAGCGGCAGCGCGAGGATCGCACCCGCCGCGCGCCCCGCGACACGCTCGCACCAGCGCGCGACGCACCAGACGAGAAGCGCGCCGATCGCCATCGCGACGAGCCGCAGCGCCGTCGTCGACTCGAGTCCCGCGAGACTCGCCGCCGCGAGCAGCATGTGGAATCCGGGCGTCGTCGCGGTAAGCGGGTTCGAGAGGTCGACTGTGGGCGCCTCCTCGGCGAGCCGACGGATGAAGTGCTCGTGGTAGACGATCGAGTCGAACGCCGCGCGGCCCGCGTTGTGCCCCGAGAGGACGATCGCGAGGACGGGCGCCGCGAACGCCGCCGCGACGAGCCATGCCGCCACCGATCCGCGCGCGCCGCCACCGGCGCTTTCCGACCGCGCCTCCGCGGAGCTCACGCGTCGCGCCTCCGGTAGAGGCGGATCTCGTGCCCGTACCAGAGCATCGCGCGCTCCTCGGCGACCTCGATCGCGAAGCCCTCGGCCCGCGCCCACTCGTCGGCGCGCTCGATCGGCAGGTAGCGGATCCACTGCCGCGCCATGACGAGGTCGTGCAGGCGGTTCATGCCCGCGCGCCAGACGGGCGCGTCGCACATGTCCTTGTAGAGGAAGACGCCGCCCGGCGCGACGCGCGACAGCGCATCGTCGAACGCCTGCCGCTGGAACGCCGGCGGAATGTGGTGCATCACATCGATCATCGCGACGACGGGGAACCGGCCCTCGGGAAGGCCCGCCTCGACCGCGCGGTGTTCGAACGCGACGGTCGCGGAGGGCGTGAGGCCGGCGATCCGCGGAAGCGCGCGCCGCGCGACCTCGATCGCGGGCGCCGACGAGTCGATGCCGCGACCCGAGCGGATGCGTCCCGTCGCCGCGAGAAGCGCGAGGAAGAGTCCGCCGCCGCAACCGATGTCGAGGATGTCGGAGCCCTCGGGCACGAGCTCGACGCAGCGCGCGATGGGCGCGATGCGATGCCTGTGATGCTGGAGGAGGCGCGCGAGAAGCGGACCGTCCGTGAAGAGGCGCCGTGCGAGCACACCGATGTCGGGGCCTTCCGTCGCCGGGCGGTCGGGTTTCGGGGACTCTGGCGTCGTCGCGCTCACGCTCGGTTTTCGGCTCGCGGCGGCGCGCCCGTTCGCGAAATTCACGGCGAATCGGGGGTGAAGGTGGAGCGGGCGGGACGGATGCGTGCGGCCCCGCCCGAATCGGGCGCGCGCGCCTCGCCCGACCTCGGCGCCCGACCGCCTTGCCTGGCCCCCATGCCCGACCTCGGCGCCCGACCTCTGCGTCACCTCACTCCGCCGCGTCGCCGTCGGCCTCGTCGGCCTCGCCCGCCGCGGCCTCCGCCGCCTCCTCGGTCGGAAGCACGATGACCCGCGCCACCGGCTCGAGCGGGAAGCGCGCGACGCAGTCGCGGAGCTCGTCGATCGTGACGGCCGCGAGCCGCTCGACCTCCTCGTCGAGCGGCATGTACGGCGAGCGGTAGCCCCAGAGCGTGCCGAGGCGGAACATGCGGCCCGCGGGGCGTTCGGCGGCGGCGGCGGCGCCCGTCGCGATGCGCGCCCGCGCGCGCAGGAGGTCGTCGTCGGTCAGCGATGCGACGAGCGCCGCGAGCTCGCGCCGCAGGATCGCCTCGATCTCGTCGACCTTGTCGGGATCGCACACCGCGAAGATCGTCGACTCGCCCACGCCGTCGTGTCCGTCGTAGCTCGCGCTCGCCTCCTCGGCGAGGCCCGTCTCGACGAGCGCCCAGTGGAGCCGCGATCCGTCGCCGCCGCCGAGGACATGCATGAGGAGCCCCGCCGCGTAGCGGAGGTCGTCGCGGATGTCGGGCGCGGGCCAGGCGAGGAGGATGTACGCGCGCGCCGTGTTCGAGAGCCGCACGCGCGTGTCCGTCGGCGAGGGCGACCACGCCGGATGCTCGCGCGAGGGCGACGAGGGACGCCAGTGTCCGCAGAGGCGCTCGGCGTCGGCGACGAGCGCCTCGAAGTCGATCTTCCCCGCCGCGACGAGCACCGTGTTGTCCGACGAGTAGCGCGATTCGAAGTAGGCCGCCATCGCGTCGCGCGCGATCGCACCGACCGTCTCGCGCGTCCCGAGCACGCGGTGCGAGAGCGTGTGGCCCGCGTAGAGCCGCTCCATCATCGTCTCGTAGCCGACCCAGAAGGGCTGGTCGGCGTACATCGCGATCTCCTCGAGGATCACGCCGCGCTCCTCCTCGAGATCGGTCGCGCGCAGGCTCGGCCGCATGATGTCGGCGAGGACGTCGAGCGCCTCGGGCAGCGCCTCGGGCAGGACATGCGCGTGGTACGCGGTGAGCTCGGTCGAGGTGAACGCGTTGTGCGCGGCGCCGATGTCGTCGAAGGCGCGGTTCACATCCTCGGCGCGGCGGCGCTCGCTGCCCTTGAACATCATGTGCTCGAGGAAGTGCGAGACGCCCATCAGTTCGGCCGGCTCGTCGCGCGCGCCCGTCCGCACGAAGAAGCCGATCGCCGCGGTGTGCGCGTCGGGGACGACCTCGGCGAGGATCTCGAGCCCGTTCGCGAGGCGCGCGGTGCGGTAGACGACGCCGGCAGGGGCGTGGGCGCCCGGATCACTCGAATGAAGGTGCATGGGGCGTCGAGTGTACGCGCAGCGGGCGGCGTTCCGCGGACGCACGGCGCCGGACGCGCGAAGCGGCTTGGGAGCGATCGCCGCACCGCCTACACTCCGCGCTTCATGTCGCTCCCGCCCGAACCGACCGCTCCGCAGCCCTCGCCCGAGGCGCTCGCCCGCACGATCGCGCGCCACCCGCGTCCGCTCGGCGGCGACACCCAGCGCTCGACCGGCGCGTCGCTCCTCGACCTGACGGGCTCGGTCCTCAACAACCAGTCCGCCGCCGCGCACCACCTCCGCATCCAGCGCAAGCCCGACTGGCTGCGCGCGCGGGTCCCGGGCGGCGAGGGCTACGAGCGGCTCAAGGCGATCATCGACGAGCACCGCCTGCACACCGTCTGCCAGGAGGCCTCGTGCCCGAACATGGGCGAATGCTGGGGCCGCGGCACCGCGACGATCATGATCCTCGGCGACGTCTGCACGCGCGCCTGCGGCTTCTGCAACATCAAGACGGGGAAGCCGCCCGTCCTCGACCTCGACGAGCCGCGCCGCGTCGCCGAGTCGCTGAAGCTCATGAAGCTGAAGCATGTCGTCATCACGAGCGTCAACCGCGACGAGCTCGACGACGGCGGCGCCGCGATCTGGGCCGAGACCGTGCGCCGCGTGCACGACGCCTGCCCCGACATGTCGGTCGAGATCCTCGTCGGCGACTTTCAGGGCGACGAGCGCGCGATCCAGACCGTCTGCGACGCGCGCCCCGAGATCATCTCCCACAACATGGAGACGGTGCGGCGCATGCATCCCGCCGTCCGCCCGCAGGCGAAGTACGAGCGCTCGCTCGCCGTGCTCCGGCAGTTCAAGGCGAGCGGCCTCGTCACGAAGACGGGGATCATGGCCGGCATCGGCGAGCGCGACGACGAGATCCTCGAACTCCTCGACGATGTGCGCGCCGCGAGCGACGCGGACATCATCACGATCGGCCAGTACCTCCAGCCGACGCGCAACCACCTGCCGATCGAGCGCTGGGTGCATCCCGACCAGTTCGCGATGTATCGCCGCGAGGCGCTCGCGCGCGGTTTCAAGGTGTGCGAGTCGGGCCCGCTCGTCCGCTCGAGCTACCACGCCGAGGAGCAGGCCGCGATGCTCTCGGGCGCGGCGAAGGAGACGCACGAGGCCATGTCGACGCTGATCGCCGAGGGCCGGAGCCGGCGCTGACGCCGACGGCTGCCGCGGCGCCGTGCCTCGGCGACCGTGTTGCGATCGGTTCGGCGCGAAGCCGCACGCGCGATGCGCTGCGCACGTCCGCCCGCTCGAGCGCCTGCTTGAGCGCCCGTTTCAGCGCCATGCCAGCGATGCGTCAGTGCCCGTCGCCCGCGCCGCTCGAGGGATCGGCGCTGTCTCCACCGGCACCCGCCGCCACACCCGTGAAGGTCACGGGTCCGACGCCGCGCGCGCCCGCCTTCGCGTGGGCAAGCCACCAGGCGAGCGGCACCATCAGGAGGAGCGTGACCGCCACGAGTCCCGTGTAGGTGCGCGCCGACTCGGGTAGCGCGCGCATCGGCGCCGCCGCGACCGCGAGCGGCAGTTCCGCCAGACGACGGAGAAGGGGACCGATCCGCGAGGGCGGTCTTGGTCGTGGCTGGTGTTGTGGCGGGGGCTGCGTTGGAGCGGCGACGGTGGATGGCGCGGTCGAGGTGTCGGCGGTCGGCTTCGCACCCGCCGCATCGGGCGCCGTGACGGTCGCCGACTCGCCGACCGGTGCCGCGGGCACGATCGGCACGGCGGGGAAGGCGGGTTCGAACGGGGTCTCGCCCGCGTACTCGGGAGCCTGCTCGCGCGCGATCGACGCGGCGCCGAGCTCCTCGAAACTGCGTGGAGGCACGGGCCGGTCGGTGACGGGTGGGGCCGTCGGCGCTCCTGCGACCCGAGGACCGTCGGTGGCGCCGCGTGCCGCGGTCACGCCCGGGACGGGAGCCGCGGCCTCCGTCGCGGCCGCCACCTGCCGGTCGAGTTCGACCCGCGGCGTCTCGGGCGGCATCGCGCGCGAGGGTCCGTCGCTGAACTCGGGCGCGGGGTTGGTCACGACGGCGGGCTCACCCGAACGCCACGCGATCCGGCTCGACCCGAACGCCTCGATCAGCGCGCGGTTGATGTCCTCTTCCTGGCCCGCGAGGACGCGCGGGTCGAACACGCTCCCGAGCGCCGCGTCGAGGTCGCCACCACAGGCCTCGAGGAGCGCCGTCGTGTCGTCGGCGAGCGTCGCCTCGATCTCGCGCTGCACGGGGTCGATCGGCTCCGCTTCGAATGCCGTCGCGGCGATCGACGGCTTCGTGTCGCGTCGCGCGGGGTCGAGGACCTCCGCGAGCGACTCGAGTTCGTCGGGTGGAATGGCGGCACTCGGAATGGAAGGGGAGGCGTCGGTCGTGACGCCGCCAGGCACTTCCGTTGCCGAAGAAGAAGTCATTTCTACCGATTCAACGGCACCTTCAACCAGGGCTTCCTCTTGCGTAACGACTTCTTGTGCAGACGTTTGTGATGAGTTCTGCAGCAGACTCTCGATCTCCCGCTCGAGGGCGGAGAGATCGAATCCTGCGGCTTCATTTGAGTCTGAAGCACTCACTTGAGGCGCGGTCGCGGCCTCTTCCGCCAACCCGGAAAGCTCCGAAACCTCGCGCATCACGCGATCGACGAGCGACTGCGGGTCGCCCACGGCATCGAGGGGTTCCGAAGCGGCGGATGGCGGCACGCTCGGAGCGGCGTGGGCCGAAGTGGTGGGATCGGCGGACATGACGGTTCCGTTATCGGCTGACTCGGGGTTTCGCTCGACGGAGGCTCGAATGAAATCGGTTCGACCACCCGCACAGCACGAACCGTGCCATGCAGGAGTTACCCCAATCGATCGCCGCCGCCCGCGATGCGCTCCCCAGGGCGCGCGTCGAATGGCACAGTTCCGCGCCCATCCACCGCGCCATGATGTCGACCCGCGATCCCTCCGAACTCCCCTCCGAACTCTCCTCGAGCCCCGAGGGGCCGCGCAGCGCCGACGGCGACGCTCGCCGCGCGCACCCACGCGCGAACTTCCCCGCACGGGCGCTGGTGCAGTGGACGCGACACGATGCGGCTCCCGAAGTGGTCGAGACCGCCGACCTCGGGATGGGCGGCATGCGGATGGCGTCGTCGAGGCGCGTCGAGGTCGGCCAACTCGGTCGGGTCGTGCGGATCCTCCCCGAGCGGACGGCGATGGGGCTCGACTTCGTCGTCGTCTGGACCTTCGTGCGGCGGTTCGAGGATGGGACGGGCGAGGAAACGGAGCGGCACGAGTTCGGCGTCCGGTTCCTCGAGAGGGACTGAACCAGGCTGCACGCGCTCGGGCGGCGCGTGGCGGCGATGGCGACGGTCCATCGCGCGGACGCGAGGGTCCGACCGCGGGCAACGGATTGCGGCTGGCCGATCGGCAGGGGAGAATCGCCGCATGGCGCCTCTCACCGCCGTGATCCTCGTGCCCTCGCTCGTGCCCTCGCTCGCGACCTCACTCGTGCCCGCACTCGCGGTCTCGCTGGCGGCCGCCTCGCCGTCGTGCGTCGCCACCGCGAACCCGTCCGCACCGGCACTGGCATCGACCCGCGCCGCGATCGCCCCGACCGGGCGGATCGAGTCGGACGACAGGCTCGACGACCGCATCGCCGAGGCCCTCCGGGAAGCGGGCGCGAACCGCGCCGAGATCGAGCGCTTCCTCGCGCGCTACCCCGCCGACGGCGACCGCGAGAAGCATCTCGCCGCGCGCTGGCTCGTCGCGAACATGCCCGGCCACGGCTTCGCGCGCATCGAGCTCGTCGCCGAGGACGGCACCGTGCTTCCATTCGAGGCGCTCGATCACGGATCGCTCGCGAAGGCGAAGGAGGCGCTCGACGCGATCGAGCGCGAGCACCCGGGCTGCGACTTCCGCCGCACCGCGTTCGAGAGCGACCTCGAGCACGCGACCGCCGACTTCCTCGCCGCGCACCTCGACGACGCCTTCGACACCTGGCGCTCCATGCCCTGGGCGAAGGCGATCCGATACGAGGTCTTCCGCGAGTGCATCCTGCCCTACCGCGGCAGCAACGAGCCGCTCGGACTGTGGCGCGAGCCCGCGCGCCGGAGGCTCGTCGCGGTGTGCGCCGCGAACCAGGGCGAGACCGATGTGCGCGCCTTCGGCGAGAAGGTCCGCGCGGCCGCGCACCCCTGGACGGGCTTCACCGATCTCTTCTACCTGCACCCCACCGACCAGAGCTACGACGAGATGTGCGAGCGCCGCCTCGGCCGCTGCGAGGACATCACGAACATGGTGTCGTTCGGCATGCGCTCGGTCGCCGCGATGTGCGCGAGCGACTACACGCCCTGGTGGGCGGCGAGCGACAACAACCATGCGTGGGAGGTCGTCCTCGACGCCGACGGCGAGGGCCGCGCCGGTCTCGCGGGGCGCGCCGCGAAGGTCTACCGCAAGACCTTCGCCAGGCAGCCCGGGAGCCTCGCCGCGATCCGCCGCGACGGCGAGACGGTGCCGCGCTGGCTGTCGGGCGATCACTACACCGATGTGACCGCGCAGTACCAGCCCGTGAGCTCGGTCGAGGTCGCGATCGACGGCGCGCGCGAGGGCGAGCGCTTCGCCTACATCGCCGTCTTCAACGGCGGCGCGTGGCGGCCGATCGACTGGGCGCGCATCGAGGACGGTCACGCGACCTTCCGCGACCTCGGCCGCCACATCCTCTATCTCCCGATGCTCACCGACGCCTCGGGCGACCGGCCCGCGGGCACGCCCTTCATCCTCGACGCGGACGGCATCGTGCATCCGCTCGCCGCGACGGGCGCGGCGACGCTCGCGCTCGAGGCCGAGTCGACGAAGCCCGACATCCAGGATCCCGACACGGGCGTCCTCAAGGCGCGCACGCAGGTGAAGTCGGCGGCGGCGTACGAACTCTTCCTCTGGAGGGACGGCGGCTGGAAGTCGCTCGGCCGACGCGAGGCGGGCGAGGGTTCGCGCGTCTTCGAGGGGCTCCGCCCCGATGGACTCCACTGGCTCGTCGAGGACGGCTCCGAACGGCTCGAGCGGCCGTTCACGGTCGACGGCGGAGTGCAGGTCTTCTGGTGATGGCGCGCGTCCGGATCGTCGTGAACGCCGACGATCTCGGCCTGCATCCCGCGGTGCGGCGGGCGGTCGAGGAGTGCGCCGCGCGCGGCACGGTGACGAGCGCGAGCGTCCTCGCGAACGGTCCCGATCTCGCGGCGGTGCGGCCCGTCGCGGGCGTCTCGATGGGCGCGCATCTCAACATCCTGCGCGGGACGCCGCTCTCGCCCGCGCGCGAGGT
>JBJOHC010000052.1:0-24125 GCA_046047955.1 Planctomycetota bacterium
GGAACCCGCGGAGAGGGTGAGGAGGATCTCTGGTTGCACGGGTTCGTATGGTCGGAGTTGGCGGAACGACGCGCCCAGACCTCGGGACGGGACGGCCGAACGGAGTCTAGCAAGTCGCGCAAGCCTTTCCCGAGACGCGGGTTTCGTCGGGGCGCCTCCCGACGGCGCGCCGCGGTCCCCTCGCGGCGCGGGGCGTGCCCTGTGGCGCCGTTTCGGCGGCGGAGCGTGGGCGGCTGCGTGCTGGGATGGCTCGTGCGTGAACTTGGGAGCGGGACGGCGGTCGGGCTCGCGGTCGGGGTCGGGATGGACGGTGCCTCGCAATCGGGTCGACCACGACTCGGCGTGCGGTCGGGAACGCGTCGTGATCGAGGGCGACCGCCGCTCGAGACGACCATTGCCCGTCGTCGGGCGATCGAAGGCGGGGCGACGAGAAAGAAGGCGCCGACGTGCACGGACGTCATCGGCGCCTTCCGTGAGGGAGAAAGCTCGGGTGGGACGAGGCGAGGCCCCGCGACGCGGAGAAGGTATCGCTTCTATCGGACCACACAAGTCCTTGACCGACATATCGGACGAATTTTGCCCATGCGGAACGCGCGAGGCACGGACGCACCGCCCCCCCTCTTCGCCAAGGCCCGCGAGGCCGCCACCCGCGACGGTCGTCGGTTCCCCGCGCGGGCTCGCCAGCACGCGCCCGCAGTCGATGCCGCGACCACCCGCGCGCGGCGAACTCCGCGCGCGCGCATGGCGCCGACGGCCGTCGACGTGCCGCAACACCGACGGCACGCCCCTCCAACCCGTCCCTCCTCCGGCGCTCGCGCCCCCCGCCGCGGTCTCCGCCTCGGATGGACTTGGGAGGTCACGACGCACGGTCCACGCTCGCCCGTGCGCGCGTCACAGGTCCATCGCCATGCGAACGCCGCATCGCGCGGCGCGACCCGAGGGTTCGCGCGGACCCGCCTCCGCGCGCGGAGGCGACGGGATCGTCGCGCGCCTCGCGATGCGCCCCGCGTTCACGCCTCGCGTTCACGCCACGCCACCTTCGCTACCATCCTGCCCCCCGTCCCCCACGACGATCACGGAGCAACCATGCCGACCCCAGCCGATTGCCGCGTTTCCGACACGCACGAGTGGTTCAAGATCGACGGCGACACCGTCACCATGGGCATCACCCAGCACGCCGCCGACGAGCTCACCGACATCACGTACGTCGAGATGCGCGCCGCGGGCACCGAGGTCGCCGCGGGCAAGTCGGTCGGCGAGGTCGAGAGCGTCAAGACGACGAGCGAGATCTACACCGTCGCCGCGGGCACCGTCGTCGAGGTGAACGCGGCGGTCGTCGCCGACCCCTCGCTCGTCAACAGCGACCCCTGCGGCAAGGGCTGGCTCGTGAAGCTCCGCTGCACCGACACCTCGGCGATCGCGGCGCTCCCGACGGGCCCCGAGTACGACGCGAAGCACGGTCACTGAGGTGCGGCCTTCCATGGAAGCCGCACCGCCAGGCATTCTCTGTCGCGGTGTCGTCAAGCGCTACGACCTCGGCTCGCGCGAGGTCGAGGCGCTGCGTGGCGTCGATCTCGAGATCGAGGGCCCGGGCTTCCACGCGATCATGGGCGCCTCGGGAAGCGGCAAGTCGAGCCTGATGCACCTGATCGCGGGGCTCGATCGCCCGACCGCGGGCGAGGTGCATGTCGCGGGACAGCGGATCGACCGGCTCGGGGAACGCGACCTCACGCTCTACCGCCGCCGCCGGATCGGGATCGTCTTCCAGCACTTCAACCTGCTGCCCGCGATGACCGCGCTCGAGAATGTGACGCTGCCCGCGGTCCTCGACGGGATGCGGCGCGCCGAGGCCGAGGAACGCGGGCGCGCGCTCCTCGAGGAGCTCGGCGTCGGACACCGCGCGACGCACCGCCCCGACGCCCTCTCGGGCGGCGAGCAGCAGCGCGTCGCGATCGCGCGCGCGCTCATGTTCCGACCGCCCGTGATCCTCGCCGACGAACCGACGGGAAACCTCGACAGCGCCGCGAGCGAGCGGCTCTTCGCGATCCTCGGCGAGGTCGCGCGCGCGCACGCGACGCTTCTTCTCATGGTGACGCACGAGCCGGCGGCCGCCGCCCACTGCGAGCGCGTCACCGTCCTCCGCGACGGCATGGTCGCGGGCACCTTCCCCACGGAGAACCTCGATGCGGGCACTCTGGCCCTTCGCGCGCAGGAGCTTGCTCGGCCGACGCGGTAGGACCGCGCTCCTCGTGGCGGCGGTCGCGCTCGCGACGAGTCTCGTGGTCGCGGTCACGAGCGGAATGCGCACCGCGCAGGACACGCTCGAGCGGCGCCTCGCCGAACGGCTCGGAAACACCGATGTCCGCGTCGTCCACCGCTACGCCGAGGACTTCGACGACGCGCTTCTCGACGAGGTGCGCGCGTGGCCCGGCGTCGCGCGCGCCGCGGGACGGCGCTTCGCCTCGGTCACGCTCGCGAATCCCGGCGCGGCGGCGGAGTCGGAGGACGGTCGCACGCCGCGCGTGACCGCGCAGGCGCGCGGCGTCGATCTCGCCGAGGACGCGCGCTTCCGCGAGGTGACGCTCGTCGAGGGGCGGCGGCTCGGGAACGCGGGCGAGGTGCTCCTCGATCCGCAGACCGCGAAGTCGCTCGCCGCGAAGCCGGGCGACGCGCTCCGCGTCGTCCGCTTCGGAAAGCCGATCGAGGTCGTCGTCGCGGGCATCTACGAGCGGCCGTCGCTCGGCGCCCTGCAGCGTCCGCTCGTCGAGATCGACCTCGCGACCCTCGCCGAGGCGACGCGCAAGCCCGACCGCCTCACCGCGATCGCGATCGAACTCGACGAGGGTCTCGACGCCGCGCGCTGGTGCGAGGAGAACGCCGCGCGCGTCGAGGATCCGATGCTCGTCGAACCCGCCGAGCGCGTGCGCACCGGCCTCGACAAGCAGGCGGCCGCGGGCGAGGTCGGCATGGCGATCGCGGCGATCATCGCGTTCCTCTCGTGCGCCGCAATCGTGGCGACGGGCATGACGACCGCCGTCCTCGAGGAACTCCGCGAGATGGGCGTCGCGCGCGCGATCGGCGCGTCGCGCGCGCAGCTCTTCGGCGCGCAGGTCGTGACGGGCGGCGCCATCGGACTCGCGGGAGGCGTCCTCGGCGTGCCGCTCGGCGTCGCCTTCGTGGGCGCGATCGCGTTCTGGTTCCGCGACATCGTGCGCGGACTGCCGTCGGTCGACCCGCGCGGCGTGGCGCTCGCGGTCGCCGGCGCGCTCGTCGCGGGGCTCGCGGGCGCGCTCTTTCCCGCGCTGCGCGCGGCGCGGATCTCGCCGCTCGAGGCGCTCTCGGTGCGCGCGCGACCGCCGCGCGCGCGCGCGATCCTTCTCGCGATCCTCGCCGCCCTCGGCGCGATCGGGCTCTGGGCGCTCATGCTGCTCCCCGCCGACCGCGACACGCGGTTCTGGCTCTACGCCTTCCTCGGACTGCCGCTCCTCCACGCGGCGTGGTTCCTCCTGTCGGTGCCGATCGTGCTCGTCGCGGGGCGCGCGGTCGCGCCCGCGCTCGGCCGCGCGCTCGGACTACCCGCGGGGCTTCTCGCGGGCAGCGTCGCGCGCATGCCGTGGCGCCTCGGCTTCACCGCGGGCGCGCTCATGGTCGCGGTCTCGATCCTCGTCTCGACGCGCTCGAACGGCGAGGCGATCATCGAGAACCTGCGCGAACGGATCCGCTTCGCGGACGGCTTCATCTTCTCGACCTCGGGCCTTTCGAAGGAGGAGCAGTCGCGCCTCGCGTCGCTTCCCGGCATCGCCGCGGCGCTCCCGATCGGCTACCTGCCGCTCAAGCTCGCGGGCGAACAGGTCTTCGGCGTCGAGGGCATGGGTCCGTCGAACGTCGTGTGCGTCGGCTTCGAGCCGCGGCCCTTCCTCGAGGTGAACGAGCTCGAGTGGCTCGAGGGCGACCCCGCGACCGCGATCCCGAAGCTCGAGGCGGGCGACGCGGTGCTCGTCGCGCCCGAGTTCCTCATCGCCCGCGGGATCGGGCTCGGCGACACCATCCGCCTCGGCTCGGGCGCGAACGAGGCGGCGTTCGAGGTGGCGGGCGTCGTGACCGCGGCGGGCCTCGACCTCGCGACGCAGACCTTCGGCATGCGGCAGATCTACATGGAGCAGGCGGTGAGCTGCGTCTTCATGGACTTCGGCGCCGTCGAGCGGCACTTCAAGACGCGCGACGCCTACATCATGCAGCTCCGGCTCGCCGAGCCGCCCACCGAGGAGAGCGACCGCGCGCTCTCGGAGGCGGTCGCCGACCGCGTGCCCGGGGCCGTCTACTCGAGCGGGCGCGCGATCCGCGGGCTCGTCGACGAGATCGGCGGCACGATCCTCGCGGTCTGGTCGGGGGTCGCGGCGTCGGCGCTCCTTCTCGCGGCGTTCGGCGTCGGAAGCGTCGTCGCGGCGGGAATCGACGCGCGGCGGCGCGAGTTCGGCGTCCTGCGCGCGGTGGGCGCCTCGCCCGCGACCCTCGTCGCGCTCGTCCTCGGCGAGACGCTCGTGATGGCCGCCGCGGCGCTCGTCTCGGGAAGCGCGCTCGGCTTCATGCTCGCCGCCATGGGCGTGCGGCTCTACCGCGACTTCGGCGGGCTCGAGCTGCGGCTCGTCGTCCCGGTCGGCCCGCTCGCGGCGGGCGCGGCGACCGTCGTCCTCGTCGCCCTCCTCGCGGCGACGCCCGCGGTCGTCCGCCTCGGACGGCGGCCCGCGCGCGAACTCCTCGCGAACGCCTGAACCGCCTCCGCTCCCCGCTCCCCTACCCTCACCGTCCGTGGCCGATCCCGCACGCGAACCCTCCGTCGAACTCCCCCGCCATCTCGGCGCGGGCGGCGGCACGCCCTTCGTCCTCAAGAGCGCGTTCCGCCCGATGGGCGACCAGCCGCAGGCGATCGACGAACTCTGCGAGGGCCTCGAGGCGGGCCGTCGCCACCAGGTCCTCCTCGGCGCGACGGGCACGGGCAAGACCTTCACGATGGCGAACGTGATCGCGCGGTCGAACCGCCCGACGCTCCTCGTCTCCCACAACAAGACGCTCGCCGCGCAGCTCTACGAGGAGATGAAGGAGCTCTTCCCGGAGAACGCGGTCAGCTACTTCGTCAGCTACTACGACTACTACCAGCCCGAGGCGTACATCCCGCAGCGGGACATCTACATCGAGAAGGACGCGTCGCGGAACGCCGACCTCGACCGCCTGCGCCTCGCGGCGACGAGCCACCTGCTCACGCGGCGCGACGTGATCGTGGTCGCGAGCGTCTCCTGCCTCTACGGCCTCGGCAGCCCGAGCGAATACCGCAACAAGACGCTCTTCGTCGAGCGCGGCATGCGGCTCGACCGGCGGGCGTTCCTCCTCGGGCTCTCGTCGATGCAGTACTCGCGCAACGAGGTCGCGCCCGCGCGCGGCAACTTCCGCGTGCGCGGCGACGTGATCGAGATCCACCCCGCGACCGAGCAGTACGCGATCCGCATCGACCTCTTCGGCGACGAGGTCGACTCGATCCAGTACTTCGATCCGACCACGGGCGAGGTGCTCGCCGACGCGTCGAAGACCTTCATCTTCCCCGCGGTCCACTACATGATGCCCGAGGAGCAGCGCGGTCGCGCGATCGCGTCGATCCGCGCCGAACTCGACGAGCGCGTCGCGGTCCTCCGCGGCGAGGGGAAGCTCCTCGAGGCGCAGCGGCTCCTCGCGCGCACGCGCCACGACCTCGAGATGCTCGAGGAGACGGGCTTCTGCAACGGGATCGAGAACTACTCGCGCCACTTCGACGGACGCCCCGCGGGCGCGCGCGCGTGGACGCTCCTCGACTACTTCCGCGAGGCGCCCGGCTCGCGCGACCCCGACGACTGGCTCGTCATCGTCGACGAGAGCCATGTGACGATCCCGCAGGTGCGCGGCATGTACTTCGGCGACCGCGCGCGCAAGCAGACGCTCGTCGACCACGGCTTCCGCCTGCCGAGCGCGCTCGACAACAGGCCGCTCCGCTTCGAGGAGTTCACCGAGCTCGTGCCGCAGACGATCTTCGTCTCGGCGACGCCCGGGCCCTGGGAACTCGAGCAGGCGGGCGGCGTCGTCGCGGAGCAGGTCATCCGCCCGACGGGCCTCGTCGACCCGCCCGTCGAGGTGCGGCCCGCGCGCAACCAGGTGCCCGACCTCCTCGTCGAGGCGCGGGCGCGCGCGGCGCGCGGCGAGCGCACGCTCGTCACCGCGCTCACGAAGCGGCTCTGCGAGGATCTCACGGGATATCTCCACCGCGAGGGCATGCGCGTCCGCTACCTCCACAGCGAGATCGAGACGCTCGAGCGGCTCGAGCTCCTGCGCGACCTCCGCGAGGGCGCGTTCGACGTCCTCGTCGGCGTGAACCTCCTGCGCGAGGGCCTCGACCTCCCCGAGGTCTCGCTCGTCTGCATCCTCGACGCCGACAAGCAGGGCTTCCTGCGCAGCCAGTCGAGCCTCATCCAGACGATGGGCCGCGCCGCGCGCAACGCGAACTCGACCGCGATCCTCTACGCCGACGAGATCACCGAGGAGATGCGCAAGGCGATCGACGAGGTCGAGCGCCGGCGCGCCAAGCAGCTCGCCTACAACGCCGAGCACGGGATCGTCCCGAAGACGATCGAGAAGGCGATCCGCCGCGGCATCGAGCTCGAGCTCGCCGCGCACCGCACCGCGCGCAAGGCCGCGGGAATCCGCGAGGACGACGACGCCGTCGCCGACCGCGAGACGCTCATCGGCGAGATGCAGGCCGAGATGATGCTCGCCGCCGAGAAGCTCGAGTTCGAGAAGGCCGCGCGCCTCCGCGACGAGATCGAGCGACTGAAGAAGGCTCCCGCGGGCGGCGCGGCCGCCGCCGACGACGGCCGACGCCCCACCAAGGCGGGCATGCCGGGCACGCGCGCGGGGCGTCGCGGGAAGAAGCGCTAGTTCGGAGAGGCCGTCGCACGCGTCGGCCCGCGCTCAGCGCAGGCGGAAGCTCGCGGCGTGGCGCTCGAGGGCGCGCCAGGCGGCGGGCCCGGGGGTGGACTTGCCGGGCGCGAGGCGCGGGAGCGCGGTGGGCTCGACCGCCGTCGCGATCGCCTTCGCGGCGAGTCGGGCCGCGACGAGGTCGGTCAGCCCCGTGCGGGGCGCCTGAGTCGACGACGGGGCCGACGATGAGACCGAAGAATGGGCCGACGCGTCGTCCGAGTCCGACGACACCACACCCTCCGCGGGCGCGGTCGTCGATCGGGTGGAACCGGAAATGGCGGTGCTCGGACTCATGTCGTCGCGCGTGCCCCCGCGCAAGGTCGTGCGCGGGGCGTCCGCGCGGACACGCGCGGACGAGGGGGTGGACACCCACCCCGAATTCCTACCCCTGATTTCGGACGGGTCGCGGTCGTGGTCGCAAAAAGACGCGCGATCGGTCGGGATCTCCGTCTTCGAACGCACAACGGCGACGGATGCACGCCGACGGACGGTCGGTAACCCGCGCGGGGCGCGCCCTATCATCCGCGTCCCCATGTCCCTTTCCGACAAGTCGATCCGCGTCCGTGGCGCCCGTGAACACAACCTCAAGGCGCTCGACTGCGAGATCCCCCGCGACCGGCTGGTCGTGATCACGGGCGTGTCGGGAAGCGGCAAGAGCTCGCTCGCCTTCGACACCATCTTCGCCGAGGGGCAGCGCAAGTACATGGAGTCGCTCTCCGCGTACGCGCGCCAGTTCCTCGACCAGATGCAGAAGCCGAACGTCGAGGCGATCGAGGGCCTGCCGCCCACGATCGCGATCGAGCAGCGCTCGGGCGGCCACAGTCCGCGCTCGATCGTCGCGACGACGACCGAGATCTGGGACTACCTGCGCCTGCTTTTCGCGCGCTGCGGCACCCCCACCTGCTGGCACACCGAGGAGACGGGAAAGGGCCGCTCGAAGACGGTCCATGTCTGCGGCCGGGAGATCACCGCGACGAGCCCGAGCCAGATCGTCGAGACACTGCTCGCGCGCTTCGCGGGGCGCCGCGCGATGCTCTGCGCGCCCGTCGTCCGCGCGAAGAAGGGGTTCCACCGCGAGGTCCTCGAGTCGCTCTCGAAGCAGGGCCTCGTGCGCGCGCGCGCGAACGGCAAGGTCGTCGACCTCCGCGAGGTCCTGAAGGACGGCGGCGAGAATCCCCTCGGTTTCGGCCGCTACGAGAAGAACGACCTCGACGCGGTCGTCGACCGGATCGCCATCGAGGACGCGTCGCGGCAGCGGATCGCCGAGAGCGTCGAGACGGCGCTGAAGCTCGCCGACGGCGCGCTCACCGTCCTCGTCGAGGACGGATCCGCGTGGCAGGAGCACCGCTTCAGCGAGAAGTTCGCCTGCCCCGAGCATCCCGAGTGCGCGCTCGACGAGCTCGAGCCGCGCATCTTCAGCTTCAACTCGCCGCAGGGCGCGTGCCCCGCGTGCGCGGGCCTCGGCACGGTGAACGAGTTCGACGAGGCGCTCGTCGTCCCCGACCGGACGAAGCCGCTCCGCGAGGCGATCCACCCGTGGCGCCGCAACGGCCGGCGCATGAACATCTGGTACGCGCGGCAGCTCAGGCTCTTCGCGGCGCGCGCGGAGATCGACCTCGACACGCCGTACGCGGAGCTTCCCGAGCGGACGCGCGACGGACTCATGCGCGGCAGCGACGCGGACGGCGTCCGCCTCGGCTTCGAGTGGGAGGGCGTCCTTCCGCACCTCAAGCGGCGCGCGACCGAGACCGAGAGCGAGAACGTGAAGGAGCGGCTCCTCGCCTACATGAGCCAGGCGCGCTGCCCCGTCTGCGAGGGGCGGCGGCTCCGCACCGAGAGCCTCGCGGTGAAGGTGCGGAGCGGAACGCTCTCGCTGTCGATCGCCGACATCGCGGCGATGACCGTCTCGCGCGCGCTCGCCGCGGCGCGTTCGCTCGAACTCTCGAGCGAATCGCGGAAGATCTCGGGGCCGATCCTCAAGGAGATCGAGGCGCGTCTCGGGTTCCTCGCGTCGGTCGGGCTCGAGTACCTCTCGCTCGACCGGACGAGCTCGACCCTCTCGGGCGGCGAGGCGCAGCGGATCCGCCTCGCGACGCAGGTCGGCTCGGGACTCGTCGGCGTCTGCTACGTCCTCGACGAACCGACGATCGGCCTCCATCAGCGCGACAACGACCGCCTCATCGCGACGCTGCGGAGCCTCGCCGACGCGGGCAACACCGTCATCGTCGTCGAGCACGACGAGGACATGATGCGCGCGGCCGACTGGATCCTCGACATCGGCCCAGGCCCCGGCCGCCACGGCGGCACGCTCGTCGCCGCGGGCGACCTCGCGGGCATCGCGGCGCATCCGACGAGCCTCACCGGCGAGTACCTCTCGGGGCGGCGCGCGATCCTGCCGCCCGTGCGGCGCCGCCCGCTCGACCGCGCGCGCGCGATCTCGGTGAAGGGCGCGCGCGCGAACAACCTGCGCGAGGTCGACGTCGACTTCCCGCTCGGCGGCCTCGTCTGCGTGACGGGCGTCTCGGGGTCGGGCAAGTCGACGCTCGTGAACGACGTCCTTCTCGCGGCGGCGAAGGCGCATGTCGCGGGCGAGGGCGCGGCTCCCGCGAACTGCGCGCGCGTCGCGGGACTCGACTCGATCTCGCGCGTCGTCGAGGTCGACCAGTCGCCGATCGGCCGCACGCCCCGCTCGAACCCCGCGACCTACACGGGCATCTTCGACGAGATCCGCCGCATCTGGTCGCTCGTTCCCGAGGCGAAGATCCGCGGCTACGAGCCCGGCCGCTTCAGCTTCAACGTGAAGGGCGGCCGCTGCGAGGCGTGCCAGGGACAGGGCGTGAAGAAGATCGAGATGCACTTCCTGCCCGACGTCTTCGTCGCCTGCGAGACCTGCAAGGGGAAGCGCTACTCGCGCGAGACGCTCGAGATCCGCTACCGCGGGAAGACGATCGCCGACATCCTCGAGTCGACCGTCGAGGACGCGGTCGGCTTCTTCGAGGCGCATCCGAAGATCCGCCGCATGCTCGAGTGCCTGCGCGATGTGGGGCTCGGCTACATCGAGCTCGGGCAGGCGTCGACGACGCTGTCGGGCGGCGAGGCGCAGCGCGTGAAGCTCGCGACCGAGCTCGGTCACCCGAGCGACGCGGCCGCCCTCTACATCCTCGACGAGCCGACGACGGGCCTCCACTTCGCCGATGTCGAGCGGCTCCTCGGCGTCCTCGAGCGGCTCGCCGACAAGGGGCACACGCTCGTCGTCATCGAGCACAACCTCGATGTCGTGAAGTGCGCCGACTGGATCGTCGACCTCGGCCCCGAGGGTGGCGACGGCGGCGGCACGGTCGTCGCGTCGGGCACGCCCGAGGAGGTGGCGAAGGCGAAGGGCTCGTGGACGGGACGGTGGCTGAAGCCGCTCCTCGCGGCGGGCGCGCGACGCGCGCCGCGCGCGGAGCCTGATGCGCCGGACGCGGGAGCCGAGGTCGCGCCGGAAGCCGCGCCGCCCGCGGAGCGCGGGAGAACGAGGAAGGCGAACGCGAAGGACGCGGGCGCGGATCCGTCGGGCTCGCCGGGCGAGAAGCCGGCGCGCCCGAAGTCTTCCGATGCGAAGTCGGCGGGCGCCAAGGCGACCGCGGCGAAGGCGAAGACGCCGAAGTCGGTTGCCTTGAAGTCGGCCGCCGTGAAGTCGGCCGCCGCGAAGCCGACCGTCGGAAGGACGACGGCCGCGAAGCGCGCCGGCACCCGATGACGCGACCTCGGGCGCACGAAGCCGCGCGCCGCGAAGCGAATACCAACGAAAAGGCGCGGCGCCCGAAGAGCGGGCGCCGCGCCATCCATCGTTGCGAAGGCGTCACTTCGTCTTGAAGCGCACATCCGGTCCCGGCATCACATGCCCCTCGACCGGCGTGAACAGGATCGAGAGGTGGTGCGAGGCGGTCGGCGCCTTGCGCGTGCTGTTCGCGCGGTTCCGCGCGCGCTTCACGACATCGTCGAGCTCGTTGCAGATCGACTTGATGCGGGCGACCTCGTCGTCGGTGAAGTTCTCCCACGAGATCGTCACGCGGCGCCCCGCCCCGCCCTTCGGATCGAGCACCGTCTCGCGGCTCTCGGCGAGCCACGGCTTGTAGAACTCGGCGACGCGGGTCGCGTCGCGCTTCGAATCGAGGTCGACGGGGAACGCGAGTTCGCTCACGGTCGCGCGGTAGTAGCGCGGACGCTTGCCGCGGCGGCCGGGCGTCGGCTCGCCCGCGCGCGAGGTGAGGAGACCGGCCTTCTCGAGGTGACGGAGGTGGAAGTAGAGCGCGGTCCGGTTGAGACCGACCGCCTGCGCGAGCTCGGTGACCGACGATTCGCCGAGACGGCGCGCCGTCTCGAGGATGCGCAGCCGGAGCGGCAGGCGCACGGCCTGCCACATCTGCGCACGGGTGATCTGCATGTTCGGAGCTTCGTTCGCGTCTGCCATGGCCTTGAGGCTTCCTTCCTACTGCGGCGGGCCGGCGATCGGCGGCGCGCCAAAATGCACATCGTGACCAGCGGACTCCGCCAGTCGTGCGACAAGGCACCATCGCCCAAGGCCGTCAAGCGTGGGTACGGACAGCGGCTCGAGGCCGCCGACATGTCGCGCGATCTGAAGGAGTTCGTGCGCTGCAAACGGATGCAGCACTTCCCCGCGACGTTCCAGCGGCTCCGTCCGTGCGCGGGCGCGGATGACCAGCATCCCGTCCGCGGCGAGGAGCCGCATCGATTCCCGTACGAGCCCGACAGGATTCCATGTTCGCTCGATGCTGTCAAGGAGGGTCACGACGCGTGCATTTCCCGCGGGAAGCCCCGTCGCGGCGAGCGACGGCGCGTGAACGAGGTCGAGGCGACCCGATCCCGCGCCTGCGCGGGCGAGGAACGACCGCCCGACCTCGACGGAGGGCGCGTGTTCCTCGACCGCGATGACCGTCGCACCCTCGCGCGCTCGAAGGAAGGCCGCGAGCCCACTGCGGGCGCCGAGGACGACGGTCGGTCCGTCGCCGGCCGGTCCGTCGGCGGCGCGCATCGCGGCGACCTCGGCGGCGATGCGCGCCTGCAGCGTCGCGTCGCTCGCGAAGTTCGCCCATTCCTCGCCCGCCGCGGGTTCACCCGTCGCCTCGGGCGACCATGGATGCGGGGCGCGGAGACTCGCGCGCGCCGCGAGCGGCGTCGCGCCGTACCGCCGCCACGCCTCGCCAAGGTCGGGCGCGAGGCGGTCGATGCCGTGCTTCTCGCGGAAGCGCGCGAGGCTCTTCGAGAGCCCCTCCGAGGTGTCGGCGCGGTTCGGTCGCCAGTGGCGCTCGGCGTGAAAGTGGCGGAAGACGACGCGCTTCGTCGCGAACGCCTTCCAGCCGAGGAGATTGAGGCGCATCGCGAGCTCCTCGGTCTGCCCGCGCAGGACGGTCTCGTCGTAGCCGCCGGCTTCGGCGATCGCGGCGCGCCGCGAGGCGTGGAAGCAGCCCATCGCGTGCTCGACCTCGAGGAGTTCGGGGAGGTCCTCCTCGCGCGCGCCCTGCCCGAGATGGTGGTAGCCGAGCGGGCTCACGATCGCGTCGCCGAAGGCGTGCACGCGACCGTCGGGGAGCTTCTGGAGGCCCGTCACCACGCCCGCTCGGGGATCGGAACGCAGCAGCGCGACGCACGCCTCGACCCACCGCGGCGTGTCGATGAGGATGTCGCCGTCGAGCCGCAGGACGAACTCACCCGACGACTCCGCGTGGAGCGCGTTGAGGACGCGCGAAAGGACGCCCGAATGCGGCAGCTCCACGAGTCGCAGGAACGGGCGCCCCGCGCGCGGCGAGCCGGCCGGCCATCGGTGCGACGCCCAGCGCCGCGCCGTCGCGAGGCTGTCGTCGGTCGATCCGTCGTCGGCGACGACGATCTCGAGATCGGTCGGGTCGTCGGCGAGGGTCTTCTCGAGGTTCGCGAGGAGGTCGCCGAGGAAGTCGCGCGACCCGTCGCGCGAACTCGCGCGACCGTTGTTGTAGTTCGGAATGATGACGCTGGCCGTCGGCACGGAGGCGAAGGGTACGCGGACGCCCCCGCCCACGCGCGGGGAATCGAACCCGCCACGCGGGCGCGCGCGGTCGATCGGTACGATGCGGGAGATGTCCGCCTTCCCCGCCGTCTCCGAGCCGACCCTCGCGCTGCGCGTCCTCATGATGCCGCGCGACACCAACCACCAGGGCGCGATCTTCGGCGGCATCATCCTGTCGCATGTCGACCAGGCGGGCTACGTCGAGGCGCGCAAGCACGGGCTCCACCGCTGGGTCACCGCCTCGGTCGACCGCGTCGACTTCAAGGCGCCCGTCCTCGTCGGCGAGATCGTCGAGTTCCGCACGCGGACGATCCGGCTCGGACGATCGTCGGTGACCGTGCAGGTCGCGGTCGACGCCGAGCGGCTCGACGGCACCTGGGCGCGCGTCACCGAGGCGCAGCTCACGATGGTGTCGGTCGATGAGACGGGGCGTGCGATTCCGTTCGAGGGGCGGCGTCCGGAGGCGCGGGCGTGAGCGCGGCGAGCGGGACGCGCGTGCGGCTCGGGCTCCTCCTGTCGGGCGGCGGACGAACCGCGCTCAACATCGCCGCGGCCTGCCGCTCGGGCGCGCTCGAGGCGACGGTCGCGGTGGTCCTCGCGCATCGCGAGGAGATGCCCGGCGTCGCGCGCTGCCGCGAGGCGGGACTGCGCGTCGCGGTGCTGCCGCCGGGCCCCGCGCTGCGCGGGGCGGATCTCCTCCGTCCGACCGCCTACCCGACGCCCGACCTCCTCGAGGACCGGATCGACGCGGCGCTCACCGCCGCGGGCGTCGAACTCGTCTGCCTCGCGGGGTATCTCCGCAAGTTCCGCGTCGGCGAACGCTGGCAGGGCCGCGCGCTCAACATTCATCCTGGCCTTCTCCCCCGCTTCGGCGGTCACGGCATGTACGGACTGCGCATCCACGAGGCGGTCCTCGCCGCGGGGGTCGCCGAGACGGGCTGCACCGTCCACGAGGTCGACGAGGAGTACGACCACGGACCCACCGTCCTCGAAAGGCGTTGCCCGGTGCTCGCCGGCGACACGCCCTCGACGCTCGCCGAGCGCGTCTTCCTCGAGGAGATCCGTGCGTATCCCGCGGCGATCGCCGCGTATCTTCCGAGGATCCGCGAACGAAGGGACGCGCGCCCCGAGTAGCGCATGGCCGCCCGCCCCTCGTGCACGGATCGCGATTTCCGAAGCCCGGCCGCCCACTGCCGTCCGAGCCAACTCCCCGAGGAACCCCGCGCGCCGCGACGATCGCCCCGCCGGCTCCGCACCGCCACTTTCGCGCCACCCTTCATGCGCCGCCGAATGCACGCCGACCGAACCCACCGAGATCCACGCCCCGGTCGCGATGCGGCGGCGCTTCGCCCGTCGGCCTGCCGGATCCTCCGGACGGCGCTCCTCGCATGCATCGTGGCGGCGGCACCGGTCGCGGAGACGCACGCGGCCGACGCGCCTCCCGCGGCAACCGCGGACGAGCGCGCGAAGGCTGACGCGCAGGTGCCCACCACCGCCGAGATCGAGCGGCTCCTCCTCGCACGCCGCTTCGCCGAGGCGCATGAGGCGATCGCGCGGCGGATCGAGGCGGGTGACCGCGATCCGCTCCTCCGCTACAACGACGCCTGCGCGCTCGCGCAGCTGGGTCGGCTCGAGGAGGCCGAATCGCGGCTCATGGACGCGGTGAAGGCGGGATTCCGCGACTTCGACGCGATGGAGGAGGATCCCGACCTCGAGCCCATCCGCGCCTCGCGCACCTACGAGGCGATCATGGAGGCGCGCGAGCGGCTCGAGCACGCCGCGGAACGCGCAGCCGAGCGCGCATCCGAGCGTGCATCCGAGCGCACATCCGAGCGCAACTCATCGAACCAGGGCTCCACGAAGGCTCCGCGTCGCCGCGCGCGGCCCGACCCCGTCGCCGCCTGGCGCGAGCGCCACGGCGACGACTACCGCTACGACGCCGACGAACCGCGTCGCCTCGCCTTCGCGACCCATCTCGACGCCGCCTCGCACGAGCGGATGAAGGCCGACCTCGCCCGCCTCGCCGAACACCTCGAGCGCGACTACTTCGGCGCGCCGCCCGACGAGACGGTGCTCGTCGCGATCCTCCGCCAGAAGGACGCGGGCGACTATCTCTCGGGCCGCGACGTGCGCGGGATGTACCAGCACGAGTCGCGCCGTCTCGTCGCGCGCGACACGGGGCAGGCCCTGCAGCACGAGTTCGTGCACCTCATGCACTTCGCCCACATGGAGCGGCTCGGGCAGCGGCACCCGATCTGGATCCAGGAGGGACTCGCCGCGCTCTACGAGGACTACACGCTCGGGGACGACGGCCGCATCGAGTTCCACCCGAACATCCGCTTCAACATCGCGCGGCGGCAGGTCGTTTCGGGAACGGCGATGCCGTGGAAGGAGCTCGTCGGGCTCTCGGCCGACGCGTTCATGCGCGATCCCGAGCGCAACTATCCGCTCGCGCGGTCGGTCTTCGAGTTCCTCGCGCGGGAGCGCAGGCTCGGCGACTTCTACCGCGCGCTCGTCGCGACCTGGCCCGACGACCAGGACGGTTCGAGCGCGCTCGAACGCGCGTTCGGCGAGCCGCTCGCCCGCATCGAGGAGCGCTGGAAGCGCTGGATGACCGACCGCGGCGCCCTCGACGACCGCGTCGGCCACGGCGACGCGTCGCTCGGGGTCGCGGGCGACGACGCGGGCAACGGCGTGCGCATCCGCTCGTTCGTCCTGCGCTCGGCCGCGCGCGCGGCGGGGCTGCGCGTCGGCGATGTGATCGTCGGCGTCGGCGAGCGGCCGGTGCGGAACCGCGAGGAGCTCGTCCTCGCGGTCGCGCCGCTCGAGGCGGATGTTCCGATCGAGGTCCGCTACCTCCGCGACGGCGTCCTCCGTTCGGTCGAGGTGCGCCTGCGCCGACTCGGCGAATGACGGTCGGCGCGCGTTCGGCGAAGCCGCTACCTTGTCCGCCGCGCGGCACGGACGCCTACCGTGTCCGGCCACGGGCGATCGTCGCCCCGTGCGCGAAAGGAGACCCCATGCAGATCAACATCACCGGCAAGCACCTCGAGATCACCGAGGCCATCGACGCCTATGTCCGGAAGAAGTGCGAGCGGCTCGTCCGGATCTTCGAGAAGGTGCAGTCGATCGACTGCGTCATCGAGAAGGAGAACCACGGCTTCCACGTCGAGTTCATCGTCGATGTCGAGCACCACGACGACTTCATCGTGAACCAGCGCCACGACGACCTCTACGCGGCGATCGACCTCGCGGTCGACAAGGAGGCGCGCGTCCTCTCCGACGAGCACCGCCGGCAGCACGATCACAAGCACCGGCACTGAACGACGGGGCGGCGCCGTCGCCCCCCGCGCCGCGCATCGCCTTCACCGAAGGATCGAGCGCGGGCGCGGCGAGGCGACGGCGCTCGCACGCCACGCATTTCCGCGACGCCTGCCACGCACCCCTCCGCCACCCTCACGAGGCCCCGACCACCACATGAAGCTCCGAGAAATCGTCGTCGAACAGGCCATCGTCGCAGGCCTCGCCGCCACCAAGCGCGACGACGCGATCCGCGAACTCCTCGACGCGCTCGTGACCGCCGGCCGGATTCCCGCCGACCAGCGCGACGCGTTCGCGAAGGCGATCATCGCCCGCGAGAACAAGGGTTCGACGGGGCTCAACCACGGTGTCGCGATCCCGCACACGAAGTCGGCCGCGGTGCGGACGCCGATGGCCGCCGTCGGCATCAGCCGGACGGGCGTCGACTTCAACGCGCTCGACAAGCAGCCCGTCTACTCGATCGTCCTGCTCGTCTCGCCCGAGGACAAGCCCGAGCTCCATCTCGAGGCGATCCAGGCGATCTTCGCCCAGCTCTCGAAGGACCAGTTCCGCCGCTTCCTCCGCCAGGCGACGACCGCGGCCGCGGTCCTCACGCTTCTCGACGAGGCCGATGCCGGGCAGGTCTCGGGCTGAGATGCGCACGGCGCAGGCCACCATCGTCAACCGCCTCGGGCTGCACGCGCGGCCCGCGATGGCGTTCGTCGAGGAGGCGATGCGCTTCGTCGCGTCGATCCGCGTCTCGAAGCAGGGCGACGGCGAGGCGGTCGACGGCAAGTCGATCCTGCAGATGCTGATGCTCGCGGGAACCTGCGGGTCGGTGATCGAGATCGTCGCCGATGGCCCCGACGAGGGCGACGCGATCGACGCGCTCCTCCGGCTCGTCGAATCGCGATTCGGCGAGGACGAGTGAGTCGGGGCGCGGGCGGCCGATCGGCTGCATTCGTCCGCGTCCGTTCGCGCGCATGAGGCTCCCGCGCGAATCTCCACCGGCGAATCCCCCTCAAGAAGACCTCCATCGCGAAGCTGCGGGATGCGGGCAACCGCATGCCTCGAGCCGGATGGCGCCATGCGACCTGCTCATCGAGGTGCTGGTTGCGCGAAGGGAAGGCGGGTCGCTGGCGCGCCAGTCACGCGGCGTCGTCGGGACCGATCCGCTCGGTTCCCGTCTCGCGGCGCATGAGCCCCGCGAGCGCGTCGGCGGGACGCAGGCCGTCGTAGACCATCGCCTCGACCGCCGCGCAGATCGGAAGGTCGATCCCCCGCTCGCGCGCAACGAGCATGAGGGCGCGCGCGGTCGGGACGCCCTCGACGACCGAGGTCGTCGAGGCGAGCGCGTCGGCGACCGCCGCGCCGCGGGCGAGCCGTTCGCCGAAGGAGCGGTTGCGCCCCTCGGGTGCGAAGCAGGTCGTCGCGAGGTCGCCGACGCCCGCGACGCCGAAGAAGGTCTCGAGCCGTCCGCCGAGCGCGACGCCGATCCGCGCGATCTCGGCGAGTCCGCGCGCGAGAAGCGCGCTCTTCGTATTCATCCCGAGCGTCATCCCGTCGACGACGCCCGCCGCGATGGCGATCACGTTCTTGCACGCGCCCGCGAGTTCGACGCCCGTCATGTCGCCCGAGTGGTAGATGCGCGTCCACGGCGCGGTGAAGGCCGCCTGCAGGCGGTGCGCGAGCGTCTCGTCGGGACTCGCGGCGACGAGGGCCGCGGGCAGGCGCCGCGCGAGTTCGGCGGCGATGGTCGGCCCGCTGAGGGCCGCGAGCGGTCGGCCGGGCGCGAGCTCGGCGAGGATGTCGCAGGGAAGCCGGAAGGTGTCGAGTTCGATGCCCTTCGAGACGCTCACGATGGGCGTCTCGCGCGGCAGTTCCGCCGCGATCCGCGCGAAGGTGCCGCGGATGAACTGGGTCGGGATCGCGCAGACGACGAGATCGGCGCCGGCGAGGATCGACGCGTCGGCCGAGACCTCGACGCACGCGGGGAGTTCGAAGCCGGGCAGGCGCGGGCTGCACCGCGTCGTGGCGAGCGCGCGCGCGTCGGCCTCGAAGGGCGAGAGGATGCCGATCCGCGCGGGTCCGGCCCCTTCGCGCGCGCCGGCGAGGGTGGTCGCGAGGGTGGTCGCGAGGATGTCCGCGAGGACGAGCGCCATCTGCCCGTCGCCGACGATCACGGGGCGTGCGAAGGGAGGTGCCTCGGGCGCCTGCATCATGCGCGAAGATACCCGAAGCGCCGTTTGGACTCGCGGGAAGAGTCCCCGAGCGGACGCGCGCGGGATCGCGGACGGCCCCCGCCGCTGCGGCGCGCGCGCATGCCTGCTACCCTTCGCCCCGCACCATGTCGACGATCACCTCGACCCCGACGGACCGTTCCTTCGCCCGCGGCGCCGACGACGCGCAGGGCGCCGAGCGCCTCGAGCGACAGCTCTTCGTCGCCCTCTTCGGCGGCGTCCTCCTCCTCGTCGCGTGGGCCTCGCGCCTCTTCGGCATCGAGGCCTCGGTGGGCGACATTCCCGCGCTCGTCGGGGCGCTCGTCCTCGTCGTGCCGCTCGCGAAGGGCGCGTTCGAAGAGCTTCGCGAAGGCCGCGCCTCGAGCGACAGCCTCGCGAGCCTCGCCGTCTTCGCCGCCATCGCCAACGAGCTCTATCTCGCGGCGGGCTTCCTCGCCTTCTTCCTCTGGTTCAGCGAGCTGGTCCTGTCGCGGACCGCGTGGGGCGCGCAGCGCGCGATCCGCGAGCTCGTCGAGCTCACGCCCGATGTCGCGCGCCTCGTCGACGCCGACGGCGCCGAGCGCGAGGTCTCGCTCGCGGCCGTCTCGATCGGGTCGATCGTGCGCGTCCGACCCGGCGAGAACCTCCCCGCCGACGGCACCGTGCGCGCGGGCACCTCGAGCATCAACCAGGCGTCGCTGACGGGCGAGGCGGTTCCGATCGAGGTCCAGCCGGGCAGCCCCGTCTACGCGGGCACGACGAACCTCACCGGCCAGATCGACCTCGAGGTCACGGCGCTGAAGGGCGACACGACGATCGGCAAGGTCGAGAACCTCATCCGCGAGGCCGAGAGCGCGAAGGGCCGCAAGCAGGAGCTCATCGAGCGCCTCGCGGGCTACTACGTTCCCGTCGTCCTGATGGTCGCGCTCATCGTCTGGTTCTTCACCGCGCGGTCGGGTGCGCCCGACGCGAAGGATGTCGCCGCCGAGCGCGCGATCACCGTACTCGTCGTGACCTGCCCGGGCGCGCTTCTCATCGCGTATCCGACGGCGATGGTCGCGGCGTTCGCCGCCGCCGCCCGCCTCGGCGTGATGATCAAGCAGACCCGCACGCTCGAGTCGGCGGCCGACGTCGACACGGTCGTGATGGACAAGACGGGCACGCTCACGACCGGCAAGTTCGCCGTGAGCCGCCTCGCGCCCGCCGACGGTGTCGACGGCGCGACCCTGCTCCAGGCCGCGGCCGACGCCGAGCAGAGCTCGAACCACCCGCTCGCAAAGTCGATCCTCGAGACGGCGACGCGCGCGCGCATCGAGGCGCGGCCGCTGTCGGGCTACCGCGAGGTGCACGGCCGCGGCGTCGAGGCGGTGACCGCCGAGGGCGTCCTCTACGCCGGCCGCGGCGCGTGGATCGTCGAGCTCAACGCCGCGACCGCCGCCGCCGTGCGCGAGGTCGAGGCGAAGATCGAGGGCATGTCGGGCGTCCACGTGATGCTCGGCGACCGCTACCTCGGCGCGGTCGGACTCGAGGACAAGCTCCGCCGGAACGCGGGCGAGGTCGTCTCGAAGCTGCGCGACCTCGGCGTGCGCCGCGTCGCGATCTTCACGGGCGACCGTCTCGGCGTCGCCACGCGCGTCGGCCAGGCGGTCGGCGTCGACTCGATCGAGGCCGAGTGCCTCCCCGAGGAGAAGCACGAGGAACTCAAGTACCTCATGCGCAAGGGTCACCGCACGCTCGTCGTCGGCGACGGCATCAACGACGGCCCGATCCTCGCGACCGCCGATGTCGGCGTCGCCATGGGACTCTCGGGCTCCGACATCGCGACCAACAGCGCGGGCGTCGCGCTCATGAACGACGACCTCCGCACGGTGCCGTTCCTCCTCGAGATCGCGCGCAAGGCGAAGTCGGTGATCGCGCTCAACATCACGGTGTCGATCCTTCTCGCGCTCGTGGGCCTCGCGCTCGCGGCGACGGGACGGCTCTACATCTGGGTCACGCCCTTCTACCAGGCGGCCGCGTACATCTTCGTGATCGCGAACTCGCTGCGGCTCGTCCGCTTCGGCGAGGAGTTCGCGGCGAGCGAGGAGATCCGCCGCCAGCAGGAGGCCGACGTCGCCGCGAAGCCGTCGCGGCGGCTCGCGTCGAACTGAGCGCATCGCGGGGGCGCGCGTGAACGGGGATCGGTCCGCGTGGAACCCCGGCCGAAGGGCCGCGTTCCTCTGCTACATTCCCGCGCCATGTCCACCCTTCACGAGATCCAGTCGCTCCTCGGCGCCGACGCCGATTCGCTCCTGACCCATCAGGCCAAGCTCCCGAAGTCGGCGCTCCACCTCCCGACCCCGTCGTACGTCGACGACTGCTACGGGCCGAGCGACCGGAGCCCCCAGGTCCTCCGCAGCCTGCAGGCGATGTTCGGCCACGGCCGCCTCGCGAACACGGGCTACCTCTCGATCCTGCCGGTCGATCAGGGCATCGAGCACTCCGCGGGCGCGAGCTTCGCGAAGAACCCGATCTACTTCGACGGCGAGAACATCGTGAAGCTCGCGATCGAGGGCGGATGCAACGCGGTGGCGACGACGTTCGGCGTGCTCGGCTCGGTCTCCCGCAAGTACGCCCACCGCATCCCCTTCATCTGCAAGATCAACCACAACGAGCTGCTGACCTATCCGAACCGGTTCGACCAGGTCCTCTTCGGCACCGTCGAGGAGGCGTGGAACCTCGGCGCCGTCGCGGTCGGCGCGACGATCTACTTCGGGAGCGAGGAGAGCACGCGGCAGATCGTCGAGATCTCCCACGCCTTCGCCCACGCCCACGAGCTCGGCATGGCGACGGTGCTCTGGTGCTACCTCCGCAATCCGGCCTTCAAGCGGGACGGCACGGACTACCACGTCGCCGCCGACCTCACGGGTCAGGCGAACCATCTCGGGGCGACGATCCAGGCCGACTTCGTGAAGCAGAAGCTTCCCGAGCTCAACGGCGGCTACTCGGCGCTCAACATGGGCGACTCGAGCTACGGCAAGTTCGACAAGCGGATCTACACCGATCTCGCGACCGATCACCCCATCGACCTCTGCCGCTACCAGGTGCTCAACGGCTTCGCGGGCCGCGCGGCGCTCATCAACTCCGGCGGCGCCAGCGGCAAGCACGATCTCGAGGATGCGATCCGCACCGCGGTCGTCAACAAGCGGGCCGGCGGAATCGGGCTCATCTCGGGCCGCAAGGCGTTCCAGAAGCCGATGGGCGAGGGCGTCAAGCTCCTCAACGCGATCCAGGACGTCTACCTCTGCAAGGACGTGACGGTGGCCTGAGCCGGGGCCGAGGGGACTTCGACTGCTCGTCGTCTTGCCGGCCGCGTCCGCGGCGCCGTGTGACGTGGCTCGCCCTCCACGACTCCTCACCACCCCGTAGCATGCTCGCCCCATGTGGCAGCCGCTGCTCATGCTCGTGGTCAGCCTCCTGATGCTGACCTTCGGCGCCGAAGTGCTCGTCCGGGGCTCGAGCGTGCTCGCGCTGCGGGCGGGCGTCTCGGCCTTCTTCGTCGGCATGACCGTCGTCGGCTTCGGCACGAGCACGCCGGAACTCGCCACGAGCCTCTTCGCCGCGCTCGAGGGCGCTCCCGAGATCGCGATCGGCAACGTCGTCGGCTCCAACATCGCCAACCTGCTGCTCGTGCTCGGCGCGGTCGCCGCGATCCGGGCGATCGCGGTCAAGGCGACCTCGATCGTGCGCGAGGTCGGCCTGCTCATCGTGGTCACGTGCCTGCCCTACCTCGCGCTCCTCACCGGCGGCGAACTCGGGCGGATCGTCGGCATTCTCTTCATCGCCGGGATCGTCGCCTTCATCGCGTGGAGCTATCGCGTGAGCCGTCGCGAGAGCGCGGAGGTGCAGGCCGAGGCCCCGACCATTCCGCCCGGCTGGAAGGGCGGATGGACGCTCAACATCGTGCTCACCGTCGTCGGCGTGGCGATCCTCGCCTTCAGTTCGCGTCTGCTGGTCGACTCCTCGGTGACGCTCGCGGAGATGTGGGGCGTCTCGAAGCTCGTGATCGGCCTCACCATCGTGGCGATCGGCACCTCGGCGCCCGAACTCGTCACGAGCCTCGTCGCCGAGCTCCGCGGCAAGGGCGATCTCGGCCTCGGCAACCTCATCGGCTCCGGGATCTTCAACGTGCTCGGCATCCTTGGCATGACCGCGGTCGTCACGCCGGTGCCGATCGATCCGCAGGTCTTCATCTTCGATCTGCCCGTGGCGATCGCCGCGGCGGTGGTGCTGATTCCGCTCGTCTTCACCGGAGGACGGATCAGCCGGCTCGAAGGCGCGCTGCTGCTCACCTGCTTCGTGCTCTACACCGCGGCGCTCTACACGGGCCTGCCCGCGGAGTGGATCGCGTCCGCCGAAGCCGCGACGCCCTGAGCGTTCAGTCCGGGATCGCCTCGTCGATCCACGCGCCGCCGAGCACAATATCTCCGTCATAGCAGACGATCGCCTGCCCCGGCGCGAGCATCTCCTGCGGCTCGTCGAAGCGGACCTCGATCGCCGGAGGTCCCTCGCGATCGATCACGCGGACCTGTGCCGACGCGGTCTCGCCGTGCAGGCGCCACTGCGCCGTGCAGCGCCGCCATTCCGCAGGCGGATCGCCCGCGAGCCAGTTCACGTCGGCCGCCAGCGCCCCGCCGCAGCGAAGCCGCTCCTTCGGACCCACCACGATCTCGTTCGAACGTGGATCCTTCGCGAGGACGTAGAGCGGGATCGACGACGCCACGCCGAGCCGGCGCCGCTGCCCGATCGTGAAGTGCTGGTGCCCGGGATGCTCGCCCAGCACGCGTCCCGCGTCGTCGAGGATGCGCCCGGGCGCGACCGATTCGGGCGACCGTCGCGCCACGAGGCCCGCGTAGTCGTGATCGGGCACGAAGCAGATCTCCTGCGAGTCGGGCTTGTCGAAGACGGGGAGCCCACGCCGCTCCGCGATCCGCCGCACCTCGGGCTTGTGCAGTTCGCCGATCGGGAAGAGCGTGCGGCTCAGGCGATCCCGACGGATCCCGAAGAGCGCGTAGGTCTGGTCCTTCGCCGCATCGAGTCCGCGGCGAAGCGTGGCGTGGCCTGCGGCGTCGCGCCCGATCCGCGCGTAGTGGCCGCTCGCGACATGCGTGCATCCGAGCGCTTCGGCATGCTCGTGCAGACGGCCGAACTTGAGCCAGTCGTTGCAGCGAACGCAGGGGTTCGGGGTGCGGCCGGCGTTGTACTCGCCGACGAAGTAGTCGATCACGCGGCCGAAGTCGCGGCGGAAGTTCATCACGTAGAGCGGAACGCCGAGCCGCGCCGCGACGATCCGCGCGTCCGCCGCGTCGTTCACCGAGCAGCACCCCTGCTTGCGGCGGCGGCCTCCGGTGGTGCATCCAACCTCATCGCACGCCGCCGACGGAGCGGTCTCGTCCGCGACGAGTCCCTCGGGCTCCTCCGGATCTCCGAGGCGCATGAAGCAGCCAACCACCTCGTGGCCCGCGTCCTGAAGAAGCGTTGCCGCGACGGAGGAGTCGACCCCGCCGCTCATGGCG
>JBJOHC010000053.1:0-3617 GCA_046047955.1 Planctomycetota bacterium
GCGCTGAAGTGGTGCGCGTACGACTTCATCCCGTTCTCGTCGATCGAGCCGAACATCGCGGCGAGCCCGTAGAACTCGCGCGTCGGGATGGGGTCGTACTTGTGGTCGTGGCAGCGCGCGCAGTCGAGCGTCAGCCCGAGGAACGCCGTCCCGAAGGTCGCGACGCGGTCGGCGATTCCCTCCTGCCGGAACTCCTCGGCGATCGAACCGCCCTCCTCGGTCATGCGGTGCAGGCGGTTGAACGCGCTGGCGACGCCGTTCGCCTGCCTCTCGGCGTGCGAGCCGGCGTCGGTGAGCAGGTCGCCCGCGATCATCGCCGTCGCGAAGCGGTCGTACGGCATGTTCGCCGCGAGCGCCTCGAGCAGCCAGTCGCGCCAGGGCCAGGTGAAGCTGTCGCCGTCCGACTGGTATCCGAAGGTGTCGGCGAAGCGCGCGAGGTCGAGCCAGACGGTCGCGCGGTGCTCGGCCGCGCGTGGAGACGCGAGGAGCGCGTCGACGCGCCGTTCGTACGCGTCGGGCGCCGCGTCGGCGACGAAGGCGTCGACCTCCTCGGGCGTGGGCGGGAGGCCCGTGAGCGCCAGGCTCGCGCGTCGCAGAAGCGTCGCGCGGTCGGCCTCCGGTTCGGGCGCGAGCCCCGCCGCCTCGAGACGGGCGAGGACGAAGGCGTCGATCGGGTCGCGCACCCACTCCCGACGGGCGACCGCGGGCGCCGCACCCGCCTCGGGCGCGACGAACGCCCAGTGCGGCCGGTACTCGGCGCCCGACTCGATCCATCGCAGCAGGATGTCGCGCTCGGCCTCCGAGAGCGGCCGCTTCAGTTCGGGCGGCGGCATCACGAGATCGGGGTCGTCGGATGCGATCCGGTGCGCGGCCTCGCTCGCCTCGAGGTCGCCCGCGACGATCGCCCTGCGGCCGCTTCGAAGCAGTGCCGCCGCGCCTTCGGGCGTGTCGAGCCGCAGTCCCGCCTTCCGCCCCGCGCCCGCGTCGGGACCGTGACAGCCGAAGCAGCGGTCGCTCAGGATCGGGCGGACCTCGCGGTTGAAGTCGGGGGGCTCGGAGCCGCCGCGTCGCGTCGCCGGCGCATCCGATCGAGGGAGTCCCGCGGCCACGGTCCCGCGCGAACGGCCGTCCGCCGACCCCGCCGCGGCGTCGATCGCAGCCGCCGCGAGCGCCGCGCCGACGGCGCCCGACACGCCGGCGAGGAGGAGGAGCGAGGCGCGCGGAACCACGGTTTCCCGAGGATACCGACCGCCTTCGATCGGATACAGTTCGCGGCGATGCCCACGACGAATCTTGCACGCCTCGCCCTCGAGGACGGGTCGGTCTTCCACGGTCGCGCCTTTGGCGGTTCCCTCGCTTCGAGTGGCGGCATGGGGCGCGACGGCCTCGGGCACGACAGCCTCGGACACGACAGCCTCGGACATGAGGGCCTCGGACATGAAGGCATGGGCGAAGTCGTCTTCAACACCGCGATGACGGGCTACCAGGAGGCGCTCACCGATCTCTCGTACACGGGCCAGATCCTGGTGATGACCGCCCCCGAGATGGGCAACTACGGCGTCGCCGCCGACGACCTCGAGAGCGCGGCGCCCTGCGTTTCGGGCTTCGTCGTGCGCGAACTCTCGCAGGTCGCCTCGAATCACCGCGCGGTCTCGTCGCTGTCCGACTGGCTCGCCGCCGCGGGTATTCCCGCGATCGAGGGGATCGACACTCGCGCCCTCGTCCGCCGCCTCCGCACGGGTGGCGCGATGCGCGGCGTCATCTCCTCGGCGCCGCTCGCCGAGGTCTCCGACGCCGAACTCGTCGCCCGCGCCCGCGCCATCCCCTCGATGGCGGGCGCGAACCTTGCGGCGCGCGTCTCGCCCGCCTGTTCGGGCACCTTCGAGGAATCGCTCGGCGAATGGGCGCCGCGCGGAGGGCTCTTCGCGGGCACCGCGCCCTCGCCCGAGGGCCGCGCGCCCGGCGCGCGATTCAAGGTCGCGGCCATCGACTGCGGTGCGAAGCGCAACATCTACCGCCACCTCGTCGAGCGGAACTGCGAGGTCCACTTCCTGCCCCACACCGCGACCGCCGCCGAGATCCGCGCGCTCTCGCCCGACGGTCTCTTCATCTCGAACGGTCCCGGCGATCCGGCGGTCGTCTCGACCGTCATCGCGACCCTCCGCGAGATCGCGGGAGAGGTCCCGACCTTCGGCATCTGCCTCGGCCACCAGCTCCTCGCGCTCGCCCTCGGGGCGACCACCTGGAAGCTCAAGTTCGGTCACCGCGGGGCCAACCAGCCCGTCCGCAACCTCCTGACGGGGCGCGTCGAGATCACGAGCCAGAACCACGGCTTCTGCGTCGACGAGACGACCCTGCGCGCCGCGGGCGGCGAGCCGACCCATGTCCATCTGAACGACGGCACGCTCGCCGGCTTCCGCCACACCGCGAAGCCGATCTTCAGCGTGCAGTACCACCCCGAGGCGAGCCCGGGGCCGCACGACTCGGCGTATCTCTTCGACGCCTTCATCGAGATGATGCGGACCCGTAAGCCCATCTCCGCGAAGGAGATGGAGCGTGCGCAGGCGGCGCTCACGGCGGTCTGAGGCCGCTCCCGTCGCGACACCCCGCCCGCGTCGATGAGGCGCCGGTGCGGGAGGCCAGCATGCATCCGAACTCGACGCGCGCGGCGCCGCGGCGACGCTCTCGCACGCGACGCCTGCGCGACATCCCGTCAAGCATCGCCGTCCACGGCGCAATGATCTCCGTTCGGGGGGCTTTCCCCATGGATTCACCCTGACCGACGCGGCGCCTCCTTGCGGGGACCGAACGCGCGGAGTACCTTGCGCGACTCTCCGCCGCGAGCACCCGTAGGAAGGTGTCGTTGGCGGGAGGTCAGGATTCGTGCAGATGCGACGATTTGCCCGCGAAAGTGGGTCGAATCAGCACTCCGCACGCAACCTGAACGAGCGTACAGAGACGCACTCGCCGAGTTCCGGCGGGTCAGCGCAGGAGTAACGAATGCAGCGCAGCACGAAGTTCGACGCGACCTTCATCTCGACGCAAACCGCCACGCGCGCGCCGCGCACGGTGGCCAGCCTGGTCGCGGTCGCGCTCGTCGGTGCGACGCCATGGATGGCGTCCTGGTCCAGCATGACGCTCGCGCAGGATGCGCCGAACGAGCCCGCCCCGCAGGCCGAGCCCGCGCCCGCCGCCGAGCCCGCGCCGCAGGCCGAGCCCGCCGCCGACGCGGCCGCCGACGCCGAAGCCGCGCGCCAGGCCGCGATGCAGGCCGCCGAGGCGACCCGCGCCGAGGCCCGCGACGCCATGCAGCGCAACGACTGGAAGAAGGCGCTCGACCTCTGGTCGGGTCTCCTCGGCCAGGTGCCCGCCGACGGCGAGGCGATGAAGGGCATGAAGCGCGCGCAGGCGAT
Source organism: Planctomycetota bacterium (assembly GCA_046047955.1). Taxonomy (GTDB): domain Bacteria; phylum Planctomycetota; class Phycisphaerae; order Phycisphaerales; family SM1A02; genus QWPT01. The sequence goes on from JBJOHC010000053.1 coordinate 3,414, forward strand.
GCTCGACCAGGGCACGCTCCTCGACGACGCGAGCACCGACATGACCCTGCGCCGCCAGCGCGCCGAGGTCGAGACCGAAGCCTCGATCCAGGTCGCGAACGACGCGATCTCGGTCGGCGACTACACGAAGGCCGAGCGCACGCTCATCGCCGCCCGTCTCCGCCTCGAGCGCGATGTCGGCGTCTTCCCCCGCGCCAGCTTCAG
>JBJOHC010000054.1:0-10024 GCA_046047955.1 Planctomycetota bacterium
GAGCGCGCTCGCAGGTGAAGCGGCTCGAACGAGGCCTTCCGCGCGGGAAACTCCGCGCGCCAGCGGCCGTCGTCTCCGACGGTCGTTTCGCGGCGCGTGTCGCCGACCTCACACTCGACGCGCATGCCGGGCATTCCCGTCCCGTGCGCGGTGAACGGACGATCCGCCTGCACCACCATGCGAGCGCCGATGCCGCGTCCGAATCGGAATGCGCCGCGCATGGGGAGCAGCTCGGCGAGCGGCACGCGCTGGAACGCGAGATGCGCCTGGCTCGACTCGTAGAGGATGCCGACGGTCGCCTCGTCGATCATCGTCAGGCACGAGTAGCCCGCGCTGCGCCCCGAGTCGAGCAGGACCGTTCGGTCGGCGGGCCAGGTGCGGCCGCCGTCGTCCGAGGCCTTGATCGTGATCCGCTGCCGCGCGCCCGCGTGGTCGGGGTTCGAGAAGAGGAGTCGCCCGCGCGGCGTGCGGCCGAGCTCGCGATCGACCTCGATCAGGCTCGCCATGCAGGCGCCGGGCTCGATGAGCGCGCGGCGCGAGGTCGGATGCACGGACCAGGTGGCGCCGAGGTCCCTGGTCGTCATCACGACGCGGGCGGCCTCCTTGTCGTAGCGGCAGTTCAGCATGAGCTCGCCCGGCGCGATCTCGACGACCTGCGCCTCGGTCGTGTGCGGAAACGCGCCCGTGCCCGCCCGCCATGTCCGTCCATGGTCCTTCGACCAGACGATGGTCGAATGCGGCACCTTGCCCGTCTCGGGCGACGAGCGGAACTGCGCGGGAAAGACGAGCGTGCCGTCCGTCATCGCGATGCCCTTCCCGGGTCCATCGAACATCAGCGACCACGACCGATCCTTCACCTCGCCCGTGATGTTGATCGGCGCGGACCACGAGCGGCCGTCGTCGTCGCTTCGGACGAGGACGAACTGCCCCGTCTCCTCGGGCGTCATGCCAGGCCCCGAGCCGTTCCAGCCGCGGTCGCCGTGGCTCCAGAGCGCGGCGACCCAGATCGTGCCCGTCGTGCGATCGACGAGGATCGACGGATCGCCGATCCCGTCGTGGCGCCAGGCGGGATCGTCGCCCATGTCCATGATCGTGCGCATCGGCTCCCAGGTGCGGCCGCCGTCGGTGGAGCGCGAGAGGCCGACATCGATGTCGCCGGGCAGGTCATAGCCGCCCGACATGCGGTTGTCGTAGACCGCGAGAAGCGTGCCCGCGTTCGTCGTCGCGAGGCCGGGGATGCGCGCGGTGTGGACGCCGTCGTCTCCCCCCTGCCGCAGCGCGACGCCGAGCCTGCGCGTCGCGGGCGCCATGTCGATCGCGACGGAGGATCCGTCGGTGAAGGCGATCGATTCGAGGTCGATCGCGATGCGGTGATCGATGTCGGCGTCCTTCGCGAGGCGGCAGCCGATCCAGAGCCCGTTCACGCCGTCCTCGAGCGCGCGCGCGGCGAGGGCGACGGTGATCGCACGCGGCGCGCGGCCGTCGACGGGCGTCTCGGCGACGGTGCGGGCCGCGGGATCGTCCCACGACGGTCCGCTTCGGACGACGAGCGCCTCGACATCGGCGAGGTCGGTGGTGCCGTCGAGCGAGAGGCGCAGTTCCGAGGGCGCGAGTGGATCGAGGACGCCTTCAGTCACGATCGCGAGGCGCGCGAGCGGGCTGCTCGCGCGGCCGACGAGGACGGGCAGTTCGTCGGCGACGACCTCGACCGACGCGACGCGCTGCGGTGCGGCGGGCGCGAGGCGCATGTCGTCGATGAGGACGCCCGTCCCTGCGGGACTCTCGACCGTGAAGCGAAGGCGGGTCGCGCCCGCTTCGCCGAGCGGGATGCGGACGAACGACCGGTAGCCGCGGCCGACGACGACGGTGCGTGCGCCGTCGAAGAGTGGGCGCCAGCCCCCACCGTCGAAGGCTTCGATCGCGAAGGCGAACGGTCCGCGCGCGGTCCAGCGCTCGGCGTGGAACGAGAGGATGGCGCCCGGCTCGGCCGGCGGCGCCAGTTCGAGCTCGACCACCGTGCGCGGGCCTGCGAGCTGGAGGCATCGTCGGCCCGTGCGTGCGTGGCCCTCCTCGACAAGGGCGGGGCCTTCGACCGCGGTGAAGGCACCGATCTCGGTCTCGACCGTCGCGAAGGGGCCCGAAGGCGCCGACTCGAAGCCGGTCTCGGGCGGCGCGGCCGCGGTGGCGATGGCGAGCATGGCGGCGAGGAGAAGCGTCGGAGTCATGTGGTTTCTGCGTCGTTCGACGGGTCGGATCGTAAGGTCGCCGTTCGGAGGAGCCGAGCCCCGGCGCGTCAGCCCGTGCTCTGCATCGCGGCGGCGAGCGCGTTCACGCTGAGCATCGCGAGCCCCGCGCGCAGCGGACGCGTCGCGTCATCGGAGTCGCGCCAGCGCGCGAGCAGTTCAACCTGCAGCGCGTTGATGAGATCGGTGTCCGGGTTGCGCTCCTCGATCGAGCGCTGGATGACGGGATTGTTGTCGAGGATCGCGGCCTGCCCGGTGATCGCGAGGATCACGCGCTCGGCGCGCGCATACTCCTCGCGAAGCGACTCGAACAGCGCCTCGCCGTCGTCGCTTCCGCCCTTGCCGCGCGCGTCGAGGAGATACCAGCCGGCCACCGCAAGCCGCGCGCGGGCCATCTCCTGCTGCGCGTTGTCGATGAGCGGTCGGAACCACCCCCCCGCCGCGTACGCGTCGCGAAACCGCGCGAGAAGCGCCGGCTCGGCGGCGAACGCCTCGTCGAACGCGGTGCCGAGGCCGTACCAGCCGGGCACATTCACGCGGAGCTGCGTCCACGCGAAGACCCACGGAATCGCGCGCAGGCCGTCGAAGTCGAGGTCGCCGCCGCCACGGGAGACGGGGCGCGACGCGATCGGAAGTTCACCGATGAGAAGGACGGGCGAGCGCGCGACGAACACCGGCCAGAAGCGCGGGTCGTCGACGAGCGCGCGGTACTTCGCGCGCGAGCGCGCCGCGATCGACTCCATCGGCGCGGCGAGCGGATCGTCCGTCTCGCCGGTCGCGATCGCCGTGCCCGTCGCGAGCAGCATCGCGCTGACGATCTGCTCGAGATGCCGGCGCGCGAGCGCGGGCATCGCGTAGCGGAAGGAGATCACCTCGCCCTGTTCGGTGAAGCGGATGCGGCCGTTCCGGCTCGCCTCGGGCGCCGCAAGGATCGCGCGGCTCGCGCGGCCGCCGCCGCGCGCGACCGTTCCACCGCGCCCATGGAAGAAGCGCAGCGTCGCGCCGTGCGCGCGGCAGGCGCGTGCGATCCGGTCCTGCGCGACCTGCAGCCGCCAGGTCGACGCGACGTAGCCGCCGTCCTTGTTGCTGTCGGAGTAGCCGAGCATGACCTCCTGGAAGCGCCCGCGCGCCGCGAGGTGCGCCGCGTAGACGGGGTCGGCGAAGAGCGACTCGAGGACGGGCACCGCCTGCTCGAGGTCCTCGACCGTCTCGAAGAGCGGCGCGACATCGATCGGACACGAGACGACGCCGCCGTCGATCGTCCAGAGCCCCGCCTCGCGGAGAAGAACGAGCACCTCGAGCACATCGCTCGCGTCGTGCGCCATGCTGACGATGTACGAGCCGATCGACGCGGGCTCGCGTCCGACCGCCTCGCGCACGACCTCGAGCGTGTCGAGAAGTTCGCGCGTCGCGGCCGAGACCTCGGCGCCGCGCGCGAGGAGCGGACGCGCGCTCGCGAGGTCGCGCCGGAGGAGATCGGCGCGCTCCACGGCGGGTAGCGACGCGTAGCCCTGGTGCACGCCCGCGCGCGAGAGCAGTTCGCCGACCGCGGCCTCGTGCACGCGGCTGTGCTGGCGGATGTCGAGCGTCGCGAGGTGGAGGCCGAAGGTTCGCGCGCGGATGACGGCGTCGGCGAGACGCCCCTCGTCGGCGACCTCGGCGAGCCCCGCGTGGCGGACGGCGCGACGGACGAGTTCGAGTTCGCGCACGAGTCCGACGCCGTCGAGCGAACCCGCCGCGAGGCGCGCCCGCAGCTGGTGCAGGCGTCGGCGGATCGGTTCGTGACCGAGATGACGCGTCGTGGCCGGATCGAGCGGCACGCGCGCGTCGTCGGCCGTGACCGCGGCGGCGAGTTCGGGCAGGATGGGCGCGCGGCGGTCGGAGATGCTGAGCTCGCTGCCGACGAGGGCGAGGTCGCGCAGATGCGCGTCGACCGCGGCCTCGCGCATCGCGGCGAGCGTCTCGCGCGTGAACGCCGCGGTGACGCGCGGGTTTCCGTCGCGGTCGCCGCCGATCCACGAGCGGTAGCGGAGGAACGCGGGCGTCTCGACGCGGGCGCCCCACGCTCGGCGGATCGCGGCGCGCAGGTCGCGGTGGAGCTCGGGCACCGCGTCCCAGATCGTGCCCGCGAGGTGATGCACGCCCGTGCGCACCTCGTCGGCCACATCGAGCCGCTGCGTGCGGATCTCGTCGGTCGCGAGCAGAAGCCCGAGAAGTCGGCGCGCCTCGGAGGACGCGGCGTCACACTCGGCGGGCGTCCGCTCGGGAAGCTCGAGCACCGAGAGCAGTTCGCCGAGCCTCGCCTGCTTGCGGATGACGCTGCGGCGGCGCGCCTCGGTCGGGTGCGCGGTGAGCGTGGGCTGCACATCGAGCCGCGCGAGGAGCGCCCCGATGCCGTCGGGGCCGGTGCCCGACGCCGCGAGCAGCCTGCATGCCTCGTCGATCGACTCGGGGCGCGGCCGCTCGGCGGTCGCCGCGATCTCGCGCCGCCGGTTCACGCGCACGATGTGGTGCTGCTCGGCCTTGTTGCGCAGGTGGAATCCGACCGCGAGATGCGTCAGGAGCCGCCCGATCTCGTCGTCGGTGAACGCCGAGAGATCGGGACGCCCGCGCGGATCGGGATCGCCCACCGCGGTACGGAGGCGCTCGAGCGAGACCGAGAGCGCCCCGCCTTCGGCCTCGGCAAGGCGGTCGGCGAACCAGGCGATGTCACGCTCGAGTGGATCGACCATGGACGCAGCGTAGTCCGCCATGCGGCGCGCGTGCGGCGCGCGTGCGGCACGACGCCCTACTTCGCGTCGGCGAGCGGCACGAGCGGCGGCGCGGTCTCGCAGGACTCGATGAAGGCGACCAGTTCGCCGAGCTTCAGATCGGCGAGCTTCTTGTCCTTCCAGCCGCGCTCGACGAGCTCCGCTTCGAGCGCGCGCAGGCGCGGCAACTCGGACTTCGCGGCACCTCCGTAGACGCGCAACGCCTCGAGACAACGGCCGATGCGGCCATCGAGGCCCCAGCGCGAAGGTTCGATGAGATCGATGCAGAGCGGCAGCCCTTCGGCGATCCGATGCTGCGCGAGGATCTCGAGGCCGCTCGTCCGGATGCCGTCGGCGAACATGATGCCGCTCGGCGCGGGTTCGACGACCGCGGCGAGGATCGCGGGCAGGAGCGGCGTGATCTCCTCGCGCGAGAGATTCCGATAGACCGAGCCGAGGCTCCCGCGCGCGCGACCGTCCTCATTGAGAAGTCCCGCGCGCACCGCGGCGTAGAGCGTGTCGCGGTCGACGCCCTCGAGCGAGCGGCCGAGTAGGCCCTCGCGACGCTCGAAGAGCGCGAACGAAAGGTATCGCTGCTGCATGCCGCGCGGGTCACCGACGGGATCGCGCTCGGCGAGCATCGCGAGGAGTTCGGGAAGCGCGGGCCTCGCCGCGTCGCCGATCGCGGCGAGCGCCTCCGCAGCCTTGATGCGAAGCCAGAGATCGTCGGCGCGGAGCGTCTCGCGCAACGCGGGCACCGCGGCGCCCGCGCGCGTTCCGAGCTTCGCGAGCGCCTGGCAGGCGCCGATGCGCGCGTCGAGTCCGCGCTCCGTCCCGCCGTCCCGCCCGAGCATCCGCACGAGCTTCGCGACGCAATCCTCCTTCCGCCGCGCGAGCTCGGTCGCGGCGCGCTCGCGGACGACGGGCGACCAGCTGCCGAGCGCCGCGAGGAGCTTCGCCTCGCTCATCTTCCCGTACCCGACGAGGCCGAGCCGCGCACTCCAGCCGCGCCCATCGTCGACGAGGCGTCGCGCGGTCGCGGCGTCGACCACCTCGAGCGCGCTTCCCTTGCGCGTCACGCGCAGGTTGCCGAGCGCCTGCGCGAAGCCGAGGAGATACGCGCCCGACGCGTCCCACATCGGATAGCTGTCGTTCTTCGGTTCGGGCGGCCCCTGGTGGATGAAGCCGCCGTCCCAGCGGCGCGCGAGGTCGTAGTACCAGCCGAATTCGCGCATCCACGCGCCCGTCGCCTGCGGTCCCGAGCGCGCGACGCCGGGCAGCGCCCACAGCATGTTGAAGAAGTTCCCCGTGTGCCCCTGGTCGCGCTCGCCGCCATGCGAGGCGACGGACATGCGCGAGAAGTAGGTCGCGGCGTCGGCGTCGCCGAGCAGGTCGAAGAGCACCGCGGCGCTTCCGTTCTTGCCGTTGTCGTCGTGCGTCTCGATCCAGGGATGGTGGTCGCCGTAGGGGACGCTGCCCTTGCCGACATAGAAGCGCACGAGCCGCGCGGTGCGCGCGATCGCCGCGTCGAGCGCGGGATCGGCGACTCCCGCCTCGCGCGCGAGGACGAGCGAGATCACGAGCGGAAGACCGGGCGCATTCATCATGCCGTAGCCCGCGAGCCTGCCGTTCTCCTGGACGAACCGGTGCCCCCACGATCCGACGGCGCTCTGGCCGCGGACGATCTCCATCGTGATGCGGCGGAGTTCGGGCAGGTAGGTCGTATCGCCCGTCGCGAGCGTGTACTCGGCGAGCAGCATGTTGATCGGACCGTAGTACCACGAGTGGTAGTCGCGGCGCTCGGGGTCGGTGTAGCGCGACGCCCACTCGACCTGCGTGCGCACGGCGGGGAGATACGCGGGATTTCCGCTCGCGAGGAGCGCGAGCGCGTTGTAGCAGCGCACGATCGGATTGCCGTCGGAGGGCTTCGCCTCCATGCGGCGCGCGAGCGCGGCGAGCCCCTCGTCGAGGACGCGCCTCGACTTCGGACAGTCGAAGGGCGCGGTCGCAGAGTAGGCGCCGAGCGGCTCGAGCGGCACGACGACGCGCGACTTCGCACCCGCGCGCCAGACGAGGAGCGCGAGCTTCCCGTCCGCGGCCTCGGCGTCGCCGATCGCGCGGCCGAACTCGGTGCGTGGATCCTCCTCGAACGGGCGTCGGCCGATGCCGAGGATGACATCGCCCACTTCGAGTACGCCGTCGGCGGGCGACCCCTTGTCGATCTTCGTGACGAGAATCTGCCGCGCCTCGCTCGTCTCCATCCGGTTCGAATGGATCCATCCCCGCGCGCCCGTCGGGCCGAGGTTCCAGTCGTGGGTCATCCCCTCGGGAATGGGATCGCCCTTCGTGAAGTCGGGGATGGCGACGGCGTTCTTCGGCGGCGCGGAAACGCCCGGCGAAGCGGACGCGGCGCCGAGGAGGAGGATCGCCGCGAGTCCCGCGACGCACAGACGCGCGGCGCGGCCGCTCATCGCGCACCTTCCTTCGCGGCGGCGCCCTTCGCGAGCCCGACGGCCGCTTCGGCGAACGCCTCGCCGATCGGCCCGAGAATGCGCGCCGAGCCGAGGTAGTGGTACTCCTGGTTCGAGACGCTCTCGCGGAGGAGGACGAGTTCGCGCGCATCGAACCGCGCCGCGTAGAGCGCCTCGATCGCCGCCTCACCTTCGGCGCGCGGGCGCGTGCCGTCCTTGATTCCCGCGCGAATGGCGTCGATCTCGGGCTTCAGCGCCGCCTCGCGCGCCTTCAGCACGGCGACCTCGCGATCCCAGAAAGCCTCGGTGCGCACCGCGGCGACCGTGCCTTCGAACTCGGGCATCGCCGCGGGTGCGGCCATCGCCTCGCGGAAGTTGCGATGCGTCACGGCGTATCGCTTCTGCTCGGGCCCGTACTCGTCGACGGGCCCGCCGACGCCGAGGACTCCGATGACGAACGGAAGCCGCGGCGCATCGAGGTCGCGCCGGACATCGCGGATGAAGTGCGCGAATACCTCGCTGTAGGCCGCGTAGCCGCCGGGCTTGTCGCGGTTCGGATACGCGCCGCCGTCGACCATGTCGTTCCAGCCCTGGAACCACACGAATCCCGCGAGCTCGTATCCCTGCTTCGGGTCATGGCCGGGCACCACGCGCGGAATGTCGGCGAGCACCTTGCGGACATGCTCGATCATCGAGCGGTAGAAGACGCCGGTCGCGGCGTCCTTCTCGGCGCGCGCGGCCTCGGGATCGACGCCGCGCCGCCCGAAGCCCTCGAGCTCGGACGCGTTGAACTCGTAGCGCCCCGCGCTCGGCGGACGGAAGTCGGTGTGGAGGCTCTTGCCGCCCCACGAGGTCTTGATGAGGAGCACGGGCTCGTCGAGAAGCCGCGCGACGGTGACGCCGAAACCGAACTCGGGACCGATCTTCGGACCGCGCTCGCCCGCGCCGAAGCCGGCCGTCAGCGGGCCGATCTGCTCGTCGGCGGCGCAGCCGATCGACGAGATCCACACCGAGTCGCAGGTGCGCGGCGCGCCGTCCTCGCCGACCATCGCGTCGTGGAGCGGCACGAGCCGCGGATCGAGATTCATCGCGGGAATCGTGCGCACATGCGCATGCCCCTGCATGTTCGACTGGCCCGCGAGGATGAAGACCTTGAGCGGCGCGGGGCTCGCGTCGCCAGCAGGCGCCGTGCCGTCCGATGTCGATGCGGCGACGACGAGGAGCGCGCCGAGGAACAGCGAACGGAGCCGAATTCGGACCATGGTGGAGCTCCTTGACGGGATGGGCGCGCGGGACGGTTCACCGAGCGCTGCGCGCGGCCTCGAGGATGCTACTGGGGATCCCGTCCGATCATGCGCTCGCGGACGTGGAGTGGATGAGACGCGCCTGGAGAGGGTGCGAATCATGAAGGTCGCGACGAAGTCCTGACCTGGGCTGAAGGCCGAGTCCACCCGCGTCGACGGACTGGCCTGGGTGTCTCGGACGACGGCAAGCGTCTCCGGCGGCGGCGGGTGCGAAACCGTGCAATGCCTCGCGCGAGCGTTCGTTGTCCTCACCCCGAGCGGGTCCGGGTCCATTCCGCGAACACGCTCGTCATTCATGCCCTCTCCATTCATGCCCTCTCCATTCATGCCCTCTCCATGCGCGCACTCTCCATTCATGCCTTCTCCATGAGTCCTCTTTCCTGGACCGTCGCCCTCGCCGTCGTCACGATGCCGACCGCCGCGCGGGCGGAGAGCGGTCTCCATGCGTCTGATTCCCCTCCGCCCGAAGTCGCCTTGGCCCGCGAAGACCCGAGCCCGCTCGCACCCGCCTCGCCGCTCGATGCGCGGGCGCTCGGCGTCGGGTCGTATGTCCCGGACGTGGACGGGACCGCGCTCGACGGGGTCGAGCGGGGGTGGCGATCGGGCCGCGGCGAGAAGCTGACGGTGATCGCGCTCACGAGTGCGACATGCCCGCTCTGCCGGAAGTTCGGGCCGTCGCTCGCGAGGATCGAGCGGGCGTTTCGGAACCGCGGCGTGAACTTCGTCTTCGTCAATGTGAGCGGGACCGACACGACCGACGAGATGCGCAGACAGGCCTCCGACATGGGTTGGAGCGGCGTGTATCTCGACGATCGCGCCAGCGGCTCGACCTCCGCGATCGCATCGGCACTGCGCGCGCGGACGACCACCGAGGTGTTCGTCGTCGATGCGGGCAATACGCTCGTGTATCGCGGCGCCGTGAGTGATCAGTACGGCGTGAACTTCACGCGCGAGGCGCCGCGAGCGAAGTACCTCGAGGATGCGCTCGACGCGTTGCTCGCGGGCGGCTCACCCGAGATCACCGCGACTTCATCACCGGGCTGCGCGATCGAGTACGAGGAGCGCCGGGCGGGGGCGACGCGGGCCGCGGATCCCGTAGATCCCGCGGATCCCGTGGTTACCCTGGATCCCCCCACCGTCACCTACGCGCGCGAGATCTCGCGCATCCTCGCCGCGAACTGCGTCGAGTGTCACCGCGAAGGCGGCGTCGGGCCGTTCCGGCTCGATTCGTACGAGGCCGCGTCGCGGCGCGCCTC
>JBJOHC010000055.1:0-41181 GCA_046047955.1 Planctomycetota bacterium
GGGCCTCGAGCAGTACTGCATGACGGGCGCGACCTTCACCTACAACGGCGAGGACCGGCACCTCGGCGGCATGACCTTCGGCGGCTACTCCGAGAAGGTCGTCGTCGACGAGGCGTTCACGCTGAAGGTCCCCGCGAACCTCGATCCCGCCGCGGCCGCGCCCCTTCTCTGCGCGGGCATCACGACCTGGTCGCCGCTCAGGCACTGGAAGGCGGGTCCCGGCAAGAAGGTCGGCATCGTCGGCCTCGGCGGACTCGGCCACATGGGCGTCAAGTTCGCGCGCGCGATGGGCGCGCACACCGTCCTCTTCACGACCTCGCCCGGCAAGGTCGCCGACGGCCTCCGCCTCGGCGCGCACGATGTGGTGATCTCGAAGGACGAGGACGCGATGGCGAAGCACGCGAACTCGTTCGACCTCATCATCGACACCGTCTCCGCCGACCACTCGCTCGACGCGCTGATGGCGCTCATCAAGCTCGACGGCACGATGTGCATGGTCGGCGTCCCGCCGAGCCCGCAGCAGATCGCCGCGTTCAGCGTGATCCTGCCGCGGCGGAACCTCGCGGGCTCCTGCATCGGCGGCATCGCCGAGACGCAGGAGATGCTCGACTTCTGCGGCGCGCACGGCATCGCCTGCGACATCGAGACGATCCGCATGGACGAGATCAACACCGCCTACGAGCGCATGCTGAAGTCGGATGTGAAGTACCGCTTCGTGATCGACATGGCGTCGCTGAAGGGCTGACGACCGCGGGTCGGCGCGCGAAGGTTGGCCGTCGAATGCCGCGACTCGCCGAGGCGCGCGTGACGAACGGGCGCGACAATCGTGCGTGACAAGATGGAGCGCTCGCTCGCCGCGCCCCGGCGCCGCGTCGCGCCAGAGTTGCGTCGCAGCCGCTCGCACGGCGGAAATCGCGGCCATTCCGACACGCGCGCGGGCGGGTCTTCGCCGGATCATCGTCAACGCCGCTCGCGGTGCGTTCCGGATGTCCGCCCCACGGTCTCCCGCGCGACATGTCGCCGGCCAAGGTCCGTCGTGCCGACCACGCTCGCGTTGCGTTCCGATCCGCGCGGCCGCGGTGGTTCGTCCTGCGAGGAATGAGGGCGGGACGCGCGCCCGTCCGCTGCAGGTGATCCGCGCCCGGACGCCGCCGCGCAACCGCTTCACCGAGGCTCCTTCCCCCTCCGCTGAACCGCACCTTGACCCGCCTCCGATACGCTCCACGCGATGGTCTCCGAACCCTCCGACGCCGCGTTTCCGCGCCTGCCCTCGCTCGTTCTCTTCGACATCGCGGGCACGACGGTCGAGGACGACGGATTCGTGCTGCGCGCCTTCCTCGAGGCAGCGGCCTCCGAATCGATCGACGCCGACCGGGAGTGGATCCGCGCGCGCATGGGGCTCGACAAGCGCGAGGTCTTCCGCGACCTCCTCGCACTGCGCGGGCTGCCCGCGGACGAGTCGCGCGTGGCCAGCCTGCTCGGCCGCTTCGAGGCGTCGATCGACGCGTCATGCGCCTGCGCGCGACCGCGCGAGGGCGCGCTCGCCCTCGTGACGGTGCTCGTCTCGGCGGGTGTGCGCGTCGGCTTCACCACGGGCTTCCCGCGCCGCACCGCGAAGGTCGTCCTCGCCGCGACCGCACTCGATCGCGCGGCCGAACTCGGTGCAGCGATGGAGCTTCTCGTCGCGAGCGACGAGGTCGCGCAAGGTCGCCCCGCCCCCGACATGATCCTCGAGGCGATGCGACGCGCGGGCGTGACCGACGCGGCGCGCGTCGCGGTCGCGGGCGACACGCCGAGCGACATCGCCGCGGGACTCTCGGCGGATGCCGCGCTCGTCGCCGCATTCGCCGGCGGTTCGCACACCCGCGCCGAGCTCGAGGGGCTTGGCGCGCATCTCGTCGTCGACGGTCCGCTCGGGCTCGCCTCCCACTGGGGCCTCGCGTGAGCGCGACCGACGCGGTCGTCGTCGGCGGCGGAATCGTCGGACTTGCGCTCTGTGACGAGTGTCTTCGTCGCGGATTCCGCGTGACGCTCGTCGAGAGTTCGCCGCGGTCGGTCGGCGCGAGCGTGCGGAACTTCGGCATGATCTGGCCGATCGGCCAGCCGCCCGGCCCGCTCCACGCACGCGCGCTCCGCTCGCGGGCGCGCTGGATCGAAGTGCTGTCCGACGCCGGCATCCCCTTCCGCAGGATGGGCAGCCTGCACGCCTCGTGCGGTCCGGACGAGACGGCCGTCCTCGCTGAATTCGCCGCGCTCCACGGCGCCGACTACGGCGCGCGCATGATCGACGGGCGCGAGGCGTGCGCGCGCTCGCCCGCGCTCGATTCGGATCGCGTCGAGGCGGCGCTGCTCTCGGAGACCGAGCTCGGCGTCGATCCGCCCGCGACGATCGCGGCGCTCGCGAGGCATCTCGCCGCGCGCGGCGCGGACCTCCGCTTCGGAGCCCACTGCGTCGCGGCGCGCGCGGGCGGCGTCGAGCTCGCGTCCGGCGAACGCATCGACGCGGGCCTCGTGTTCGTCGCGACGGGCGCCGCCTTCCGAACGCTTCGGCCCGCCGACTACGCGCGCTCGTCGATCACGCCCTGCGCGCTGCAGATGATGCGAACCGTGCCGCAGCCCGCGGGCTTCGACATCGGCCCGCACCTCGCGGGCGCGCTGACCCTCCTCCACTACCGCGCGTTCTCCGACTGCCCGTCGCTCCCCGCGCTCCGCGCGCGCCTCGAATCCGAGCGCGCCGACGCCATCGCCCACGGAATCCACGTGCTCGCGGCGCAGGGCTTCGATGGCGGCGTCGTCCTCGGCGACACGCACGAGTACGGCGACGGTGCGGGGTTCACGCAGCGCGAGGCGCTCGACGCGATCGTGCTCCGCGAGCTGGCGGCCTTCGCGCGCCTTCCCGATCCGCGCATCGCCGAGCGCTGGATGGGCGTCTACGCGAAGCGCGCCGATGGAGGAAGCGAGTTCATCTCGCAACCGGAGCCCGGCCTCTGGATCGTGAACGGTCTCGGCGGAAACGGCATGACGCTCTCGTTCGGTCTCGCCGCCGAAGTGCTCGACGAAGTCCTCGCCGAAGTCGCCGCCGATGTCCCCGCCGATGTCCCCGACGGGAACGGCCGCGGCACGCCCGAAGACGCGTCCTGAACGAGAGTTTGACGCAACCCCGACCCGAAGCGGATGCGGCGGACGGATCGTGCGGGTTCGCCCGTGCCCGCGAACGCGACCGCCGTGTGGCATCGCGTCGCGACGGACCTGTGGCGATCACCGCGTGCCCGACGCCTTCTCCACGGTTCCCAGCGCACCAGGCGGACCGCGCCTCCGCGGCGCATCGCTGTCGGCCTGGTGCCTCGTCGCCGCCTTCGGAGCCTACTTCTCGATGTACGGCTTCCGCAAGCCCTACACCGCGGCCTCCTTCGCGGGCGAGGAACTCTGGGGACTCGGCTACAAGCCCGTTCTGATCGCGGCGCAGGTGCTCGGCTACACGGTCTCCAAGTTCATCGGGATCAAGGTCGTCTCCGAGGTGGAGCCGCGTCGCCGGGCGGCGCTCCTGGTCGCGCTGGTCGCGGCGTCGGAACTGGCGCTCGTCCTCTTCGCGCTCACCCCCGCGCCACTCAATCTCGCATTCCTCTTCCTGAACGGCCTTCCGCTCGGGATGGTCTTCGGACTGGTGCTCGGCTTTCTCGAGGGGCGCCGGCAGACGGAACTCCTCGCCGCGGGGCTCTGCGGATCGTTCATCGTCGCCGACGGATTCGTGAAGTCGGTCGGCGCGACGCTCCTCGAGGCGGGGGTGAGCGAGGCGTGGATGCCCGCCGCCGCGGGCCTTCTCTTCGCGCCGCCACTCGCACTCTTCGCGTGGATGCTCTCGCGCATTCCACCGCCCGATGCCGACGACATCGCGCATCGCAGCGAGCGCGCGCCCATGCCCGCGGGCGCGCGACGCGCGATGTTCCGCCGCCACGCGACGGGACTCCTGCTCCTCGCGGCCGTCTATCTCCTCGTCACCATCCTGCGCAGCGTGCGCGCCGACTTCGCGCCCGAGATCTGGTCCGGACTCCTCGGCGAACCCGCGGCGCCGTCGTCCTACTCGCTCTCGGAGTTCGTGGTGGCGATCGCGGTCACGGCGCTTCTTGGAGCGGTCGTCGTCATCCGCGACAACCGCCGCGCCTTCCTCGCCGGCCTCGCCCTCGCGATCGCGGGCTGCGGCGTCCTCGCCACGGCCCTCGCCCTGCGCGCGAGCGGCGCGGCGTCCCCGTTCGCCTTCATGGTGCTCGGCGGCATCGGGCTGTACCTCCCCTACATCGCCGTTCACACGGTGCTCTTCGAGCGGCTGATCGCGATGACGCGCGAGCGCGGCACGATCGGCTACCTCATGTATCTCGTCGACAGCGTCGGATACCTTGGATACGTGGCGGTTCTTCTCGGGCGCAATCTGCTCGGACCGCCCGACGACTTCCTCGACGCGTTCCTGATGCTGAACTGGATCATCGCCATCGGCTGCCTCGTCCTCCTCGCGCTCTGCTGGGTCTCCTTCGGCGCGCTGCGGGACCGCGCGGGCAAGACGGGCATCCGCGAGGCCGCGGCGTGACGCGCGTCGCCCTCTTCCAGGGACCGGGCCGACCGTTCGAACTCGCGACCACTCCGCTTCCGGAGCCGCACGATGGCGAGATCCTCGTGCGCATCGCGTGCGCGACGATCTGCCGGAGCGATCTTCACACGCATGCGGGACGCCGCGCGGGGCCACTGCCGAGCGTGCTCGGTCACGAGGCCGTCGGGCGCATCGTGTCGTTCGGCGAGGGCTGCACGCGCGCGGATTTCCGCGGCGCGCCCGCGTCCCGCGGAGACCGCATCACCTGGTCGATCGCCGTCGGATGCGGCGCGTGCCATGCGTGCCTCGACGGACTTCCGCAGAAGTGCGACGCGCTCTTCAAGTACGGCCACCAGCGCCACGACCCCGACGCGCCGAGTGGCGGGCTCGCCGAGCACATCGTCCTCCGTCGCGGAACCGCGTGGTTCCGCGTCCCGGACGGCCTCGACGACGCGCTGGCCGCGACCTCGAACTGCGCGTTCGCGACGGCCGCGGCGGCGCTGCGCGCAGGCGACGCCGCCCGACACCGCACGGTCGTGGTCGTCGGCGCGGGCATGGTCGGACTCGCCGCATGCGCGATGGCGCGCGCTGCCGGCGCCGAAGCGGTGATCGCCTGCGATCCGATCGAATCGAACCGGATCCGCGCGCTGCGCTTCGGCGCGACGCAGGCCGTCGACGCCCTCGAGACCGCGGCCGCCGAGGCCGCGCGCGCCGCGTCGAACGGTCGAGGCGCCGACCTCGTCGTCGAGGCCGCGGGAAGCGCGCCGTCGACGGCGCTCGCGCTCGCGTTGCCGAGGATCGGCGGGACCGTCGTCCTCGTCGGCACCGTCGCGCCCGTCGGCGAGATCGCGGTCGATCCCGAGCGGCTCGTGCGCCGCGTCCTCACGGTGCGCGGCATGCACAACTACCGTCCCGACGATCTCGCCGCGGCGCTCGAGTTTCTCGCGGGCCCGGGCCGCATGCATCCATGGCACGAGCTCTTCGCGACGCGGCATGCGCTCGAGGCGGTCGATGCCGCGTTCGCCGAGGCGCACGCGCGACCGGGCCAGCGCGTCGCGGTCGTGCCGGCTTCGCAGGACGAAACCGGCCGATGAACGCGCGGCCGAGACGCCGCGAGCGCGCGTTCAGCGCGGCTTCGCGGGCGCCGCACCCGAAGTCGGCTTCGCCCCCGCCTTCCGCTCCTGCCGGATCGCGACGGGGACATGCCCGATCTCGAGTCCCTTCGGCGGCGTCACCACGAGTGCGGCGTCGAGCGACGCGAGGCGGCCCGTCGTCGGTGCGGGGATGTACTCGCGGTCCTTCGTCCACGCGCGGTGGAGAAGCTCGACGCGGCGCTGCGCCTCCTCACGCTCCTCGCGCGAGAGGCCCGAGGCGATCATCGCGGGCTGGTCGGCGAAGCGGTACCAGCAGTAGGTGACGGTGCTTCCGTCGCCGAGCGTCGTCTCGAACGGTCCCGCGACGGGGCCGGGCGCGCGGAACGGCGAGTCCGCGGCGTCGGGCGTCGTGTACGGGCCCTCGCCCTTCTCGTCGGGCGTGTCGAACTCGAGCGACTCGAGCCTCGTCGCGCGCGGCACGCGCTTGCGCTCGACCGCCGTCCAGCGCGGCGCCTTCCCCTCGCGCTCCTCGAGACGGAAGTACTCGGGCAGCCGCACGCGGCGGCCGCCCTTGCCGCGCACCTCGCGCACGAGGTCGTCGTTCCACGCGTAGCCGAAGGTGTGCGCGTCGTGCGCGACGGGCGAGCCGAACGCGCGCCAGTCGAGGTCATGGCGCTCCTCGTCGGCGGTGCCGTCCTTGAAGAGCCGCCAGGTCGAGCCGCCACCCTTCCCGAAGGTCTGGACGAAGGTGCCCTTCGCGTCGAACGCGCCGCTCGGCGCCGCCCCGCCCGCGAACCAGGCGCGCACCGCATCGGTGAGCGCGGCGCCCGAGTAGACGCTCAGGCGGTGGAGGACGACCGTGCGCCCCTCCCCGCCTTCAGAGAAGTCGAGCGGAAACGACATCGGCGCCACGCGGCCCCAGGTCGTGCCGTCATGCTCGGCGACGGCCGCGGGCACCCACTGCGTCTCCATCTGGAACGCCTTGTTCGGATCGCTCGGACGCGTGTCGAGCAGCTTGCCGACGAGCTCCGCGCGCTCGCCGACATGCTCGGTCCAGAAGTTCGGCAGGAAGAAAGAGAGCGGTCCCTTGAAGTTCACCGTGTTCAGGAAGAGCGTCCAGCACTGGTCGCCCGTCGGCACGGGGCGCGCCTCGCCGGCGGCACGCGACTGAACGAGCGGCAGCGGAAGGTATCCGTAGCCGAAGAGTTCACCGCATGTCCCCTGCGCGAGATTGAGCCCGTCGGGCGGCCACACCACCCACGGGCTCAGCTGCGCGATCGCGTACTTGCCGAGCGGCTGGTCCCAGTCGCGCCCCTTCCCCGCGCCCGGCCCGTTTGCCCACGCCGCGAAGTTGACCGCGACGCCACCCATGATGAACTTCGGCGTCGCGGTCGCGAAGCGCGTGTCGCGCCACCAGCCGAGTCCGCCCTCGATGTCGGTGTAGAGATCCTTCGGCTTCTCGTTCTCGGCGAACTGCGGAAACATCCAGGTACCGAAGAGCCCCGTCTGGAAGCGCGAGCCCGGATAGCGCTCGACGACGGGAAACGCCGCCGCGTAGAGCGAGAAGCCCGCGTTGAACTCCTCGGGCGCGCGCTCGACCGGCACGAGCATGTAGCCCGACATCTCGGCCGACGCGGGCGGCTCGGGCTTCGCCGACTGCGCGAGGGGAACGGCGGCGAGCGAGAGCGCGAGGAGCGGTGCGTGCATGCGGCGAGTGTACTGGCGGGGCACGCGTCACTTGCGTCGGGCAAAGGTCGCCTCGCGACGGCGGGCACGTCGGCGTTTCGCGCGGTCAGCGGCAGGCACCGCGCCGTCGGCATGCGATTCGCGGCAAGGCCCGCAGCTGGAGTTCATGCCCGGCGAGGGATCACGGACGCGCGAGCCGTCTGAACGGCATCGATCAGAAGATCGCCAGTCCGATGCGAAGGAGAATCCAGAGTGCGATGATCGCGATGGGAATCCCGAGAAGAATCAACCAGCGCTGCGGCATGGACCGTTGCTCGGGGGAATCGCCTGCCCCATGGTTCGAGGTATCGATCCCGGATTCCGCAGCCAACTGCAGCCAGCGCCGCGCTTCGACCTCGTCCGCCGCGACTCCCCAACCACTCCGATAGCAGATCCCCAGATTGAACTGAGCCTCGGCATGCCCCCGATCTGCCGCGATCCGAAAGCACCTCGCGGCCTCCGACACGTCCTTCTCGACGCCAAGTCCATGGAGATGGAGGACGCCGAGGTTGTTCCACGCCGGCGTACTTCCCCGATCGGCCGCAACCCGATACCAGCGCGCAGCGGCCGCATCGTTCCGCTCCACACCGGCACCTTCTCGAAAGTGCGCCCCCAGGTAGCAGGGCGCCTCGGCATGTCCGAGCTCCGTCGCACGCTGAAACCAGTCGACGGCCTCGGCATCGTTCCGCACCACTCCCGTTCCGTCACGGCAGCAGAGTCCGATGCGAAACTGAGCGTCCGGGTGGCCCTTGCTCGCTGCGAGGCGATACCACCGCGCCGCCGCCGACGCGAGCCTTTCGGTACCCCTTCCGCGGTCGTAGCAAGCACCGAGCACGAATTGCGCTTCCGCATCGCCCTCTTCCGCCGCTTTCCTGAGGAGTGCGAGATCAGTCTCCGAGGGAGCCTCGCCTTCATGAGCCACCCGATCGAGGAGCCGGTCGAGGGAGTTCATCGCGTCCGATGGACTCGTGACGTCCGGGACTGCGGCTCGTCGCGCGTCGAGCTCCGACGCCGAACCCCCCATCTCGCCGCCAGTCTCCTGAACGAGGCGCATCAGTTTGACGCGCGTCTCCTTCCAGTGCGCATGGCTGTACTCGAAGGCGTTGAAGCGAGCCACCGACCGGATCGACGCGGGAAGATCCTGCTCGGATGGCCACTCGAATCCGCGTAGCACCACGGGCACCACCCGTCGCCGTCGACTCAACGCGTGCTCGAGTTCACGCCGGACCCAATCACCGGGCTCCCTGCAGCGCTCGAAGCACCCGCGGCTGCAGATCAGAATGAAAACCTCGCGAGACTCGATCTGGCGAAGGATCTGCTCGTCGAACTCACCGGCGCCAAGCCCGTCGACATCGAGAAAGACATCGCAGTCGTTCGCCTCGAGGAAGCTCTCCACGACCCTCGCCGCTTCCGCTCCTCCATCGCGCCTGTAGGAGATGAAGACTCCAAGAGAATGGCGCGGCGAGCTCATGCGTGGTAGTTCGAAGAGGCGGATCGCGACATCGGGCGCCGTCCCGCGCGGCCCCTCGCTCTCGAGATCACGCGAGCCAGGACACGAGCGCCAGCGGCGTCGAGATGACGCCGAGACCGCCAACGAGCAGCATCACGAGGCAGCCCTTCTTGCCCGAACTGGACTCTTCGAGCGCAGGCTTCGGAGCCTGTGAAAGTACGGTCGACGGCGAAAGCGCCGGCTGCGGAGCTGCTGGAACAGTCTGATTCGAAGTACCTGAAGGGCGCGCCACCGGTGGACCAGACCTCAGCGATGCCAGCGTCACGTCGTCCGACGCAAGCCCCCCGCGCCCATCCTCGATCTGAATTCGAATTCCGATCGCCTCCAGCACCTTCGCCTCCGCAGTGCCGACCTTCATGTTGCCGTGAAGCTCGATCTCGCGACCACCGGGGTGTCCGTCGACTCGGATGCTTGCGAGGGTCGCATCCTCCTTTGCGAACTTCACGCCGTGATAGACACGGACCGGTACGCCGTACTCCTCCTCGAAGGTGCGGCGGAAATTTCCAACGAGCGTCTTGCCGTGCGCGCTGAGTCCTGGCATGCCTCGAGCCCCTCTTGGCCGGTGAGGTACAGCGTCCTGTCCGGCCACAGGAGCGCCGGCCCACGAGGGTCGAGGGCTCGCCCAGTCTACTGCCCCGATCGTCTTCCGTCCGCGACTCCAATGACCAATGCGCGGAATGAACGAACTCACCCGCGAGATGCTGCTGCCCGAGGACGTTCCGAGCCGCCCCGCGCCAACGCCGCGCGCACCGACGCCGCAACCGCCTCGCCGAGCGCCTTCGAGCCTTTCGGCGTGAAGTGGACATCGACGGGCTTCTGGAGCTCCGCGAGCCGCGGCCGCGCGACCGACTCGAGGTCGTCGACCGTGAAGCCGAACTCGGCGGCGACCGTGCGGGCGATCGCGTTGTAGCGCGCGACATCCGCGGGATCGCGATGCGGGCGGACGCCGCCCTCGGGAACGGGCGTCGTCGTCGCGACGATCACGCGCGCGCCCGTCGCCGCCAGGCGCGCGGCGATCTCGCGGAGCTGCCGCCCGTACGCCTCGGGCTCCGCCTGCCGCGCGTCGGCGGGGTCGTTCGAGTTCGTGCCGTCCGCCTTCACCCGCTTCAGGTCGTGCAGGCCGAAGTTGAAGTGGACGATGTCGAAGCCGCCTCCCTCGAGTGCGATCCAGTCGTCGACCCGCGCGACGCCCTTCGTCGTGCCCTCGCAGTTCTCCTTCGGGCGGACGACCGTCGCCTCGTCGTCGAGCGCCGCGACGACCGTCGCGTGGTAGCCCATCGAGATCGAATCGCCGAGGAGAAGGACCCGCGGCAGCGCCGGCCCCGCCGCCTCCGCGCGCGCCAGCGCGGCCCCGCTCGCCGCTCGCATCGCCTCGAGCCGGGGCGCCTGCGACGCGTCGCCGGCGAGATTGACGAGTTCGTCGGTGTCCGCCACGAGGTCGTGCAGGAACTCGCCGTCCGCACCCTGGTCGAGGTACCGCGCGTACATCGCGTCCTTCGTGCGCCAGCCCGTCCAGCGCGGGATGCGCGCGTGCTTCATGCCGTGGCCGCAATGGAAGCCGTCGCGCGCGGGCGCGTGCGGCGCGAGCGCCGCGAGCGGGAGCACCCGTCCCCCGCCTTCGGGCGGCGCCACCTCGACGCCCGCGAGCGCCAGCACCGTCGGCGCGAGGTCGTCGTTCAGGACGAGCGCGTCGTCGACGCGCCCGCGCGACGCGGCGGGTTCGCGCGGATCGCGCACGATCAGCGGAATCCGCAGCGATTCCTCGAAGTGCGACCACTTGCCCGCGAGGCCGCGCTCGGCCATGTAGTAGCCGTTGTCGCCGAGGAAGACGACGACCGTGTCGTCGGCGTGACCGAGGCGATCGAGCGCCTCAAGGATGCGGCCGACATTGCGATCGAGTCCCGCGAGCAGGCGGAAGTAGTCGCGCAGGTTGCGTTCGTACTTCTCGGGCGAATCCCAGCGCCAGTGATAGCGGTCGCGGTTCATCGAGTCGCGCAGGAACGCGGGCAGCGCCGCGAAGATCGCGGGGTCGTCGAGCCTCGGCCGCGGCATCGGCACGCCCTCGAGAAGCGCGCGCTCGGTGTCGCACGGCGGATAGTGGTCGACGAGGTCGCCGTCCTCGGCGTGCGCCGCGTTGAAGCTCACCGACAGGCAGAACGGCCGATCGGCGGGCGCCTCCTCGAGGAACGCGACGGCCGCATCGCCCGCGAGATCCGTCTCGTGCCGCACCGTGCCGTCCGGCCGCCGCTTCAGGTACGGCGTCCGATCGAGCGGCGCGAACGAGTCGAACATGCGCGCGACGCCCTCGCGCCCGCCCTCGACCGACACCCCGAGCTTGCCGACGAAACCCGTGCGGTATCCCGCGTCGCGAAGCCGCGCGGGGTAGCTCGACGCGACGAGCTCCGCCGCGAGCGGCGGCCGCCCGAAGGTGAAGTGGTGCGCGCGCTCGGGCAGCCCCGTGAGGATCGTCGCGCGGCTCGCCGCGCAGATCGGCGTCGACGCGAACGCGTTCGCGAACCGCACGCCCTCGGCCGCGAGCCGGTCGAGCGACGGCGTGCGCGCGACCGCGTGCCCCGCGCAGCCGAGGACATCCGCGCGATGATCGTCGGAGACGAGGACGAGGAGATTCGGCCGCGAATCGCGCGGCCACGGCTCGGATCGGGGGGCGGCCCCGATGCCACGCGGCGCGCAGGCGGTCGCGGCGGCGAGGAGGCACGCGACGAGGAGGCACGCGACGACCGCCGCGAGCGAGCGAATGAGCGCGTGAGGCATGCCGCGAGTATCGCCGCACTCCTCGCGGGGAGGCCCCGCCTGCGTCCGAAAACCCGATTTCGCGTGGCCCTCGCGCGCGAAAGGCGCGATCGCACCGCGCGCCCCCGCGCATTCCACGCAGGATGAACCATCCGCGATCTTCAGTCGCGCCCCGCTGGAGCGCCCCACCATTTCGAACCGATTCCGTTGTCCTCCGCCCCGGCGGATGTACACTCAATTCCGTACCTCGAGGTCAGGATCTCCATGCCGGAGCCCCGTCGCGAGGAACGGACACCCCGAACGAGCACCTGCGACCGTACGGCCGCAACGCCACCCGCACCGAGGCGCCCGAGGCCTCGGCCACCGCGCGAGTCGATCGCGCCCAGTCACGGAGCCAGCCATGTCCGAGTCGCAGGAATACACGCCGTCCGACCGCGCCCAGGCCTTCCTCGCGCAGGTCGAGGACACGCGCCACGAGCGCAACATCATCAACGGCCTCACGCCGTTCCTCGACGAGAAGGCGCCCGACGACATGCTCGGCCTCTACGAGCCGAGCGAGCTCGTCCAGCTGCGCGTCCTCAAGGGCACCGAGCGCGATGTCGAGAAGCGCATGCCCGTGAAGATCACGCGGCACTACTTCGAGCTCGCGAAGACGAGCGCGCCGATCCGCCGCATCGTGAAGGCCGACCCGTCGGAGACCTACGACCTCGCGGGCAGCGAGGACCCTGGCTTCCAGATGGACTACAGCCCCGTCGAGGGCATGCTCCACAAGTACGAGATGGGGCTCCTCTACGTCGTGTCGACCTGCTCGGCGCACTGCCGCTTCTGCTACCGCGAGGAGCTGATCGCGCGCAAGGAGATCCAGCGCCAGGACGGGACCGTCGCGAAGAAGGGCCTCGCGATGATTCCCGATGTCGTCGCCTACATCCGCCGCTTCAACGCCGAGGTCTCCGCGAACGGCGGCCGTCACCCCGTCTGCGGCCGCGAGAAGCTCCGCGAGGTGCTCATGTCGGGCGGCGACCCGATGGTCCTCAACAACTCGAAGATCGCCGCGTGGCTCGCCGCGCTCGGCGACGCGGGCGTCGAGTCGATCCGCATCGGCACGAAGGAGATGGCGTTCTACCCCGAGCGCTTCGACGACGCGTTCGTCGCGATGCTCGACCGCTTCCACGAGGCGTATCCGCAGGTCGGCCTCCACATCGTCGTCCACTTCGAGCATCCCGACGAGTTCCTCGCGAAGGACGCGGGCGGCGAGTACCTGCGCGACGGACAGGGCTTCCTCCAGTGGGTGCCCGCGACGGGCGCCGCGATGCGCCGCCTCGCCGCGCGCGGCTGGCTGAGCGTCGAGAACCAGTCGCCGATCATCAAGGGGATCAACGACGACCCCGACGCGCTCCGCATCCTCCAGCGCGAGTTCAAGCGCGCGGGCGGCGAGAACCACTACTTCTTCTGCGGCCGCGACATCGTCGCGTACCGCTCGTTCAACGTGCCCATCGAGCGCGCGTGGCAGATCCTCAACGAGTCGCAGAAGGGCCTCTCGGGCATCGAGAACCACGCGCGCCTCTCGATCACCCACTACAAGGGGAAGACCGAGGTCAACGCCGTCACGACGAAGCCGATTCCCGGCGTTCCCGGCAGCGAGCACGGCGTCGTGATCTTCAAGATCCTGCGCAACGCGGGCCAGGCCGCCGACCGCGGCAAGGTCTGCATCGTCGGCCGCAACCCCGAGGCGCTCTGGTTCGACGGCTACGCCGACCGCGTCCTCTTCGACGAGGCGGGCCTCTTCGACTACTCGCGCGTGAAGAGCGCGCGCATCACCCACGGCGCCCCCGCGCCCGCCTGCCGATGATCGACAAGCGCATCGCGAGCGCGCGCGAGGCCGTCGCCGACATCTTCGATGGCGCGACGGTGATGATCGGCGGCTTCGGCGAGGCCGGAAGTCCGATCGAGCTCATCCACGCCCTCATCGACCAGGGCGCGCGGCGGCTCGTCGTCGTGAGCAACAACACCGGCAGCGGCGAGGTCGGGCTCGCGGCGCTCCTCAAGGCGGGGCGCGTCGCGAAGGTCGTCTGCTCGTTTCCCCGGACGGCGGGCTCGACCGTCTTCCCCGACCTCTACCGGAAGGGCGAGATCGAGCTCGAGCTCGTGCCGCAGGGGACGCTCGCCGAGCGGATCCGCGCGGGCGGCGCGGGGATTCCCGCGTTCTACACGCCGACCGCCGTCGGCACGCCGCTCGCCGAGGGCAAGGAGCACCGCGTCTTCGGCGGCCGCGAGTTCGTCCTCGAGCACGGGATCCGCGCCGACTTCACGCTCATCAAGGCGCACCGCGCCGACACGCACGGCAACCTCCTCTTCCACGCCACCGCGCGCAACTTCGCGCCGCCGATGGCGATGGCGGGCGAGACCACGATCGTGCAGGCCGCCGAGGTCGTCGAGCCCGGCGCGATCGATCCCGAGACCGTCGTGACGCCCGGCATCTTCGTCGACCGCGTCGTGCATGTCGCGAACCCCGCGCAGGAGTCCGCGCTGATCGCGGCGGGAGCGAGCTACCCATGACGCGCGACGCGAACGCCGCCCCCGCGATCGGCTGGTCGCGCGACGAGATCGCGCGCCGCCTCGCCGCCGACATCCCGAACGGCTGGCATGTGAACCTCGGAATCGGCATCCCCGAGCTCGTCGCGCGCTTCGTGCCCGAGGGGCGCACGCTCGTCTACCACACCGAGAACGGACTGCTCGGGATGGGCCCGTCGCCCGCCGCGGGCGAGGGCGATCCCGAGCTCATCAACGCGGGCAAGCGCCAGGTGACGGCGCTGCCAGGCGCGTCGTTCTTCGACCAGGCGACGAGCTTCGCGATGATCCGCGGCGGCCACCTCGACCTCTCGGTGCTCGGCGCGCTGCAGGTCGCCGCGAACGGCGATCTCGCGAACTGGTCGACCGGCGGCGCCGACGCGATTCCCGCGGTCGGCGGCGCGATGGACCTCGTCGCGGGCGTGAAGCGCGTCTTCGTCATCACGCAGCATGTGACGAAGGAGGGCGAGCACAAGCTCGTCGAGCGCTGCACCTATCCGCTGACGGGCCGAGGCGTCGTGCACCGGATCTACTCGGATCTCGCGGTGATCGAGGTGGCGCACGACCTTCCGCACGGAGGCTTCCGCCTCGTCGAGCTCGCGCCCGGCGTCGATCTCGATCACCTCGCGCGCCAGACGGGCGCGCCCATCCTTCCCCCCGCTCCCTGACGGCGCGCGCACGGCGCGCCCCGCGAACGACGGATTCCTCCATGCAGCCGCACGCGACCACCACCGCCGTCACCACCCGCAGCGCGGAACTCTTCGAGCGCGCGAAGCGCGTCCTTCCCGGCGGCGTGAGCCGGAACACCGTCCTCCGCGCGCCCTATCCGCCGTACGCGGACTTCGGCGCGGGATGCCGCATCACCGATCTCGACGGCGTCACGCGCGTCGACTTCTCGAACAACATGGCGTCGCTCATCCACGGCCACGCCTACGCGCCGATCGTCGAGGCGGTGTCGGCGCAGCTCGCGCGCGGCAGCGCGTTCATGATGGCGACCGAGGCCGAGGTCGACTACGCCGAGCTCCTCGCCTCGCGCAGCGCGGGCTTCGAGCGCGTGCGCTTCGTGAACTCGGGCACCGAGGCGCTCATGGCGGCGCTCAAGGCCGCGCGCGCCTTCACGGGCCGCTCGAAGATCGCGAAGATCGAGGGCGCCTACCACGGCGGCTACGACTACGCCGAGGCGAGCCAGGAGCCGAAGCCCGACAACTGGGGCAGCCCCGACCGGCCGAACAGCGTGCCGCTCGTGCACGGCTCGCCGAAGTCGGCGCTCGACGAGGTGGTGATCCTGCCCTTCAACGACATCGACCGCGCGCTCGCGCTCCTCGACGCGCACCGGGGCGAGATCGCCTGCGTCCTCCTCGACCTCATGCCGCACCGCGTCGGGCTCAAGCCCGCCGACGCCGCGTTCGTCGCGGCGATCCGCGAGTGGACGGCGGCGAACGGCGCGCTCCTCGTCCTCGACGAGGTCATCACCTTCCGCACCGAGGTCGGTGGACTGCAGTCGCGCTACGGGATCCACGCCGATCTCACGGCGCTCGGCAAGATCATCGGCGGCGGGTTCCCCGCGGGCGCGATCGCGGGTCGCGCCGAGGTGATGGAGCTGATGGATCCGAAGTCGGCGCGCTACCTCTATCCCCTGTCGGGCACCTTCTCGGCGAATCCCGTGACGATGACGGCGGGCCTCGTCGCGCTGCGCGACTACGACGCCGCGGCGGTCGCGCGGCTCAACGCGCTCGCCGCGCGCGCGATGGCGGGGATCGAGGCGGCGATCGCACGGACGGGCGCGACCGCGTGCGTCACGGGCGGCGGCTCGATGTTCCGCATCCACATGAAGCGGTCCGCGCCGATGAACTACCGCGAGGCGTACAACACGCCCGACGAGACGGCGCGGCTCAAGACGCTCCTCGACCACCTCTTCGCCGAGGGCTTCCTCATGATCAACACCTGCACCGCGATGCTCTCGACGCCGATGGGCGAGGACGAGATCGACGCGCTGGTGGCGGCGGTCGAGGGCGGACTTCGGAAGATCGCGGGCTGAACGCGCTTCCGGGTGCGACGCGTGCGACGCACGCTGGCGACCGAGACGCGGCCTACGCCCGCTGCAGCACCGTCGCGAGCCCCTGCCCCACGCCCACGCAGAGCGAGGCGACGCCGTGCGCCTCGCCGCGGCGCGCCATCTCGTGGACGAGCGTCGCGACGAGCCGCGCGCCGCTCGCGCCGAGCGGATGG
The DNA here is from genome assembly GCA_046047955.1 of Planctomycetota bacterium. Lineage (GTDB taxonomy): Bacteria > Planctomycetota > Phycisphaerae > Phycisphaerales > SM1A02 > QWPT01. Next base: position 16,460 of record JBJOHC010000055.1, read on the forward strand.
CCGATCGCGATCGCGCCGCCGTTCACATTGACGCGCGCGGGATCGAGCCCGAGCTCGCGCACGCACGCGACCGCCTGCGCGGCGAACGCCTCGTTGATCTCGAAGAGACCGATGTCGCCGGTCGCGAGTCCCGCGCGCGCAAGCGCCTTCCGGATCGCAGGCACGGGCCCGATCCCCATCTCGGCGGGATCGACGCCCGCCGACGCGCTCGCGCCGACGAAGGCGAGCGGCGCGAGGCCGAGCGCCCTCGCGCGCGACTCCTCGACGAGGACGAGCGCGGCCGCGCCGTCGTTCACGCCCGACGAGTTGCCCGCGGTGACGGTCGCGTCGGGCTCCTTCGAGAAGGCGGGCCGAAGCGCCGCGAGCTTCTCGAGCGTCGTGTCGGGGCGCGGATGCTCGTCCTGCGCGAAGACGACGGGCGCCTTCCTCCCCTGCGGAATCTCGACGGGCGCGAGCTCGTCGGCGAAGCGGCCCGCGGCGTCGGCCTCGGCCCAGCGGCGCTGGCTCTCGAGGGCGAAGCGGTCCTGGTCTTCGCGCGAGACGCGAAAGCGCCGCGCGACGTTCTCCGCCGTCTCGCCCATCGAGAACGGGTGGTGAAGCGCCGCGAGGCGCGGATTCACGAAGCGCCAGCCGATCGTCGTGTCGTGGAGCTCCTGCGCGCGGCCGAACGCCTGGTCGCTCTTCCCGAGGACATACGGCGCGCGGCTCATCGACTCGACGCCGCCCGCGACGATGATCTCGCCGCAGCCCGCCTCGATCATGCGCGCGGCCACGTTCACCGCCTCGAGACCCGACGCGCACAGCCGGTTCACCGTCGCGCCCGGCACGCTCGCGGGCAGTCCCGCGAGCAGCGCCGCCATGCGCGCGACGTTCCGGTTGTCCTCGCCCGACTGGTTCGCGGCGCCGAAGTAGACCTCGTCGACCGACGCGGGATCGATGCCCGCGCGTGTGACGGCCGCGCGGATCGCGTGCGCGGCGAGATCGTCGGGGCGGATCGTCGCGAGCGCGCCGCCGTAGCGGCCGATGGGCGTGCGGACGGCGGCGACAATGGCGGCGCGGCGTGGCATCCGGTCGATGGTACCGAACGCCACGCCGCGCACGCGACGGCTGGAATGGACCGACGGCGCGACGCGCTCAGTGCGCGGCGGGCGCCGACCGCCGCATCGTCGCGAAGAGCGCCGCGAAGATCACGACGAGAACGACCGGCAGGATCGCGACCTGTCCGAGCGCGTGCAGACCCGCGTCGGCCTGGATCGACGCCCACTGCGCCGCCTCGGCCGAACCCGCCGCCGCGCCCTGGAACCCTTCGACCGTCGTCCCCTCGGGAAGCGCCTTCGCGATCCCGTCGTCGTACCACTTGCCGATGACGGGCAGGACGAAGCCCGCGCTCAGCATGCCCGCGCCGCCCATGATCGCGAGGCCGAGCGCGCCCGTCTTCGGGAAGCGCTCGTTCACGAAGCCGAGCATCGTCGGCCAGAAGAAGCAGACGCCGAAGGCGAACACCGTCGCCGACGCGAAGAGCATCGGGCCGGTCGAGCGGCTCATGAGGAAGAGGCCCGCGGCGCTCAGGACGGCGCTCGCGAGCAGCATGCCGAGCGGCTGCAGGCTGTGGACGAACGGTCCCGCGAACTGCCGCCCGACCGCCATGAGGCCCGTGATCCAGACGAGGACGAGGATGCCCGAAACGCCCGCGTTCTCGAGGATCGACGGGATCCACTGGCCCGGGCCGAGTTCGGTCGCGGCGGTCATCAGCATGCAGACGACCATGAGGAGGAAGACGGGATTGAGGCACGCGGCGAACATGCCGCCGGTCGAGACGCCCATGTCGACGCGCTCGGTGCGCGGCATCGGCTGGCGGAAGAAGAGGAACCCGTACGCGGCGAGCGGCAGGAGCATCGTCGCGAACTGCACCTTCCAGCCGAAATCCGCCTTCCCGAGCGCGAACGCGAGCAGGCCGCCGATCACGATGCCGCCGGGGAACCACACGTGGAACTGGTTGAGCCGCGTGGTCTTGTCGTTCGGGTAGAGCGCGGCGATGAGCGGATTGCACGCCGCCTCGACCGCGCCGTTCGCGATGCCGAAGAGAAGCGTGCCGAGGAAGAGGCTCGCGTAGTCCCACGCGAAGATCGTGAGGAGGATGCCCGCGAGGTGGCCGACGAACGCGAAGCGCACGATGTTGCGCATCCCGAGCGTGTCGCAGAGCGGGCCGCCGAACACCATCGCGAGCGTGAAGCCCCAGAACGCGGTGCTCGAGATCCAGCCCGCCTGCTCGTTGGTGAGGCTGAACTCGGCGGTCCACGCGCCCATCGCACCGCCGCGCAGCGCGAAGCTCATGGCGGTGACGATGAGCGCGAGACAGCTCGCGGTGAAAAGACGCCGTGCGTTCGGATTCGTCGACATGTCGGAGTACTCCAAGGGGTGCGGGGACGGCGCACGACTCGCCTTGGTCGCGCAGACTACGCGGACGCGGCGCTTCGTGCTGTGCGGGCGCGGGAAGGTCGACCTGTCATGCCCGCGCCATCCGACGCCCCGCGCGACGGCGGCGGCTCTGGAAGTCGCACGCGCCGCGCGCCGCGGGACGCCTCCCGCGTGCGTGCGTGCGTGCGTGCGTGCGGGGATACCGCGCGGCGACGCGCGCGACCGACCCGACCGACGATGCTCGGACCCACGCCCGACAGGTCACGCGCCCGATATCGAGGCGCGGGCACGCGTGAAAAAGTGGCTCTGGAGAACCTCTTCGCGCCTTTCCCACGCAGGGCGGAAATGGCGCTTGATGCCTCGCTCTATCGTGTCGATCGGCCCTGTGCGGAGAGAGGTCCCCGAGTAGGCCCGTGCGAGGAGATCACGGACCTGGGGACCGATGGTCACGCGGGCGCATTCCACCGTGGCGGACGCGAATCGAGGCGCGCGAAGGCTCGCCATCCGCGTCCGCTTCACGAGTGTTTCCTCGACGAGGGACCTCATTCACGAGGGCGATGGAGGCGTTCCGCCGGCACGAACCCGATCGCTCGAATGAACGGGCCGTCGAACATGAAACCGAGAGCGATGAGAGCACACGAGATGAACCGACACACCCGACCGTCGCGGCTGCAGCACCTCTTCGCGCGCGCGCTTTTCTTCCCTGTGACACTCGCCCTCGCCGCCGCCGCGCCGCGGCTCGCACCCCCCGCCGCCGAGGCGCCGCGCGCCCTGCCCGCGACGAAGGGCGTGAACGCCGCACCCGACGCCCGCAGCGCGCCGACCCAGTCGACGACCGCCGAACGCGCGCCCGCGACGCCGAAGGCCTCCGTCGGCGCGACGCCCGCCGAACGCTCCGCCACGACGCTCGATGCTGCGAGCGTGTCCGTCCCTCCACTCGATGACCGCGGCCCCATCCAGCGCGCGGGCGAGCAGGCGATCCTCCCGAACGGCCTGCCCTCGTGGATCGTCATGCTCTCGATGCGCCCGTCGCCCGACGACGCCGCGCGCGTCGCCGAGGCCGAGCGCGCGGTCGACGCGCTCCTCGACGAGACGATCGGCCGCGCCCGCCCGCACCAGCGCTACACGAGCGCGCTCGTCGGCTTCGCCGCGGGCATGACGCCCGACGAGGCCGCGCGCCTCGCCGCCGATCCGCGCGTCCTCGTCGTCCAGCCCGACCGCGTCATGGGCCTCGACCGCGGCATGGGGGACGACCGCGGCGGCGACCTTCCGATCGGCGAGAACCCGAACCTGCCCGCCCCCTGGAACCTCCGCCGCATCTCGGCGCGCGACGGGCTCGCGCCCGCGTTCGATCCGTGCGGCGCGACCGGCGACGGCGTCACCGCCGTCATCATCGACTCGGGCATCGTGCCCTCGCACAGCGAATTCGGCGGGCGCGTGATCGCCACGCGGAACTTCGCCATCACCGGCAGCCCCGACGCCGCCGACAACGAAGGACACGGCACGCACGTCGCGGGCACCGTCGCGGGCGCCACGGTCGGCGTCGCGCCCGGCGCCGACATCGTGGCGCTCTCGGTGACCGAGGAGAGCGGCGTCATCTTCGAGAGCAGCTGGGTGGCCGCGCTCAACTGGGTCGTCGCCGCGGGCAACGTGACGCGGCCCGCGGTCGTCAACATGTCGCTCGGAGGCCCCGTGCGCGGTCCCTCCCCGGTGCAGGACCTCGCGCTCGTACTCGTCGAGAGCCTCGGAATCCCCGTGGTCGTCGCCGCGGGCAACGACTCGTACATGGCCGACTGGAAGACCCCTGCGGCACTGCGGTTCGCGATCACCGTCGGCTCGACCGACCTCGCCGACCGTCCGTCGAGCTTCTCGAACCACGGTCCGATCGTCGACATCTGGGCGCCCGGCTCCGCCATCGTCTCGGCCGACTGGAAGCGCCCCGACGGCGGGCTCTCGACGAACAGCGGAACATCGATGGCCACCCCCGCGGTGACGGGCGCGGTCGCGCTCTTCCTCGCGGAGCGCGTGAGCTTCGAGGACCTCGAGCTGAGGTCCGCGACGATCCCGGGCCGCGCGGCGATCTGGCTCGCGCGCCACGCGGCGAGGGGCGTCCTCCACGACAACCTCGACGCCCGCGTGGCGAGCCCCGGCGGAAACGGCGCGCTCGGCGGCGCCGCCAACCTCCTGCTGCAGGCCTGCGGCGGACCCGTCGGCGCCCCGTGCGACGAGCCCGTCGAGTGGCACGGCCAGAGCGCGTCGATCGTCCTCGGCGACGGCATCACGCCGCTCGACGCGGGCTTCGCCTGCGAACGCCTCGTCCGCCATCCCGGCGGTCCCGTCTCGCTCACCGTCAACCGCACCTCGATCGGTCGATCGCCGTCGCTCGAACTCGTCGCGCGCGTCACGATCGAGGACGCCGCGACCGGCGAAAGCGTCTGGACGAGCGACCAGCTCTACGACTTCGCCACCTGGAACGGCATCGTCGAGGGCAATCGCCGCACGTTCCGATCGTCCTCGCCCGCGGGATTCCGCGTGCGCTGGGAATCGCTCGTCGACTCGGGCATCGCGGGCTACGGCTTCGTCATGACCGCGCAGGCCGCGGGCGCGTGCCCGGGCGATCTCGACGGGAACGGCGAGGTCGGCGCCACGGATCTCGCGGCGCTCTTCGATGCGTGGGGGCCGTGCGCGGCGGGCGCACCGTGCGTCGCCGACCTCGACCTCGACGGCACCGTGAACTCGGCCGACGCCGCCATCCTGCTCGCCTCGTGGGGCGCGTGCGGCGACTTCGTGCCCGACCCCTGGGTCCGCAACTGTACGGGCGGACTCCTGCACAGGAGCTTCATCGGCGACGTCCTCCCCGACATCGACCTCCGCACGATCGTGCGCGACCCGCTGGTCGATCCCACCACATCGACGAGCGTGAACGCGACCTGCGCCGAGGCGTTCCTCGACGTCGCGGCCGGGAATCCCGTGTCGGTCGGCTTCGACGCCGAGATCGGCGGCTGCGTGCTGCCGGACGGCGGATGCGGCACGGGCACCTCGCTCGCCTGCTCGAACGCCCACGGGTACTTCATCGGTCGCGGCACCGACTGCGACAGCCTCGATCCGACCCTCGACGCGTCGCTCCTCACCTGCGCGATCGCGCCGGTGACGACGGGCTGCCCCGTTCCGTGGGAAGGCTGGCTCCAGTCCGAGGTCTACGGCGCGCTCCGCGGCGCCGACTTCACGCACACGCAGGCGCGCTGGCGGCAGGAGCTTCCGGGCGGCGTGTCGAGCATCTCCGTGCTCGGGTTTCCGGCGGAGATCGCGTCGCAGGCGCTGTCGTCCGCGAACGGCACGGGCTTCACGACCGCCGTCGGCTATCCCGTCGCGGTCGAGGCGATCGAGTTCGACGTCCTCGTCGAGTACCGCGACGGCGGCGCGCCCGACCTCTTCCGACGCACCGCCCGCGCGCGCCCCCTCGCCTCGCCGCTCGAGCCGGGGCTCTTCCGAAGCACCTTCCTGTTCACGCTTTCGAACGTCGTCGCCGACGCGGGACGCGAGATCCGCTCGATCGAGGTGAGCTGCTTCCGCGACGCGCCGCTCGCGGCGTCGAGCCTCGTCAACCTGACGCTCTCCGGCCGTCTCGCCGAACCGGGCGAGACGCCCGCGGAGTTCTCGCCCGACGGCGGCCGCAGCTGGATCACGGGGGAGCCCGCCGTCCAGCTCGCGTTCTGGATCGTCCCCTGACGCACGGACACCGCGCTCCGCCGGGCACGCGACGCCGCGTCGCGTGCCCGGCCACCGCTTCCGCGAAACGCCCCCGTTTCGCTAGCCTTCCGCTTCCGTGCTCGGCCACCTCCGCCGTCTCCTCCTCGGACTCGCGCTGATCGCGCTCGCGTCGGCGGTGCTCGTCCTCACCGACCGCTCGGGCGCGCGCCGCGCGGGCGACGGCGGGCCCGATGCGACGGCGGGCGCGGTCGATGCGCGGAAGCGCATCGCGATCATCCGCTACGCGAGCATCGCCGCCTTCGAGGAGGGCGCGAAGGGCACGATCGCCCAGCTCGCGGACGCCGGCTACACGAAGGACGCGGGCTCGACGATCGACACCTTCAACGCCGAGGGCGATCAGGCGACGCTCGCGCAGATCGCCGCGCAGGTCGCGTCGGCGGCCGACCCGTACGACTGCATCGTCACCCTCGGCACCGCGGCGTCGCAGGCGATGATGCGCGCGAACCGCCGCGGCGCGCCGCAGGTGATCGGGTTCGTCGCCTCGCCGCCCGCGATCGGCGTGCCGCTCGGCCCCTACGCGGACGGCTCGGGAAGGCCCGCGTTTCTCAGCGGATTCGGCACGCTGCAGCCGATCCGCGCGCTCTTCGCCGCGCTCCGCGCGCTCGACTCGCAGGTGAAGCGGATCGGCGTCGCCTACAACCCCGCCGAACCGAACGCCGAGGCGAGCATGAAGGTCGCGCGCGCGGCCGCGGCGGAACTCGGCCTCGAGCTCGTCGAGGCGAACGGCGGATCGGTGACCGACATCGTGAACGCGGCCGAAGTCATCGTCTCGCGCGGCGTCGACGCGTTCTGGCTGCTGCCCGACACCGTCGTCAACTCGGCGGCGGTCACGCTCATCGGACGCATGAAGCTGCGGGGCGTCCCGATCATCAGCAGCTTCCCCGAACTCGCGAAGGATGGCGCCGCGCTCTCGATGGGCGCCGACTGGATCGCCTGCGGCCGGACGACGGGCGTCTTCGCCGAACTCGCGCTCGCGGGCGTCGATCCGCGCACGCTTCCGATCGAGAACTTCACGCCCGCGCGCACGACCCTCTGCACCTCGGCGTGGCCCGCGCGATGGAAGGCGCCCGCGGGCTTCATCGAGGAGGCGAGCGAGGTCTGGCACGACGGCCGCGAGACGGTCGTCCGCGAGGCCGACTTCCCGATCGCGCCCGCGCCCGCCGCCGAGGCGCTCGCCGCGCTGCGCGCCCACCGCGCGCGCGACGGCATGCCCGCGATGCCGTCGATCGCGCTCCTCACCTACAACCGCACGCCCAACTTCGAGGACTGCTACGCGGGATTCCTCGACGAATGGCGCGCGCTCGGCTTCGAGGACGGCCGCAACTGCCGCATGACGCTGCGGGACGCGCAGTTCGACGCGGGCACGCTCAACACGATGGCCGCCGCGATCGCCGAGGAGCGGCCCGACCTCCTCATCACCTTCACGACGCCCGCGCTCCAGGCGGCGATGCGGCGGATGGGCGACCGGACGATCCTCTTCTCGCTCTCCTCGTCGGGCGTGGTCGCGGGCGCGGGGCGGAGCGCGACCGACCACCTGCCGAACATCACGGGCGTCGAGATCGGCGCCGACTGGGACCTCATGCTCGAGGTGCTGCGCGCGACGATGCCGTCGGCGCGGCGCGTCGGCACGGTCTACAGCCCCGCCGAGGCGAACAGCGTGTTCTTCGAGAAGGAGTGGCGCGCGAAGCTCGCGGCCGCGGGCATCGAGCTCGTCTCGACGCCCGCCGACCGCGCGACCGAGCTCCCCGAGGCGGCCGACGCGCTCGCCTCGGGCGGCGTCGACGCGATCGTCCAGATCGCCGACAACCTCACGGGTACGGGCCTCCGCTCGATCGTGCGCGCGGCCGACCGCGCGGGCATTCCCGTGTTCTCCTTCGCGCCCATCGGCGTCCGATCGGGCGCGGCGCTCGTCGTGACGCGCGACTACGCCGATGTCGGACGCGCGACGGCGCGGCTCGCGAAGCGGCTCCTCGAGGGCGCGTCGCCCGCGGCGATTCCCTTCGAGGTTCCCGCTCGGACGGTCTTCGAGGTGAACACCGAGCGCATGCGCCGCTTCGGGCTCGTCCTCCCCGCGGATCTCCGCGCGGAGGCGACCGAGGCGCGCGAGGACGGGGCAGGCGGCGGTTCGGCTCCCGACGCGGGCAACGCAGGCGGAAGGGACGGCGCGCGATGAGGATCGACCGCACCGTCACCGACGACCGCGTGACGCTCGTCTTCGAGGGTCGCCTCGACGCCGCGTGGTCGGAGCCCGCATCGGCGGCGCTCGAGGAGGCGATCCGCCTCGGCCGGACGCGCATCGAGCTCGATCTCTCGGCGGTCACCTTCCTCACCTCGGTCGGACTCGGCGCGATCCTGCGCGCGCACGCGCGATTCCGCGCGGTGAAGGGGACGCTCGCGATCGTCGCCCTCAACGACGCGATCCGCGACATGCTCCGCATCGCGCGGCTCGACATGCTCGTCGACCGCGCGGCCACGGACGCCGCCGCGCCGCGCGCATCCGACGCGACCGACGCAACCGACGCGTCCATCACGCTCGGACAGGGATGGCGCGGCGAACTCGCGCGCGCACGGGATGGCGACGCCCGCGCCACGATCGCGCGCGTGCGCGGCGCGCGCGTCGCCCTCGACGGCGCGACGGTCGCGCTCGGTCACCTCGCCCTCGCGAACGACGCCGCGGGCGCCGCGGGGCTCTACGGCGAGGGACTCGCCGCGGGCGGCACGGTCGCGGTCGCGCCCGCGGGCGCGCCGCGTCCCGACTGCCTCGTCTCGCGGCCCGCCGATGGCGAGGCGCTCCGCGACGCGGGATTCGTCGCGCTCGACGCGCTCGTCGTGCGTGGCCGCCCCGCGTGGCACGGCTTCCTCGATCGCGCCGACGCGCCGCGCATCGCGCTCCGCGAACTCGCCGCGGCGCTCGTCGCCGCGACCGGCGGGCCCGTCGCCTTCGTCGCGATCGGCGAATCGGCGGGCGCGTTCGGCGCGTGGGCGCGCCGCTCGCCCGACGGCTGGCCGCGGACCGCCTCCGCGATGACGCCCGATGAACTCCGTGCGAACCTGCGCTTCGCGGGCGAGCCGATGCATGCGGGCGAGTCGCTCGCGGTCGTCGCGGTCGCGTGCCCGAAGGACGCCGTCGCCACGCTCGACCCCGGGATCTCCGACGCCCTCGCCGACGCGGGCCCCCTCCTCCTCCACGCACACGCGGCGACCGTCTCCTACCGCCCCGTCACCCGCGCGACCGCCGACATCGCCGCCGCCGGCGACCTCCTCGGCGAGCAGCCGATGCGCGGCGTGTTGCACGCCCTCCACGACGACCGCACGCGCCACGAGACCGCCTTCGTCCGCGGCGCGCTGTGGGTCTTCCCGATCGGAGGCGCGCGGTGAGCCTTCTCGTCGCCACGCTCGCGATCGGCCTCGTCTTCGCGATCCTCGCGCTCGGGATCTACCTCTCGTTCCGCGTCTACCAGATCCCCGACATCACCGCCGACGGCTCGTTCGCGCTCGGCGCGGCCGTCACCGCGCGGCTCCTCAAGGAGGGCGCGAGCCCGTGGACCGCGACCGCCGCGGGCATCCTCGCGGGCGCGCTCGCGGGCATGACGACGGGCCTCATCCACACGCGCTTCAAGGTGAACGCGATCCTCTCGGGCATCCTCGTGATGACCGCGCTCTACTCGGTGAACCTGCGCACGATGGGCGCGAGCAACCTGCCGATCACGGGCCGCACGGTGTTCCGCCCGTTCGAGGACGCCGCGGTCGCGTGGCTCGGCAAGGAGACGACGATCCTCGGCCGCCCCGTCCCCTCGGGCGATCTCGGCCTCCTCGCGGGCACGCTGCTCGCGGCGGGCCTCGTCGCGGTCGCGCTCGTCGGATTCCTCCGCACCGAGCTCGGCACCGCGATGCGCGCGACCGGCGACAACGCGCGCATGGTGCGCGCCCTCGGCACGAGCACCGACCGCATGATCGTCACGGGACTCGCGATCTCGAACGCGCTCGTCGCGCTCGCGGGCGCGCTCTTCGCGCAGATGCAGCTCTTCGCCGACGCGCAGATGGGGATCGGCGTCATCGTCTTCGGCCTCGCGAGCGTGATCATCGGCTCGACGCTCGTCGGCCCCGTGCGCTCGGTGTCGCTCGGCATCGCGGGCGCGATCATGGGCGCGGTCCTCTTCCGCCTCCTCGTCGCGATCGCGATCCGCCTCGGGCTCGACGCGAACGACCTCAAGCTCGTGACCGCGGTCGTCGTCCTCGCGGCGATCGTCGGACCAGGCTGGATCCGCGGGCTGCGTCGCGACGGCGGCGCGGGACCCGCGCGGAAGGGAGGCGCCCATGCTGCGTCTTGACGGCGTCCGCAAGGCGTTCAACCGCGGCACGGCGAACGAGGTGCGCGCCCTCGACGGCGTCGACCTCGAGCTCGCCGAGGGCTCGTGGACGGTCGTGATCGGCACGAACGGCTCGGGCAAGAGCACCCTCCAGGGCGCGGTGTCGGGCACCTTCGCGCTCGACGCGGGACGGATCGTCGTCGCGGGCCACGATGTCACGCGCTGGAGCGAGCATCGCCGCGCGACCCTCGTCGGCCGCGTCTTCCAGGATCCCTTCGCGGGGACCGCGCCCGAACTCACCGTCGCCGAGAACATGGCGCTCGCGTCGCGGCGGCGGAACATGCGCTCGCTTCTTCCCCTCTCGATGCGCATGCGCCGCGACGAGTGGCGCGCGCTCCTCCGCAGGATCGGACTCGGCCTCGAGAACCGCCTCGACGACCCGATCGGCCTCCTCTCGGGCGGACAGCGGCAGGCGATCACGCTCCTGATGGCGACCCTCACGCGGCCGAAGGTGCTTCTCCTCGACGAGCACACCGCGGCGCTCGATCCGCGCAGCGCCGAACTCGTCATCGGGCTCACCGAAAGCCTCGTGCGCGAGTCGCGCTCGACGACCCTCATGGTGACCCACTCGATGCAGCAGGCGGCGACCCTCGGCGACCGGCTCGTCGCCATGCACCGCGGCCGCGTCTACCTCGATGTCTCGGGCGCCGAGAAGCGCATGCTGACCGAAGCCGACCTCCTCGCCCTCTTCAGCCAGATGCGCCGCGACGACGCCTTCGACGACGACGCGTGCGCGCTCGTCGCGGCGCAGTACCGGTAGGCGCCACGCGCCCGAACGCGGCACGAGGGACGGCGAACCGTCATGGAGTTCCGCTCGGCGTCGATCCGCATCGCGAGGCGTCGGCGGTATCCTCGCCCTGGCCGCACGACAACGGATGACAGCCGAAGGACGGAGCCCGAAGGACGAGAAGTGAAGGGCGAGAAGCGAAGGGCGAGGGACGAAGGACGAACGACGAACGACGAACGACGAAGGACGAACGCGCACGATGGCCGCCGACTCGACGATTCAACGCGCGATCCAGGACGCCCGCGAAGGGCGCCTCGATGCCGCCATCGCGTCGCTGCGCTTCCTCGTGCGACGGCAGCCCGGAAACCTCGACGCGCTGCAGGCGCTCGCGATGCTCCTCGTCCAGTCGGGGCAGACCGAGCAGGCCCTCGCGCACCTGACGCGCGCGGCCGCGCTCGCACCGCGCGTGCCCGCGTACCGCAACAACCTCGCGAACGCGCTGATGGGACTCGGGCGGCATCGCGAGGCGGCCGTGGAGCTGCGCAAGGCACTCGAGATCGATCCGCGCTACGAACTCGCGTGGCTCGGACTCGCGATCGCCTCGACGGGCGCGGGCGACCTCGCGGGCGCGATCGACGCCTGCGAGCGTGGCGGCGCGCTGCGCGCAGGCTGGGCGGCGCTCGCGCGCGCGCACGCGAACGCGCTCGAGGCGGCCGATCGCGTCGACGATGCGATCACGGTCCTCGAGCGCGCGATCGCGGGGAACGCGAACGACCACGAGCTCCGCGCGGCGCATCTCCGCATGCTGAACTACGCGACGCGCCCCGCGAGCGAGGTGTTCGAGGCGCACCGCGCGTACGGAGCGAGTCTCGGAGGAGCCGCGAGCGCCCCGCCCGCCGCACCGCGCCCCGATGGCGCGCCGCTTCGGATCGGCGTCCTTTCGGCCGATCTCCGCACGCATTCGGTCGGCTCGTTCACCGAGCCGTGGATCGCGGCGATCCACGGGTCCGACGCGCTCCGCGCGGGCGTCGAACTCATCGCCTTCTCGGCGAATCCCCCGAATCCCTCCGATCGCGTCGAGACGCGCCTCCGCCGCCACTTCGACCGCTGGATCGAGGCGGCCGCGATGGACGACGCGACGCTCGGCCGCGCGATCCGCGACGCGCGGCTCGATCTCCTCATCGAGCTCAGCGGGCACACCGCGGGCAGCCGGCTCGGCGCGCTCACGCCGAAGCCCGCGCCCGTCATCGTCACCGCGACGGGCTATCCGAACACGACGGGCCATCCGTCGGTCGACCTGCGGATCGTCGACTCGATCACCGATCCGCCCGGATCGGAATCGCTCGCGACCGAACGCCTGCTGCGACTCGACCCCTGCTTCCTCTGCTACGGCCCGCCCGCGGACGCGCCCGATCCCGCGCTCCCGAGCGGCGACGGCCCCATCGTCTTCGGCAGCTTCAACCTCTCGTCGAAGATCTCGGCCGACACCGTCGCGCTCTGGTCGGAGGTCCTCTCGCAGGTGCCCGACGCGCAGCTGCTCGCCAAGTCGAAGGCGCTCGCCGGCGACCTCGCGCGCGGGCACTTCCTCGCGCGGCTCGAGGCGGCGGGCATCGCGCGCGCGCGCGTCGAGATCGTCGCGTACACCCCGTCGATCGAGGCGCATCTCGCCCTCTACCGCCGCGTCCACATCGCGCTCGACACCGTCCCCTACAACGGGACCACGACGACCTGCGAGGCGCTCTGGATGGGCGTTCCCGTCGTCGTCCTCGAGGGCGACCGCCACGCGGCGCGCGTCGGCGCGAGCCTGCTCGCGGCGGCGGGTCTGCCCGAGTTCATCGCGCGCGACGGAACCGCGTACGCGCGGATCGCCGCGGATCTCGCGCGCGACGCGACGCGCCTCGCCGATCTTCGCGCCACGCTCCGCGCGCGGCTCTCCGCCTCGCCGCTCACCGATCGGAGCGCCTACGCGACCCGACTCCTCGCCGCACTCCGCGCGGCGGCCGCAGGCTGAACGCCGCGCGCCCCTGCTAGATTCCCCGCATGGACCACGCACCGAGCGACGCGACCGACCGCGATCCCGACCGCTTCGCCCACGCGAAGCGCCTTCAGCTCCATCTCGGCGGATGGGAGGTGAAGGAGGGCTGGCTGATCGTCAACGTCGAGGACCGCCCGGGCGTCGATGTGCGCAGTTCGGTGACCGACCTCTCGATGTTTCCCGATGGAAGCGCGGTCGAGATCTACGCCTCGCATGTGTACGAGCACCTCGGGTACCAGGAGGAGCTCGGCAAGGCGTTCGCCGAGGCGCGGCGCGTCCTGATGCCGGGCGGGCGCCTGCGCATCTCGGTGCCCGACATGGAGGTGCTCTGCCAGCTCTTCCTCCACCCGATCGCGCAGCAGAGCGCGAACGAGCAGTTCAAGATCATGCGCATGATGATGGGCGGCCAGATCGAGCCCTTCGACTTCCACAAGGTGGGCTTCTCCTACAACATCCTCGTCGCGCTGCTGAAGCCGCACGGATTCAAGGATTTCCGCCGCGTCGACGACTTCCGGCTCTTCGAGGACACCTCGAAGCTGCGCTTCTCGGGAACGCCGATCAGCCTCAACCTCCAGTGCATCCGCGGGGCCGATCCCGCGCCGAAGGCGGGCTGAGCGCGGGCGCCGCCGCATCCGCGAGGCTTCGCGGAACGATCGCCGCGGGCGCGAGGCAGGCGGCGAGCGTCGCGTCGCCGATGTCCTCGTGGGCGCGCCAGGCGGGCCCCGTCCGCGCGGCGGGATCGCTCCAGTCGGCGACGATGCGCGCCGCGGCCTCGACGGCCCGCGGCGCGAGCCCATCCGTCCGCCCCGCATCGGCGAGCGCGCCGACGCCGAGCGCGAATCCGAGTTCGCGGAAGGCGAGCCGACGCGACGGAGGCCACGCGAGGATCGCGTCGAGCGGCACCGCGCGAAGGCTCGAGGCGCAAGCGTCGGCGACGCGCGCGCGCCAGGCCTGCGCGTCGGCGCACCCGCCCGCCGCGAGCCGGTCGAGCGTCGCGAGATCGAGCGCGAGTTCGCCCGCTCCGAGCGGATCGGCCGTGCGCCACGATCCCTCGCGCGCGCAGATCTCCGAGAGAAGCGCGATCTCGGGCTCGAACCAGTTCCCCGGAATCGTGCGACCCGAACGCCGCGCGAGTCCCTCCATCGAATCGCGCAGCGCAAGACAGGCGACGAGCCCGCCGAGCGCGTCGTGCAGTCCCGACGAATCGACGACGGGCCGCGAGAGGTCGACCGACATCTTCCACGCGAGCCGCGGTCCGCGCCCGTCGGAGAGGAGGAACCGCTCGCACGCGACGCGCGCGAGCGCCGCGCCGTTCGCGCACCACGCGACATCGCCCGTCGCGCGCGCGAGCCGGTCGAGCGCGTGCATCCACTTCACGAGGTAGTGGAAGTACTGCCCGTCGCGCTCCCATTCCGCGGGATCGTCGATCGGATCGACCTGCGTTCCGCCGCCGGTCCCGCCGCCAGCCGATGTTCGGTCCGGCGCGACCGCGCGCTCGAGCCGCGGCTTCCCGATGCGAAGCCCCGCCACGCACGGCGTGCGCGCACCATCGCGATCGGAGAGACCGCTGATCCAACCCGAGCGCGGATCGTCGGGTGCGAATCGGCCGAGCACTTCGTGCACGCTCCGGGCGAGCGCGACCGCGAGGTCGAGCGCACCCGCGCCAGGCGGCGCGGAGGGAGCGCGCTCCGGGCGAAGACCTTCGAAGGCGAGGATCTCCGGAGCAGCGCCCTGCGGCGGAAAGCCCGCCAGATGAAGCCCGACAAGCGCGAACACCGCATGCGCATCGGTCCAGAGGTACCGGCGTCCCACGGGCGGCGCACGCTCGGCACCCGTCCGTTCGAGAAACGCCGCCAGAAGCCGCGCCGCCAGCCGATGCCCTTCTCGATCCGTTCGCGCGTTCGCCACCATGACCGATGTTCGCGGGCGCCGCACGACGACGCGTGCGGGAAGCGTGCGCGATCCGCGCACGACGCCCCCCCCGCGCGCCGCGCGCCCCGGCCCATCCAGCCGCAGAAACCCCACGCGCCGACGAGGATCGCAAGATCGACCGCGTCATCCCGCCCGTCTCGCTCGAGGTCCGCAGCGCACGACGCCAGGCGAGGAAATCGGCGCGACTGCCGTCACGGAGCCGCCGAAACGGTCATTTCTCCGCACGGAGACCCCATGCCGAATCCCCTCCTACCCATCGTCCTCGCGCTCGCCTCCATCCCGGGCTCCACCGAGCTCTCGCACGAATCCATCCCTCCCGACGCCGCACCCCGCGCGCGGTATGCGGCCTGCGCCGCGGCCCTCGCGAGGCTCGAGTCGGCGGAGTACCGCATGCTCGACGCCGCGGGTGCGCCGATCGCGCGCGTCTGGCGCGCGTTCGCGCGTCGCGCCGGCGACGCGTCGTCCGACCGTGCGAAGGACGCCGATCGCGCGCCCGCGTCGGAAGGGACGCGCATCGAGACGACCGACGGCAAGTCCTTCGTGTCGAACGGTTCGCGTGCGATGCTGATCGACGAGGTCGCGAAGACCTACCGCGAGATCGAGCCGGCGAAGGCGGGACCGACGGCGGCACCGCTCGATCCGTCGCTTCTCCTCGCGCGGGACTGGTGGCTGCTCGAACTGCGTGCGCGCGGTCTCGATCCAGCGATCGCGCCCCCCGAACACGACGAGACCTTCCGCGAAATCCCGTTGGAGGCCGCGTCTGGCGCGAACGCCGACCCGAGCACGAAGCCCACCGAAGTCCGCATGCGCATCGGCCGCACCGCCCACGAGACCGCCATCGCGACCGTGGGCGGAGTCCGGTACGAGAGTCCACTCGAACTCGACGAATCGATCGTGATCGCACGCGGCGACGACCTTCCGCGCCACTTCGTCCGCCGCGCGGCGAGCGGCACGGCGCCGAACCGCCTCGACCGCGCGGTGCGCGACGAATTCCGCGTCGAATGGATCGCGACGGACCGCGAGATGGCCCCCGAGAGGTTCGCGGTACCGACACCCGCCGAACTCGAATCGCGCGGCTTCACGCGCTCGACACCGCCCGCACGCCAGGCGCCCGCATCGAAGAGCACCATGCCGTCGCGCTGAAGACGCATCACCTCGACGGTCGCTCACCCCGACGCATGCCACGGACGGTTCGCCCCGACCTCACCACATTCCGTTTCGGACAGCGCCTGGATTCGATCGATGCCGCACGCTCCATCGGGAAGCGCCGCACTCGACTCACGACCGATCCAGGCCGCCGCTCCCACCCTTCGGTCGATGCCGCGCACCGCCCTTGCCTCCGCACGCGGCATCGCGCAGTGCGACCTCCGCGGCGTCTCGACATCGAATCACCCGCACCCAACTCACGGGATCCGATCGATTGCGGGGCCCGCCTTCCGAACGCCATGACGCTGTCGAGCCTCGCGAGCGCGCTCGGATCCGCTGGGGCGCGCGTGGCGGTTCCCCCGAACCCGTGCGGTTCCCGCGTGACTTGGCTCGAATACGAGTTAGAGTCGGGGTTCATGAGGAGCCCGTGCCGAATCGACTTCGCGCCCCGTCCAGTGCGGTCTGCGACCAGTTCCCGTCGAATCGTCGCGATGCTCGCCGCGATCGCGGCATGCCATCCCGCCGCCGCGACCACCGATGACGGTACGCCGCACGCCGCCGTGAAGCGGCTCTGGTCGCCCGCAGGCGATGTCGCGCTCGGACGCGTGGTCCTGCCTCCGCCCGAGGCGACGCCGACGACGTCGCGCGCGGCCATCCTGCATGGATCGTTCGAGCTCCACGATGCCCGCAGCGGCGCCGGCGCCGCCGAGTCGGTCGCGGCGTTCGAGATCTCCCATGGTGGCGGCGGACTCGCGGTGCTTCCCCTTGGCGCGGGCGCGATCGACTGGATCATCGAGATCGCCGAACCGGGCGGCGCGTGGACGCCACTCGTCGCGTCGGCCGCGCGCGCGGACCGTCGCGCGCTCGCCTCGCCGCGCCGCATCGAGGTCGTCGAGCGGATCGGGACGCAGGCCGCGCTCGGCATCGACGAGCCCTCGCGTCGACTCGATCTCGCGCTGCCGGCGGGAGACTGGATCATCCGACTGCGCGCGCCGCGCGCGATGGCCGAACGCCCCGTCGCGCTGGTGATCGCCGGTGATCGCGACGACCGCCTCGTCGGTCACCTCGCGTGGCGCGTGCAGCGCCCGGGCGACGCGGCGGCACTCGTCGTGCGCGGCGTCGCGCCCACCGTCCTCGCCGTCGACGGACCCGCGGGACTCGCGACGGGCGACGCGCTCGAAGTGGCCCTCGATCGTGCAACGATCGAATTCCCAGACGGCACGGTGCATGCCGCCACGATCCGTCGCGTCGGCGCGGCATGGCGGCTCGAGGGCCCACGGCTCGGCATTGGACGGCATCTCTGGCGCGTCGAGGCGCGGGTCCGCGGCACGGACGGCGCGTGCGCACGCGCACCCTCGACCATCTCGTCGCCGTCGCCGACGGTCCCGCCGTCGCACGGGCCGCGGCACGGGCCACCCTTCGCGAGCCCGCGTCGCCTCCCGACTGGATCGACATCGCCATTCCACTCGTCGCCGCGAACCCGGGTGAAGTCGTCTTCGCCGCGGCGGAACTGTGGAGCGAACCGACGGTCGATGCGGCCGGCACGACCTGCCTCGGCTGGATCGGCGGACTCGCGGAGGTCGAGCGGGACGGCACCGTCCATCTGGGCGTCGCGCGCGCCGCGCTCGGCAACGCCGCGTCCGAGCCGATCGTCCTGAGACAGGTGCGTCTCCACGCCCGCGAGGGCTGGACGCCCCTCGACCTCGTCGAACGGATGGAGACGGAGGCCGCCGCCACCGATCGCGCCCCCGGCGAGCCGGGTGCCGCTCCGCGCGCACGCGCGCAGGCGAACCGCCGCTTCCTCGAGAGCGGACCACCCGGCATCGCGCATGTGCCCGTCGGACACGCCACCCTCGCGAACCGACGAATGGGCGGCGGTCTGGGCACGCACGCGCTCCTCGTCTCGCACGGGTACTGCGCCGACGAGAACACCTTTCCCACCAGCCACTTCGTGGGAAACACCTGGTGGTATCTCCGCGCGAACGCGAACCTCACGCACGACACCTTCGCCCTCGATCTCGCGGCCGAGGGCGAGCGCTTCAAGAGCTACGGCATCGTCGGACACAGCCAGGACGGTCTCGCGGCGGTGCATCTCTCCGCGTTCTACTGGAGCGGACTCGACTGGGCGGGCCCCGGGCGGCTCATCCAGACGCTCGGCTCGCCCTTCGAGGGCACGCCGCTCGCGGGCAACATCGCCGCGCTCGGTCAGATCTTCGGCATCCAGTGCGGCGCGAACGCCAAGTGACCTACGACGGCGCCGCGGCGTGGCTCTCGACGATCCCGTCGTCGGTGCGCGCGCGGGTCTACACCCACACCACCACCTTCGAGAACGTGCCATTCTTCTACGACTACTGCTCGATCGCGTCGGACTTCTTCCTCTCCGATCCCGAGGACGGCGTCGTCGAGCACTGGTCGGGCCACATTCCAGGCGCGAACGACATGGGGCTGCGCGCGGGCTGGTGCCATGTCGCCGGCATGCGGGATCCCGACCAGACGACGGACGCGTCGCGCAACGCGACGATGGATCAGGAGGCTGCGCGATAGGCGGATCCCAGGCACGCGCGACCGCGGTGGCCGCCGTCCTCGCGATCGCGGCGGCACGCGCGTCGGCGTCCGCGTCGGCCGGCGGAGACGCCGGAAACTGGTGCTTCGGCGCGGCCGCGATCCCCGACGGCGACGGGGCGACGCTCGGCGTCATCGTTCCGCCCACGAAGTCGCCCCGCACGATCACGGCCGTGCGCGTGCGCGTGACCGCGTCGCATCCGTGGGTCGGCGACCTCGCGCTCGTCCTCCGCCATCCTTCGGGCGCCGAAGTGCGCCTCCTCGACCGCCCCGGCATGCCGTCGATCGGCTATCCGGGTCCGTGGGGCTGCGGCGGCGCCGATGTCGAAGCGCTCTTCGACGACGCCGCGACGCTCGAAGCGGAACGCGCGTGCCCCTACGGCGCGACGCCCGCGCTCGCGGGTCCGCTCCGCCCGAACGACGCGCTCGCGGCGCTCGCCGGCCTCGCGCCGCAGGGTGCCTGGAGCCTCGTCGTCGCCGACCTCGTCGACGGCGACGCGGGCGCGCTCGCGAGCGCCTGCCTCGAACTCGAGACCGCGCCCGACGGCAACGCGAACGGCATCGCCGACGCGACCGACACCGCGACGGGCGCGAGCGCCGACCTCGACGGCGACGGCGTTCCCGACGAATGCGCCTGCCGCGCCGACCTCGATGGCGACGGCTTCGTCGGCGGCGGCGACCTCGCGACGATGCTGAGCGGCTGGGGCGCCTGCGGCGGCTGCAGCGCCGACCTCACCGGCGACGGACTCGTCGCGGGCGATGATCTCGCGCTGCTGCTTTCCTCCTGGGGCGCCTGCGGCTCGATCTGATCCTCACGCCCCGGGCCGGCGCGTCGCACCGGCGGGAGCCTGCTCGACGCGCACCGTCTCGAGCGACCAGAACTGACCGTGCGCGCCGCGAAGGAGAACGCGTGCGAAGCCTGCGTCCCGCGCGTCGCCCGGAAGCGGAATGCGCACGGTCTGCACGCCGTCCCCCAGCAGCGGAATCGCGTCGCGATGCGGCCATCGCGACGCGAAGGTCACGCCGTCGTCCGCGCCCCAGTGGCAGTCGAGCGCGGCTCCGGTGCCGGCACCCTGCACCTCGACCTCGAGTTCGAGCGCGTCGGGGAGGCGCACCGCGCGCACGATGCGGACCGACGCGGGAAGTTCGCGCAGCGCGGCGGTCCGCTCCGGCGAAAGCCACTCCGGTCGGTCGCCCTCAGGACCCGCGAGCATGGTCGGCTCCTTCGATCCCGGACGCTGGTACCACCCGCCGGTGCCGAGGACGAACCAGTCGCCATCGGCCGCGCGCACCGTGTGCGTGAGCCCGGTCTCGCGGTCGACATCGCCGCCCGACATCTCCGAGAGGCGGTGCCATGCGACGCCGTCCTCCGACACCCATCCCCGGCAGCGGAGGGTGCGCATGACGGAACCCGTGCGCTGGACATGCGGAGGCCCGGGGACCTCGACGAAGGTGCCCGGCAGGAGGTGCGCGATCGGACGCTTCGAATTCGCGAGCTTGCGACCCGAGGCGTAGAACCGCCACTCGCCGCTCGCCGCGTCGAGGAAGTAGGCGTGAAAGGTGTCGAACGGATCGCCAGGCTCGACGCGCAGCGCGTACGCCTGCCGGGCGACGGGCGCGAGCGGCTCCCATCCGCGCGGCTTCACGCCCGTTCCCTCGTGGTCGAAGCCGCCGAACGAGGCGTCGGGGCTCCCGATCGCGAGCAGGTGCGAGAGGCGGTCGACGGGCGGCTCCGGCTCGCCGCGGCCGAACGACCAGAGCGAGAAGTTGATGCTGGGGCGCACCATGCCGTCCGCGCTCCAGGTCGAGCCGTAGTAGCCGAAGGGCGTGGTGACGGGCGCGTAGAAGCCCTGCAGTCCGGGCTCGGCCTCGAGTTCCATGATCCAGAGTCGCGCGCCGGTCGCGAGCGTGGGCGCGCGGAAGCGGGCGTGCGCCGCGGCGGGACGCCAGCGGATGCGCACGACGCCCGCGGAGGCGGTGGCGCCCTCCGCCGTATCGGCGGGCGCCTCGCCGGCATCGCGCACGCGAATGCCGACCACCTTCAGTACACCGCTCGCTCCACCCTCCCGCTTCTCGATCGCGGCGCATTCGAGGCGCACCTCGTGGAGCCCCGCCTCGGCGAAGCGATGGACGAGCCGGCCCGACGCGGGATCGTTCGAAGGAAAGGCACGGGCCTCGTCGCCGACGCGAAGCATGAATCGCGCGGAGCCCGCGGGATCGCGACTCGCCTCGCGCCCGCCCTCGCGGCCCGCTTCGCCGCTCTCCCCGCTCCCCTCCTCGATCAGAGGCTCGAGCGCGAGCGTACACGGCGCGTCGATCCAGACGGCCCAGAGCGCCTCGTCGCCCGCGTCCCAGCGCGAGATCGCGCCGAAGCTCTTGCCGCCGTTCAGCGGATCGGACGGCGACCGCTCGCGCGGGTCCGTCGCCTCGAGGCCGAGCCGAGGGAACTGCGCCGAGTCCGCGTCGAGGACGAGCCCGCCGGACGCGCGCTCCACGAGGACGACCAGTCCGTCCTCCCCGGGCACCTCGACGCGTCGCTGCGTGCGGGCCGCGGCCTCGCCGGCCTGCGAGGACGCCGCCTGCGCGCGTGGAATCGGCGCACTGTCGACGGACACGGCCGGGACCGACGCCGTCGCGAGGCCGAAGGCGAGCGCCAGGACGGACACGCGCCCGAGCGGCGCGGCGACGAAGCGCGAAGGCGGAGGCATTGGACCACTCTACCGAGCGACTCGCAGGGGCGGCCGCTCGATACCATCGCGCCATGGACCGAGACGGAACGCGACCCGAGGCCCTCGAGCTGTGCTTCCCGGACTCCCCGGGACGATCGCCCGTGCGCCTCGCGCCGGGCCGGCGGCTCGTGGTCGGGCGTGCGCCGGACTGCGCGATCAGCATCGACCACCCGAGCGTATCGCGGCAGCACGCGGCGATCGAGCAGCGCGACGACGGCGTCTTCGTCGAGGATCTCGGCAGCCGCCACGGCACGCGCGTGAACGAGCGACCGCTGCGCACGGGACGCCCCGTGCGGCTCGAGGCCGGCGACGTACTGCAGCTCGGCCCCGCGCGGATGCGCGTCGATCACGTGTACGCACGGCTCGAGGCCGACCTCGTGGACGACCGGGTGAGCCAGGTCCAGACGATCATGCTCGAGCCGCGCACGGGCGGGGCCGAGCACGCGCTCCGCGTCCTCGTCGACGCGGTCAGGTCGATCCCGAGCGATGCGGACGAGGAGGGCACGGGACGCCTCATGCTCGAGCGGATGCTGCAGGCAACGGGGCTCGAGCGCGGCCTCGTGCTGCGGCTCGCGGGCAGCGGCGACGTGCGCGTCGTCGCAAGCGCCGGCGCGCAGCTCGGTCGCGTGAGCCGGTCGCTCCTCGCGGCCGCGAAGGACCCCGACCAGGTGGCCCATCTCTCGCAGGAGGGCGAGCTGCAACTCGCGCACAGCGTGGTCGGATCGGGCGTCCACGAGGCGCTCGCGGTGCGGCTCGCGGTGCGCGAGGACGACGACCACTTCATGTATCTCGACACGCGCCACGCGGCGGGCGGCGTCGATCGGCGGATGGCGGAGTTCGTGGGCGCGGCGGCGCGCATCTGCGGCTTCGTGTTCGAGTCGATCGCGCGAAGGCGCGACGAGGAGACGATGCGCGACGTCCGCCGCGCGCGCGAGGTGCAGGAGCGGCTGCTTCCCGATTCGACGGGCGAGACGTCAGGCGTGCGCTGGTGGCTCGAGCAGCGTCCCGGCGCGCTCCTCGCGGGCGACTTCGCAGGGGTGGCGGCGCGTCCAGACGGAAGCTGCCTCGCCTGGGTGGGCGACGTCGCCGGCAAGGGCGCGGCCGCGGCGATGCTCATGGCGGCCGCGCAGTCGTGGCTGCATGCGGCGGCGGCGCGCGGCGAGCCCCCCGCGCAGGCGCTCACGGGGCTCAACGAGTTCCTCCACGCCCGCAGCGCGGCGCACGAGTTCGCGACGCTCTTCCTCGCGGCGATCGGCGCCGACGGCTCGCTCGAGACCTGCGACGCGGGCCACGGACTCGCGTTCCTCGTCTCCGGGGAGTCCGCGAGCGTCCTCGCGTCGGAAGGCGGCCCGCCGGTCGGCGCGGCGCCGGGCATCGAGTACGGCAGCAGCCGATCGAGCCTCGCCGGCGGCGACCGGCTGCTGCTCGCGACCGACGGCGTGCACGAGCAGCGCTCGTCGGAGGGCCGGCTGTTCGGCATCGAGCGGATGGTCGAGGTGCTCGGCGAGTCGCGCACGGGCGCGGGCGACGTGGACGCGCTGATGACCGATCTGACCAGCTTCGCGGACGGCCGCTTCGACGACGACGTCACGATCCTCTCGGTCGCGCGAGACTGAGGCCGCCGCCGCGTCCGCCGACCGTGCGGCGCCGGCCATCGCGTACGCTCAGAGGCGAGTCCACCCGAGAGGCCACGCCATGCCCGCGACGCTTCCACCCAGCATCTTCAACGACGTCGTCGGCCCCATCATGCGCGGGCCGTCGAGCTCGCATTCCGCCGCGTCGGTGCGGATCGGACGGCTCGCGCGCGACCTCTGCGGCGGCACGCCCGAGACGGTGCTCGTCGAGTTCGACACCGAGGGCTCGCTCGCGACGACGCACGAGAGCCAGGGCTCCGACATCGGGCTCTTCGCGGGGCTCCTCGGCTGGGAGGCCGACGACGAACGGCTGCCGCGAAGCGCCGCGGCGCTCGCCGAGGCGGGCGTCCATCTCGAGATCCGCATCGCGACCCTTCACGATCCGCATCCCAACACCTACCGCCTCACGCTCGGGCGCGGCGGCGCCGAACACAGGCTTGTCGCGATCTCGACGGGCGGCGGGATGATCGAGGTCGTCTCGATCGACGGCACGCCTGTCTCGCTGCGGGGCGACTACGCGGTGACCATCCTCGACATTCGCGACGACATCCGCGACGACATCCGCGACGACATCCGCGACGACGGCCACACCGCGGCGACCGCACTCGAGGTGGCGAAGACGCTCGACGCGCGCGGCGACCTCGACTCGGTGGAGGTCGCGAAGGGCACGCCCGCGCGCATCGTCGTCTGCGCGCAGCGCGTCCTCGTCGACGCGGAGATCGCCGCGCTGCCGATGGTCGCACGCGCGCGCCGGCTCGGCCCCGTCCTCCCCGTCCGCTCGCGGCGCGGCCTCGCGGTGCCCTTCCTCCACGCGGGCGAGATGGCGCGCCACGCCGATCCCGCGACGCGGCGGCTCTCCGACTTCGCGATCGAGTACGAGTGCGCGCGCGGCGGAATCGGCGAGGCGGAGGTCCTCGCGCGGATGCGCGGCATCCTCGGCATCGTGCGCGAGGGCGTCCGCATCGGACTCGCGGGCACCGAGTACGCCGACCGCATCCTGCCGAGGCAGAGCCACCGCTTCGCCGCGATGCTCGACGACGGACGCCTCCTCGAGGGCGGCATCCTCAACCGCGCGATCCTCTACGTGACCGCGCTCATGGAGGTGAAGAGCTCGATGGGCGTGTTCGTCGCGGCGCCGACGGCGGGATCCTGCGGGACCTTCGCGGGAAGCTGCCTCGCGGCCGCCGAATCGCTCGCGGCCGACGAGGAGTCGACGCTGCGCGCGATGCTCGCCGGCGGGCTGGTCGGCGTCTTCGTCGCGACGCGCTCGAGCTTCGCGGCCGAGGTCGGCGGCTGCCAGGCCGAGACGGGCGCGGGCGCCGCGATGGCGGCGGCGGCGCTCGTCGAACTCGCGGGCGGGAGCGCGGCGAAGGGCCTCTCGGCCGCGAGCCACGCGCT
>JBJOHC010000056.1:0-6008 GCA_046047955.1 Planctomycetota bacterium
CTTCACGCGCGCGCGCCGCATCGAATGGCTGCGCGAGGAACCAGACCGCGGGCGACGCGCCGCCCTCCTGCCGCAGCGTCTCGTGCGCACCCGACTCCGCCGACGCCGCGACGCCGACGCCCGCCACCTCGACGCGACCACTCCGGTCGCGGAAGTAGCGTCGCGCACCCGCAGGCGCTCCGCGCAGCCATTCGAGAAGATCGATCCCGACGCCGTCGACCGTCGACTCGACGCGCGCGAACGCGCCCGGTGCGGGCTCGGCGACCGCCGCGAGCCGCGCCGCGAGCTCGCGCAGGCAGCGCGAGAGCGGAGCGAAGCCGACGGCGGCGAACGAGTGGAACTGCGGCGACCCGGGGGTCATGGATCGGAGAGGGTAGTCGCGAGTGCAGGCGCCCGCGCCGACGCGACTTCGATTCAGCCCGCTTTTTGCGGTCGTTCGACGGCGGCGTCCGCCGTCGCGCGCGGCTCCTTCGGCAGCGCCGCGACGACCTTCGCCATCGCCTCCGAGGTGGCCGCCGAAAGCGCGTCGACGACGGCGCCCGCGGTATCGCCCGCGATCGGCGCGCGCGCCTCGACGGGCAGCACCGACAGCACCTCGCGCACCGCCCCCGTCCGCCGCACCACGTAGACGCGCATGCGCACGACCGCCTCGGGCGCACCGCCCGTCGCGTAGTCCGCGTAGAACGCCTCGAGCGTTCCCTCGGCGTCGTGGTCGAAGCGGCCCGTCACGCCCTCGGCCGCCACCACGCTGAAGCGCCCGCTCGCCTCGAGGGCCGAGAAGAGCGCGCTCGTCATCATGTCGGCGGGATCGGCGGCGAAGCCGTCGTAGGCGTCGGCGCGCCAGGTGCCGTTCGTCGTCCGGTAGAGAAGCGGCCGGTCGTCGAAGGGTGGCGTCGCGGAGAAGCGCCGCACGAAGACGCTTCCGAGCGAGGCCCCCTCCTGCCGCGCGGGCGCGTCGGGCGCGAGCAGATAGAGCGATCCGCTCGGCGCGGGGCGCGAGAATGCGGAGCATCCCGCGAGAAGCAGCGCTCCGACGAGAAGCCCGACGCGGGGGGCTCCCGCGCCGAGGAACCTCGCCGCCGTCGGGGCGGAGGATCGGCGCGGCGTGCCCGTCCGACGCGGTGCGCGGACCATCGGTTCGGTTCGGTTCATGGGCGTCCTTCCTTCGGAGTGGCGGGATTCGGTCGGTCCGTGCCGCCCGTCGGCGACGAGTTCGGCGCGGGCGCTCCGGGCGCGAGCCGCGGTGGCGGAGCGCCGAAGAGGACCTGCGGCGGGTCCTTCTTCGCCTGGTCGGTCAGCTCCGCGATGTTCTGCGCCGCCTGCGCGAGCGCCGCGACGAGCTGGCGGATCTCGGCCATCTCGCTCGCGAGGAAGTCCTCCACCGCCGCGCCGATGTCGCGGTACTCGCCGATCGCGGGACCGAGCTCGCCGCTCGCCGAGCGGAGGTTCGCGACGATCGATCGCATGTCGTCCGAATCGAGGAAGCCGTCGACGCGCGTCACCACCTGCTCGAGCGAGGCGAGGATTCGGGGCAGTCCCTCGATGGTCTCGCGGATCGACCCCTTCGTCTCGCCGACCGTCCCCGCGAGGTCGCCCGAGAGGGACTCGACGTTCGCGAGCGTGCGCGCGATCGCGGGATCGTCGACGATCGCCTGCAGGCGGCGGTTCGTCTCGCGCACATCGGCGACGAACGCGCGGATCTCGTCGACTCCAGGGTCGATCTTGCCGACCACCGTCGAATCGATGTCCTTCAGCACCTTGTCGACCGAACGCCCGATGCCGCCGAAGTCGAGCTCTGCGAGATGCTTCGTGATGAGCTCCACATTCGCGATGAGCTGGCTGAGGACGCTCGGCGCGCTCGGAACGAAGGGATAGAGCGGCACGCACGCGAGTTCGGGCTCGGGGAACTGCTTCGGATCGAGAAGATCGAGCTCGACGTAGATGCCGCCCGTGAGCCCCTCCTGCTTCATGCGCGCGCGCAGCCCCTTCGCGATGCCGCGCGCGAGATCCTTCGTGAAGAGCTCGCTCCGCTCGGGGCCGAAGACGTCGACGCGCACCTTCATGCGGATGACGACGGGACTCGCGTAGTCGAAGTCGGGCGACAGGTCCTCGTCGGGATAGCAGCGGTCGGCGAAGGCGATCTCGCTCACCTCGCCGATCGGCACGCCGCGGAAGCGCACGGGGCTCCCGATCTGCAGGCCCGTGACGCTCTCGATGGTCGAGGTCTCGATCATCTCGGTCGCCTTGAAGAGCTTGCCCGAGCCGAGCGCGATGACGCCGCCGACGGCGAGCGTCGTCGCGGCGATGACGAAGATGCCCGCCTTCAGCTCCTTCGAGGCGCTCATGGCGTCGGCTCCGCGCGGTGGGTGGTGTCGATGCGTCGCATGTCAGGTCTCCGAGGAAGGCGTCCGGTTGAGGAACCGCCGCACGGTGGTGTCGGTCGAATGGTCGCGCAGATCGGCGGGCGCGCCGAGCGCGACGAGCGCCTTGCGCGCGCCGTCGAGCATGGCGAAGCGCTGGCCGATCGCGAAGATGCTCGCGAGCTCGTGCGAGATGATGACGAAGGTCGTGCCGAGCATGCGGTTGAGCGCGACGATCGCGTCGTCGAGGTCGGCGCTCGTGATCGGATCGAGGCCCGCGCTCGGCTCGTCGAGGAAGATGATCGGCGGGTCGAGCGCGAGCGCGCGCGCGATCGCCGCGCGCTTCTGCATGCCGCCCGAGATCTCGGAGGGAAGCTTGTGCGCGTGCGCGCCGAGCCCGACGAGGCCGAGCTTCGCGCGCGCGACGTCGTCCATCGCGTCCTTCGGCAGATCGCTGAACTCCTCGAGCGGCAGGCGCACGTTCTCGAGGAGCGACTTGCCGCCGAAGAGGGCGCCGAGCTGGTACATGACGCCGAAGCGGCGGCGCACGCGCTGGAGCGCCTCCTCGTCGGCGGTCGCGATGTCGGTGCCGCCGATCGTGACCGACCCGGCGAGCGGGCGCCGCAGCGTGGTCAGGACCGAGAGGAGCGTCGTCTTCCCGCAGCCCGACGGACCGCCGACGAAGAGGATCTCGCCCGCATGCACGTCGAGGTCGATTCCCTCGATGATCGCGCGCTCGCCGTAGCCGATCGCGAGCCCGCGGATCGCGATGGCGACCTCGGGGACGGCCTCGGGCGGCGCGGCGGGCGTGGCGGCTGGAGCGGCGTCGGCGTGCATGGTTCGGGTCGGGACTCAGATTCCAAGCGCGTAGAAGAAGCTGCCGAGGATGCTGTCGGCGACGACGATCGCGACGATGCCCGCGACGACCGCGCGCGTCGTGCTCAGGCCGACCGCGCCCGGCCCCTCGCCCGTCCGGAGTCCCGCGAGGCAGCCGATCCCCGCGACGAGCACCGCGAAGACGCCCGCCTTGAAGAGCCCCTGCAGGAAGCCGCCGACGGTGAGCGCCTGCTTCACCTCGTTGAGGTACTGGGTCGTCGAGAAGCCCTCGGGGCCGAGGATCACGTAGCCGCCCGCGACGCCCATGATCGAGGCGAACACCGAGAGGAGCGGCGTCGCGATCACCACCGCGAGGAGCCGCGGCACGACGAGGAAGCGCACGGGATCGATGCCGAAGGTGCGCAGCGCGTCGAGTTCCTGCGTGACCTTCATCGTGCCGATCTCGGCGGCGAAGGCGCTGCCCGAGCGGCCCGCGAGGATGATCGCCGTGATGAGCGGTCCGAGCTCGCGCACGATCGAGATCGCGACGACATCCGCGACCTGCAGCTTCGCGCCGTACTTCGCGAGCGGGTCGAAGGTCTGGAACGCGATGATCGCGCCGATCAGGAATCCGAGGAGGCAGACCACGCCGATCGCGTCGGTGCCGTGGCGCGCGGTCGCGGCGATGGTGTCGCCGAGGCGGAGGAGCCGCGGCGCGCGCGCGATCCGCAGGAGGACGATCGCGATCTCACCGACGAAGCGCACGAGATCGACGAGGCCGTCCCAGAGCGCGATCGCGAAGCCGCCGAGCTCGCGCACGACGCCGCGGCGCGGCGGCGCGGGCTGCGGATCCTGCCCGCGCAGCGCGAGGTCGACGATGAGGCGGAGGTCGGCGCTGCCGCCGGTCGCCTCGAACGCACCGCCCGCCGACTTCGCGAGGCGATGGAGGTGGACCGCGAGCGAGACGCCCGAGGCGTCGAGGCGGCGGATCGACGAGAGGTCGAGTCGGATGCGCTTCGGCGCGGGCCCCGACAGGGCGCGGGCGACCGCGGCGCGGGCCTCGGCGATGGTGGACGCGACGAGGTCGCCCGCGGGCGCGACCAAGAGGACGCCGCCCGACGCGTCGACGGCGATCGCGAAGGTGCCGCGCGCACCCGCGCCGTCGGCGCCACCACCGTCCTTTCGCGGGGCGAGCGTCATCGTGCCGCGCCTCCGCGGGTGCGGGCGCGCGCGGCCTCGTAGACCGCGACGGCCTCGGGCATCAACGCCTCGAGCCTGCGTGCGCGCGTCTCGTCGCTCGGGTGGGTCGAGAGGAGTTCGGGCGGCTTCGCGCCGCCGAGGGCGCCCATCTTCCGCCAGAAGCCCGTCGCGGCGCGTGGGTCGTAGCCCGCGTCGGCCGCGATCAGGAGCCCGATCCGGTCGGCCTCGCTCTCCTCGCCGCGGCTGAACGCGGTCTCGCCGAGGGCGCCGTAGGCGACCGCCGTGATCTCGACGAGCCGCGGGTCGACCTCGCCCGACGCCCCCGCCGCCCCGAGGATGAGCTGCGCGGCCATCCCGCGCGAGATCCGCTCGGCGCCATGGCGCGCGATCGCGTGCGCGGCCTCGTGCCCCATGACGACCGCGAGTTCGTCGTCGGTGGTCGCGACGCCGAGCAGGCCCGTGTAGACGGCGCTCTTCCCGCCGGGCAGCATCCAGGCGTTCACTTCGGGGCTGTCGACGAGCGTGAAGCGCCACTCGAAGCCCGCGACCGCCTGCAGGTAGCGCCGCGCCGAGGCCTCCGCGATGCGCGCGCCGACGCGGGCGACGCGCTCGGCGGCGGCACCCGTCGCGACGACCTTCGCGCCCTCGAGCTCGGCCGAGTAGGCGCTCGCTCCCAGGCGGATCTCCTGATTCGAGGAGAGCAGGACGAACTGCGACCGACCCGTCTCGGGGACGGTGCCGCAGCCGGGAATCGCCGCCGCGAGCGCGATGCAGGCCGCGGCGAGCGCCCCGAGGCGCCCGCTCCCCGCCCGACCGTCGACCCACCCCACGACCGCATGCCAAGGCCAACGGGCCGGATGCGCGCTCGGGAGCACGGGGGTGGACATCGGCATCGGGAACTGCGCCTTCATCGGTCTCGGGATCCCAATCTCAGGGAGACGCCCCAGGGAAGTTCGCGCCCGGCGTCCGCACGCGGGATCCGTGGTCGGACCCGTGCTCGAACACCACCTCGCGAGAGCCGCCCTATCGGCCAATCGGGCCCCCTCGCATCACGCTTCGGACGCCACGCGAACCGACGCGCCGTCCCGATTGTGTACGCTCCCCCCATGCGCCAGAAGAGACCCCTCCGCCGCGGCAACTGCCTCCCCATCGCACTCTTCGCCCTCGCCGCCCTCGGCGTGATCGCGCTCGCGGTCGGTGGATGGATGTTCCTCACCTCCGACGCGGGCACCGCCATGAAGGACCTGCAGACGAAGGTCGAGAGCCTGCAGGAGGGCGCGACCGTGTTCGCCGCCCCCGGCTCGGCGGTCGTCGAGCTCAAGAAGGGCGGCGGCACCGTGATGCTCGCGCCCGACAACATGGTCGACGGCGAGAACATCCCCGCGCCCGGCCCCGAGGTCGCCTTCGCGATCACGGTGAAGGACGCCGACGGGAACTCCGTCAAGTACGAGCCCAACACGCAGCCGCGCAACCCGGGCGCGCCGTTCCACATGTTCGGCTTCTTCGAGGTGCCCGAGGACGGCGCCTACACCGTCGAGGTCACGCTCGCGGGAGGCGAGGATCCGCGCGCGGCGATGATGGTCGCGACGGGAACCGAGGAGGATGTCGAGGCGCTCGCGATGGCGGGGCTCG
>JBJOHC010000057.1:0-22124 GCA_046047955.1 Planctomycetota bacterium
GCGTTCGTGAAGAACGGGTTGTACGCATGGACGACCGCTCGATAGCGGTAGCGGTTGCCCGGCTTCACACCGATGTCGTGACCCCAGACGACGATTTCGTCGGCGGCGAGCATGTCGGACGAGGCCGTGGCTGCCGTCGCAGCGGCGGCGGCGAGCCCCTGAGCCTCCAGCAGCTTCGCCAGCTCGTCCTGCCGGCTCTTGAGCACCTTGTCCAGCTCCGCGAGACGCTTGGTCATGCGGATGCGACGCTCCTTGGTGGCCTCGTCGTTCGAAGCGGACGACTCGTTGCGACGCCCCGACATGCCACCGCCGAGACCGCCACCACCGAGACCGCCGCCGGGACGGCTCGCACCACCGGAGCTCCCACCGCCGCTTCCGCCGCGATTGCGCTCCTCCTCGCGCTTCTTGCGCTCCTCCTCGCGCTTGCGCTCCTCCCGAGACTGCTCCTCGAGGGGACCGCCGAGCTCCTTGAGATCGTCGCTGACCCGCTGGAACTCGATCTCGCGCTTCGCCACCTCCTTCTTGAGGCGACGGATGGCCGGATCCTCACCCGCCTCCCCCTCCTCGGTGGCCGCGAGCAGGAGACCGGGCGAGAAGTTGCCGCGCTTGGTCGCGAGGAAGTCAGGCTGAATCACCGCGCGCTGCGCGGACTGGTCGTCGAGCGTTGTCCACACCACGTCGCGCAGCGCCGCATCGGGCGACGACTGGTAGCGGTCGCGGAAGGTCGGTCCACCGGGCAGGATGTCGACGAGCTGCCGCTCGCCCCAGCTGCCGTCCGCCTGCAGCCGCTCGCGCTCGAACGTGACATCCACGAGGAAGAGAGCGTCCCGGTACCAGAGCCGCGGAATCGCGGCGCCGTCGCGGTCGCTCTCGAGCTCGGCGCGCATGCGCTTGAGGTCGAGCACCGCCGAGGGGACCGTCCAGGAGATGTCGAGGGGCGCGCCTGCGGCGAAGCGGTCCTTGAGCGACTCGTGCTGCACGAGCACCGAGGGGTCGAGCGTGTCGTCGACCTGGATCGTCGAGCGCATCTCGACCGCGGGGAACTTCGGCACGTGGTACGCCACCCCCGCCGCAATGCCGTCCGACTGAAGTGCGGAAGCGAGGCGAGGCTGGATCGAGGGCAGAGCCGAGTCCGGCGCGACGCCCTTGCCGAGGCGCTCCGCGAATCCCGGAGCGGCATCGACGAGTCGACCCTCGAGCTGCTTGCGCAGCGGCTCCACGGGCTGCTTGAGCTTCGCGTCGAGGAGCTGCGCCTTCTCCTGAATGCGCCCGTCGATCTCGGAGAATGCCACATCCTGACCGTCGAGCTTCACGCTGTTGGGGAAGAGCTGCCACGCGAGCACGCTGACGAAGACGACGCCGGCGCCCGCGAGGACGAACTTCTCGACATTCTGCTCGAAGAAGGAGATGCCCTTGTTCTTCATGGTCTGTCTCTTTCGCTGGAGAGCCCTGAGCGTTCGCCTCGGGCTTCTGGAAATATGGTCGGGAGATGCTGGGGAGGAACGTGCGGTGCGCGGGAAGACGCTCGCGTCCTCCGTCGGCCGCGTCTAGAGGCCCGACTCCATGCCCTCGATGGCGGGAGGCGCCGCCTGGATGCCGAGCGCGGTGCGGACCGCCGCCGGCATGCGCTCGGCCAGCCATTCGCGCAGCCAGACCGTCTCGATCGTGGCCACGACCTCGCTCACGGGATCGGCCCCGTAGAGGAAGCCCTGCTGGGCGGCGACGAACGGATCGGCCGGGGTGATGCGGACATCGACCACCGTCATGAAGTTCTCCGCGGCGAGCGCGTCGAAGACGGCGGGAAGCGAGGAGGTCGCCGCGACGAACCGGACCTGTGCGAGCCGCACGTCGTAGACGGGATTGCTCACGCGACCGGTGAACCGCTTCGTGTAGTCGCGCGTCGCATCGACCTTCGGATCGATCATCGGCTTGGGAAGCCCCGCGGCGACCGCGGCGGGCGCCGCCTCCGCGGGCTGCGCGCCGTCCATGCCAGCGCCGTCCATGCCAGCGTCCATGCCCGACGGATCCCCCATCGCCGCCGCTTCACCCGCGGGAGCGGACGCGCTGAGCTCCATCGGGAGAACGGTGAGATTGACGAGCCGCTTGACGGGCGCCTGCAGAACGGACGGCGTGGCTGCGTTGGCTCGAGTAAACGCCTGCATGACATCGGAGGCGATCCAGTAGCGCCACTCGAGGTCGAAGAGCGCCCGGTCGTGACCGGCGAGATCCTTCTTGAAGTCGAGCGCGCGCACGGAGTCGCGGGTGGGAACCTCGAAGGCGCTCGAGTCGCAGTAGAAGGAGATGCCCTTCGCGACCTCGAAGTACTGCTCGACGCGCGCCTTTCCGAGGAACTCATCGAGCTGCGCGAGCTGCTCCGCGCTGAGCTTCGCGCGGGATTCCGCCTTCAGATCGCCCTGGACGAAGCGCTTCTCCGCGCCCTCGATCGCCTTCGCGACCGTCTCGGGCGCCGGAGGCATGCCGACGCGCGCGTCGGACAGCAGCCGTCCGTAGGCGCGTTCGAGTGCGTCGGCGACTTCGAGACGGACATTCTCGACGACCGCGTTCGAGGTCGCGTCGTACGCGGGGAAGACCGACGCGGGCACCAGATCGCGCCGCTTCGGCGTCGCGTCCGATCCCGTGTGGAAGCGCACGGCCTGCGCGTACACGGCCTCGGCGTCCTTGCGGACGCCTTCGAGGATGTCCGCGTACTCGGCGACGGTCTCCTGGGTCGGCATGCCCGACAGTGGGATCGATTCGCCGCCTGGAATCGGAAGGTCGACCTTCGCGTTCAGCGCGGAAACGACTTCGCCGTACGCGCGGGCCTTCTTGTCGGCGTCCGCTCGGACGCCCTCGACGAAGCCCGATGAAGCGAAATAGGCACCGACGGGGACGGCGACCACGATCGCGCAGAACGCGACCGTGACCATGTTGCCCTTCGTCCAGAGGATCGCCTGCTGGAGCTGGGGAGGAAGCGGCTTCGCCATTACTGGATCTCCTCGGACGACGGCGCCGCCGAGACGGCGCCCTTCAGCTTGACCTTGAACGTGACCTTCCCGACATAGACGGTCGCACCCTCGGGGTAGAGATCGGGGCGCGCGGGAAGCGGCGCGATCTTGTCGAGGTCGACCTTCTCCGAGCCGCCGACGGGCGCCTGCGGCGTCCCCGCCGCGGGCGTTCCGAAGCCAGAGGCGCCACCGCGCGGGCCGTACGCGGGGTCCGACCCCGTGTTGCCCGCGTTGAAACCGCCACCAGACCCCGCGCCACCGAGAAGTCCGCCCGGACGGCTGATCTGGGTCTCGGAATTCGACTGGCGGCGACCGGAGACGCCACCGAAGTTGCTGTTGCCGTCGTCGCCCTGCACGGTGAAGGAGCCGCCGAGGCCGCCCTCCGCCGCAGGGGCGCCGAATCCGCCCGCGCCGGCGGCACCCGCTCCGGCCGAGCCGGTCGCGGCACCCGCATCGGACGCTCCGCCTTCGAGCGCGCCGTCCTTGCCCGCCTTCATCGAGGTGACGAGACCGACATTCGGGCTGACATCGAGGATCTCGTACGGAGCGTCGGCGCGCACCTTGTTCTCACGCAGCCATGCGCAGACGGTGTCGCCGAGGTGCTTGTCGCGATCGGGGCCGATGAACTCGACATCGAGCGTGACTTCGATCACGCGGGCGCCCTGGGCATCGGTCTTGTAGACGCCCGCGAGATCGCGGAGAACGGTCTGCTTCCGCGTCGGCGAGGCCTTCGCGAGCGCCGCGAGGTCGTCTCCGACGAGTTCGCCGTCGTTCCCCGCGGCGATCGCGGAGATCGCGTCGCTCACGATGAAGGGCCAGACCTCGCGGTCCTCGAGGAGCGCGGTCATGTTGCTCGCGAGCGAGCCGACATCGGCGGCGCTGCTCGTGAGATCGGACTGGTTCTTCTTCGCGAGGGAGACGACGCCCTGCGCCGCGTTGACCGCGGAGACATCGCCGAGGGCCGCCTTGTCGAGGACGCCGCGGGCGAACATGAGCGCGCCTGCCGCGCAGGCGACGCCCGCCGCGGCGGCGAACCACCGCGTCTTCCGCGACCAGACCTGCTGGCGGATGCTCTTGAGGGGAAGGAGGTTGATCTCGACGGGCGCGAGGCCGAGGCCCTGGAGGGCCAGACCGTAGGCGACCGCGAAATTGACCGCGTGCTGCGCGAAATCGACCGACTCGGGGCCTTCCATCGAGAGCTTCGCGTAGCCGTCGAGGCGATCGACCTCGAGGTTGAGCTGCATGCCGATGAACTTGCGGAGACCGGGGATCTTCATCGTCGAGCCGAGGCCGACGACGCGGCGGAGCTGGGTTCCGCGGTTCTGGCTCTCGTAGAAGGAGAGCGACTTCTGCACGTCGCCGATGAGATCGGCGAAGACGGGACGCATCGCGGACATGATCTGCTTCGCGTGCTTGTGCGTGGCGCTCTCCTGCTTGACCGCGTCGGCCGTCCGGTACGGCGCCTTGAACTCCTCGGCGATCGCTTCGGTGAAGCTGTGTCCGCCGAGCGGGAAGGTGCGCATCCAGCAGCGGGTGCCGTGCGCGACGACGAGGTCGGTCGAGGAGGTTCCGATGTCGAGGAAGACGAAGGGCTCGTCACGCGACTGGAGGTCGAGGTCGTAGACGAGCGCGTTGTAGAGGGCGAGCGGCGAGAGGGTCACCGACGCGGGCTCGATGCCGAGCTTCTCGCCGACGAGCGCGAGGAACTCCTCGAGCGGCTCCTTCTGGATCGCGAAGAGACCGACCTCGATCTCGGGCGAATCCTCGCTGGCGAACGCGTGGAAGTCCCACTCGATCTCCGATTCCGGGAAGGGAATCTGCTGCTCGACCTCGTAGCGGACGAGGTTCGGAATCTCCTTCGGCAGGACGGCGGGCAGCCGGGCGAAGCGCGCGAAACCGCGGTTCTGGACCCAGGAGAAGCTGACGACGATCTTCTGCTTCGCGAGCTGCTTCTGCGTCGCGAGCTGGGAGAGCGACATCTCGAGAATCGCCTCGATCTTCGCGCGGGCGGCGAACTCGCCTTCCGCCTCGAGCTCGGGATCCGTCAGCACCTGCAGGTGGGGAATGACAGCGAAGTCGCGAACGCGGATGCCTTCCGCGGTCGACTCGAGCTGAATCGCCTTGATGGCGTACTGCCCGATCTCGATACCCCACGCGGTGTTCGTCTTGGCCATGGTGACTGTCTCCGGGATGCTCCCGTCCATTGAGCGGACGGAATCGGGGATCATAACGACCGATTCGCGCCCTGTTCGGGCGCACGAGAACGATTCTCGGACTTGACGAAT
Organism: Planctomycetota bacterium; assembly: GCA_046047955.1. Classification (GTDB taxonomy): domain Bacteria; phylum Planctomycetota; class Phycisphaerae; order Phycisphaerales; family SM1A02; genus QWPT01. The sequence goes on from JBJOHC010000057.1 coordinate 5,291, forward strand.
CTCCCCCGTCACGCCCGAGAACCCATGCGGACTTCAAATGGCTGGCGCGCGCCGGTCGGGCTCCGCGGGAGCCGCACCGCGATGCGGCGGGACCGTCGGAGCCGGGCGGTCGCGCGGAGCGCGGATGGGGATCGCGGTCGGAGCGTCTCGGAATTCGAGACGCACGGATGAATCGTGCCGGAACCGCGCCGGAGCACGCGGCGGAGTTGGCGGAAGCCCCGAGCGGAAGGTACGCTGTGCGGTTCTACGGAATTCCACGATGTCGAGCGACCAGCCCACCCACGAGACTCCCCTGACCACCCCCCGCAGCTCGGGATACGACGCCGATCTCGAACGCGAGATCGCCGACGCACTCGGCGGCATGTCGATCGAGGAAATCGAGCGCCAAAGCGCCTCGACCGGCGCATCGGGCGGCAAGGGGCGGCAGTCGCGCCGCGGCACGATCATCCGCATCCACAACGGCGACGTCTTCGTCGAGTTCGGACCGCGGTCGCAGGGCGTGTGCCCGCTCTCGCAGTTCATGACCTCGCCCGACGCGGTCGCCCCGACCGTCGGGAGCGAGCGCGACTTTGTCGTCGAGCGCTTCGATCCGTTCGAGGGGCTCTCGATCCTCAGCCTCGAGGGCGCGGTCCAGAAGGCCGACTGGGGCACGCTCGAGGTCGGTCAGACCGTCGAGGCCCGCTGCACGGGCATGAACAAGGGCGGTCTCGACATGGAGGTCGCGCACCATCGCGCCTTCATGCCCGCGGGACAGGTCGACGTCCGTCACGTGGCGGACATCTCGGTCTTCATCGGCGAGAAGTTCCCGGTGCAGATCATCGAGCTCAACAAGGACAAGAACCGCCTCGTCGTGAGCCGCAAGGCCGTGATCGCGACCGAGCGCGCCGAGCAGCGCGAGAAGCTCCTCGCCGTCCTCGAGGTCGGTCAGACGCGCACCGCGACCATCACCAGCGTGCAGAGCTACGGCGCCTTCGCCGACATCGGCGGCGTCGACGGGCTCATCCACATCTCCGATCTCGCGCACGACCGCGTCAAGGCTGCGTCGGACGTGGTCAAGGTCGGCGATGTCGTGACGGTGAAGGTGCTCAAGCTCGACCTCTCCGCGTCGCCCGCGAAGATCGGCCTCGGCATGAAGCAGCTGGTGGCCGATCCGGGCGTTGCTGCGATGCAGGCGATCGAGGCGGGTTCCACCGTGACGGGCCGCGTCACCAAGCTCATGGCGTTCGGCGCGTTCGTCGAGCTCGCGCCCGGCATCGAGGGACTCGTCCACATCTCGGAGATCAGCCACGAGCGGATCCCCACCGTCGACAAGGCGCTGCGGGCGGACGAGGTCGTGACCTGCAAGGTCCTCTCGATCGATCACGGCAAGAAGCGCATCAGCCTCTCGATCAAGGCGCTCATCGAGGCGCCCGAGCGGCCCGCGCCGCAGGCTTCGGGCGGCGCGAGCGGTCGCTCGAAGGGCGAGGATGGTTTCGGCGCGGCCTTCGGGCGGCGTGGCGGGCGCGGGCGCGACGATGCGCCGACCGCCGATCGTCCCGAGGATGCCGCGCTGCGTCGCCTGCGTGCGGCGTGGGGCTCGGGCAAGGAACTCAAGGGTGGTATCTCCTGAAATGGGCGGTATCTCCTGAAATGGGCGGTATCTCCTAAACAGGGGTGGCCTCTCGTGAACGCCCGGCGCGCGGGCGCCCTCCCGGGTCCGCGCCTCCATCTCGACAATGAACAGCGGGCGCGGCCGATGGCCGCGCCCGCTTCGCTTTCCGCGTCCTCGCGCGGTTCAATCGCCGACGCGGAACTGACCGACGACCTGCTTGAGGCTCGCGACCTGGGCCGCCGTCTGCTCGCTCGCCGCGGCGAGCTCCTCGGAGTTGCCCGCGTTCTGCTGCGTGACCTTGTCGAGTTCGGCGACGCCCGAATTGATCTGGCCGATCCCCTGCGCCTGCTCGCGGCTCGCGCTCGCGATCTGGGCGAGGAGCTCGTTCACCTCGCGCGTTCCGTCGACGATCGTGCGCAGGGATGCGTCCACATCGCCGCAGAGGGAGACGGCGCGGTCGGCGCGCGTCGTCGACTCCTCGATCATCGCGGCCGTCTCGCGGGCGGCCTGCGCGGAGCGGCCCGCGAGGTTGCGGACCTCCTCGGCGACGACCGCGAACCCCTTGCCCGCCTCGCCGGCGCGCGCGGCCTCGACGGCGGCGTTGAGCGCCAGGAGGTTCGTCTGGAAGGCGATCTCGTCGATCACCTTGAGGACCTTCGCGATCGAATCGCTCGACTGCTTGATGGCGCCCATCGCCTCGCTCATCCGCACCATCTGCTCCTGGCAGGCGTTGGCGCGGGACTGCGCGTCGTCGGAGCGGCTGACGGCGGCGCCGGCGTTCTGGGCGTTGCGGTCGGTCATCGCGCTCATCTCCTCGAGGCTCGCGCTGATCTCCTCGAGGCTCGCGGCCTGCTGGCTCGCGCCCGAGGCGACCGACTGGCTGGTCGCGGACACCTGCGAACTGCCCGCGTCGATCTCGCCCGCGCCTCGGCGGATCTCGGCGAGGATCGACTCGAGCTTCGCGACGAAGGTGTTGAACCACCCCGCCATCGAGCCGAGCTCGTCCTTCGCGCTCGCGTCGAGGCGCTTGGTGAGGTCGCCCTCACCCTCGGCGATGTCGCGGATCCGGTCGATCATCGCCTGCATCGGACGGCCGAAGGCGAGGCGCAGGAGGAAGGCGAACCCGAACGCGCCGAGGACGACGATCGGGCCCGTCCACGCGAGTCCGCTCGTGATGAAGCCCGCGACCTGCTCGTCGACGGGGGCGAGCGGAATGGCCACCTCGTAGGCGCCGTGCGTGCCGCCGACCTTCCAGCCCTCCATCGCGAATCCGAGCGGGTCCTTGCCGTCCTTGTCGGGATCGTGTTCGCCGCGCGGATCGCCGTGACAGGTCATGCAGCTCGCATCGAGCGCGATCGCGCGCATGTAGTGGAGCGTGTTCGTCGACTCGTTGATCGCGAACGCGGTGGGAGCGCCGCCCGACGCGACCGACTTCTCGAGATCGGCGAGGAGCTTCGCGCGGAAGCTGCCCGGCTCCGGCTCGTTCTTCTTGTTGCGCGCATCGAAGGCGGCGATCGCGAAGTCGATGCCCTCCTTCTCCGCCGCGAGATCGGCCGTCCGCCAGCCCACGACGACGGGGATCGTCTGGAAGAAGCGGCTCTCGGTGTAGTCCTTGCCCTTCGCGAGGTCGGCCTCGAGTTCGGCCATCAGCGCCTCGGTGGCGATGGCGCCCTCGAGGAAGAGTCCGCTCGCGTGGTTCTTCGCCTCGTCGGCGACGGCGGTGAAGGCGGCCGCCTTCTCGACCATCGCCCGCTCGGCGTTCTCGCGGAATCGCGAGACGAAGACGATGTAGTTGACCGCCACCGTCGCGAAGACCAAGAGGATGGCGAGTGTGACGATCCGGCTCGAGAGCGAGCGGTTCTTGAACCACGAGAGCATGCAGACCTCCGAGGACCCCTGGTCCGGCGACACCTTGTTCGCACCCGTGCGGGTGGCGCGAAACCTCGCGCACGGCGGACATCGGGTCTGGATTCGCCTCGATTGAGCGGTTGCAGGAGAAGCGGGTAACGACCTACCCGCCTCGCGCGAGGTCAATCGCGGTCTGGGCCGAGGACGCGCAGGAGCGATTCGTAGGTCGCGTGCGCGAGCGGGCGTCCATGGGCGAGGTCGCGGTCGACGCGGACCTTCATGCGCGGTGGCACGCGCGTGACGCGCAGCGTGCCCGTGGCGAGCGTGACCTCGAGGAGGTCGAGACGGCCGTGGATCGAGTCGCGTGTCGTGCAGCGGAGTTCGGTGAATCCCGCGGCGGCGAGGGCGTCGGCGAGCGCATGCGGCGGAAGCGCGGTCGTCACGCGGATCGCGACGGCATCGCCCTCGCGGAGCTCGCGCGTCGCGGCGCGACCGTGCACGGTCGGCGGCGGACGGTCGGCGCCATCGGGATCGCGCGCGAGAACGACCGCCTCGAGCGCGGCGAGCGCGTCGAGCGTGGCGTCGAGGAGTGCGTCGGCGGCGGCCTCGGCCTCGCCCGCGGGGCGACGCTCGGCGCGGAGGGCGTCGAGGTGGCGGCGGATGGCGGATGCGCGCGGGAGCCGGTTGCGCGGGACGGCGGCCGCGGCGAGGGCCGATCGGAGGACCGCCTCGACCGCGTCGTCAGGCCGGAGCCCTCGATCGGACGAAAGGCGGCTGAACGCGCGGGCCGCGAGTTCGGCGGCGTCGGGAATCGTTCCATCGAAAGCCGCCATGTGCCGATGGTAGGAGTCCTCCCATGAACACGCTCGCACCGGACGAATGCCGCGCACTCGGCACGCTCATCGAGAAGGCCCTCACGACGCCCGCGCAGTACCCGCTGTCGCTCAACTCGCTCGTGACGGGGATCAACCAGCGCTCGAACCGCGACCCCGTCGTCGAGTTCGACGAGGACCGCACGCTGCGGGCGGTGGACGGGCTGCGGGCGAAGGGGTTCCTGCGCGACGTGAGCTTCACGGGCGCGCGGGTCGAGAAGTACCGCCATGTCCTCGGCGAGGCGCTCGAGCTGCGTCCGCCGGAGCTCTCGATCCTGTGCGAGCTGCTCGTCCGTGGGCCGCAGACGGTCGGCGAGCTGCGCGCGCGTGCGAGCCGCATGCATCCGTTCGAGTCGATCGAGGTGGTCGAAGCCGTTCTCGCGGCGCTCGCGGGCCGCGAGGCGCCGCTCGTCCGCGAGCTTCCCCCGCTTCCCGGGAGCCGCGCGAAGCGCTGGATGCAGCTCTTCTGCGAGGACCTTCACCCGATCGGGTCCGTCGCGGCGTGGCCCGCGACCGAGTCGCCCGTCGCGGTGCTCGCGCCGATCGCGCCCGATCGGATCGCGGCACTCGAGTCGACGGTCGAAGCGCTCGAGGCGCGCGTGCGCGAGCTCGAGGAGACGGTCGCGCAGCTGAAGGTCGTGCTCGCCTGAACGCCTCTCGGCGTGCCGAGCGCCGTCCGCCCGGATTCGATCGTCAGCCGAGACCGTGACCTGCGATCGTCGCGGGCGGTTCGCCGTCGGCGCGCGCGCGGAGCAGCAGGTAGAGCCGCGTCGAGAGATCGGCGGCGAGCGAGACGAGATAGGCCGCGGGGAGCGCGGAGAGGACGGAGATCCAGAATCCCGCGAGCGATGCGGTGAGTCGCGCGGCGCCGCCGAGCGAGGCGATCTCGGCGGGATCGCGCGAGGCGAGCGCGCGTCCCACGTCGCCACCGATCCGGGAGGCGAGTGCCGCGAATGACGCATCGGCGACGCCGACGGCGGTTCCCACGATCGCGGCGCCGAGCGCGAGCGCCGCGACCGATGCCGCCAGCGAACCCGCGACGAGGAGCGGGCGCCCGAGGACGAGCGCGGCGGCCCGCGTGATGGCGTCGCCGGCATCGCAATCCTCGACGGCGAGCGCGGCGGGCATGATCGGGAGCGCGACCAGCGCGACGAGTCCGAGGATCGCGCCGAGAAGGGCGACCGCGAGCGGAATCACGAGCAGAAGTCCCGCGACCGCGCCGACGACGGGGATGCGGAGGAGGAGCGCGAAGACGGCGATCACCGCGGCGAGGAGGGCGAGGAGCGCGAGTGGAAGGAGCGGGATCGATGCGAGCCCGACCGCGCGCGCGCGCGCGAACGCGGCGCCCTCGAAGGGTGAAAGCCGGCCATCGCGGCCCGCATGGATCGCGGCCATCCGCGCGAGCGCGCCCCAGAGGATCGAGAGGAGCGGCAGCGCCACGACGGCGCCGAGCGGGAACGCGACCGGCGCGGCGGAAATCGCGGCGATTGGAACGAGGGCGATCATGGCGACGATGCCGCCGAGCGCGGCATCCGCATCGAGTCGGACGATTCCGGTGACGACTTCGCGGGCGGCGCGGATCTCGTCGTCGACGAACGCGCTGGCGACACCCTTCGGATCGGCGGCGTCGAGGGCGCGCATCGCCGAGACGAGCGAGGACTGGACCGCGCCGAGGGCGGCGTCGCGCGATTCGGCGTCGAGTTCGCGCGCGACGATGCGTTCCCTCGCCGCGTCCGCACCGCGACGGGCGGCGTCGCGGAAGGCGGCGAGCGGAATCTCGTCGGCATCGCGGCCGCCGTCGGCCGACTCGAGTTCCGCGACTTCGGCGGCGCCGATGCCAAGGACCGCGTTGCGCGCGCGCTGGCGAAGCTGCCGCACCTCGAATTCGGTGAGTTCCCCGCCCCCGAGGCCGCGCGCGCCGTAGCGCCCGCCATCGGCCCGATCGACCACCGAGACGAGCGCCGCGAGCAGTGCGACCGCGAGGAGGGCGAGCGGAAGCCGCGCGGGCTGCATCGCGCTCGTGATTCCCGCGAGGAGCCAGGCCACGGTCGGTCCACCACGGCGTTTGGACGCTGGTTGCATGGGGCGGATCGTACGGATTCCCCGTGGGGATTGTCACGGCCGCGTGCCGCGGGCCGGCGCGCGACGGTGTGCGACGGCGTGCGACGGTGCGTCAGTCCGCTCCCGAGGCCTCGACCGCGATCCGCAGTTCACGCGCGGCGTCGGCGAGGATCCATCGCGAGAGGGGTTCGTCGCGGGCCTCGGTCGCGCGCATGTTTCCAAGAAGTGTCTCGGCGTAGAGCGCGGCCTCGCCCGAGCCGTCGTCGGCGAGGAGGAAGGCGTGGAGCGCCCACGGGCGGTTCGTCGAGTTGTCGGGCTGCGTGTGCTCGAGATGCCAGGCGATCGCGTCGGCGAGGCGGCGCGCGCGGGCGGCGCGGCGCGTGCCGCGGGCGAGGCGCGTGAGGCGGTGGAGCGCGTGCACCGCGGAGAGTTCGCACTCGGCCCAGACCTCGATCGCGAGGTAGGCGTCGGGGGCGAGGAGCGGCCCCGTGCGCGCGGCGAGGAGGGCGTCGACGCTGTCCTCGGACTCGGACTCGGACTCGGACTCGGACTCGGGCTCGGGCTCGGACTCGGCCGCGCCGGCGGCGAGCGAGGGATCGACGGCACAGGCCTGCCAGAGGAGCTGTTCACCGCGCGTGCCCGACGCGAGGGTCGGGTCGGGCGGCAGCTCCCCCGTGGCAGGTCCTGCGAGTCGCTCGAGATGTTCGATCCACTGTTCGGGACGCATGGGGGGCGGGCTCGGTGGTTCGCGGGGTCAAAAAGCGGAGAGGGAGGCGGAGAGGGAGGCGGAGAGGGAGGCGGAAACCGCGGCCACGGGTGCGTGGCGCGATGGGTCGCGCGGGGCCCGCATGAAATCGGACCTTCCCCTCGCGAGGCGCGACGGGCGCGTGCGGGTGCGGACCTCCCTCGATCGGCGCGGTTCCGTTTGGAAGCCGAAGACCCGATGCTATCCTCGAACCATGCTCACGAGTCCGCGCGACCGCTCCGTCCTGCATCGGCGCCAGTGCGTCGCGTGCGGCTACTCGGGGCGGTTCGTCGAGCGGCCGGGTCAGACCCACTGCCCGAAGTGCGCGTGCGATTTCGCGGAGCGGCCGCCGAAGAGCTACGCCGAGATGGAGGGGCTCGACCTCGAGCAGCCGTCCCTCGCACGCGCCGCGCGCCGGCATGCGTTCGAGCCCGTCGCGGGCGAATGGCGGCTCGTCGAGCGGTGGCTCGTCTTCCTCTTCGTGGCGACGGTGGTCGGGCTCGCGGTGCTCGCTCTCGGGATCGCCGCGGTCGCGGTGCGCTGAGCGCGCCCTCGACCGCCCGGCGCGCCTCCCCGAGCCGCGCCCGGCCGCGCGCTACATTGGCGCCATGACCAGCGCGCCGAGCCTTCCCGAACCGTCCGCACTCCTCGCCGAGGTCGACCGTGCGTTCGACGCCTCGACCGCCCGGCTCGCGGACTTCCTCCGCATCCCGAGCGTGAGCACCGATCCGGCGTACGCGGGCGAGGTGCGGCGCTGCGCCGAGTGGCTCGTCGCGGAACTGCGCGGACTCGGGTTCGAGGCGGAGGCGTGCGCGACCGCGGGTCATCCGATGGTCGTCGCGCACCATGCCGGCAACGGTCCCGAGGCGGCATCGCGCCCGCGCATCCTCTACTACGGCCACTACGACGTGCAGCCGGCCGATCCCGTCGAGCTCTGGACGAGCCCGCCGTTCGAGCCGTCGATCGTCGAGGGGCCGCGCGGGAAGCGGATCGTCGCGCGCGGCGCGGTCGACGACAAGGGACAGGTGATGGGGATCGTCGAGGCGCTGCGCGCCTGGCACGCGCTCGCGGGGGGACCGCCCTGCCCCGTCACGCTGATGATCGAGGGCGAGGAGGAGTCGGGCAGCGCGAGCCTCGATCCGTTCATGGAGTCGGCGAAGGCGCGGCTCGCGGCCGATGTCTGCGTCGTGAGCGACACGGGCATGTGGGATGTCGCGACGCCCGCGATCACGACCCGGCTGCGCGGGCTCGTCTACATGGAGGTGAAGGTGCACGGTCCGTCGCGCGACCTGCACAGCGGCATGTACGGCGGCGCGGTGCCGAACCCGATCAACGCGCTCGCGCGGATCCTCGCCGATCTTCACGACGCCGACGGGCGGATCACGCTGCCCGGGTTCTACGACGGCGTCGGCGAGCCCGCGCCCGCGACGAAGGCGCAGTGGGAATCGCTCGGCTTCGACGAGCGGGAGTTCCTCGGCGACATCGGGCTGACCGAGGGGTTCGGCGAGCGCGGACGCACGACGCTCGAGCGCACCTGGTCGCGGCCGACCTGCGATGTGAACGGCATCTCGGGCGGCTACGAGGGCAAGGGCGCGAAGACCGTGATCGCCGCGCATGCGACGGCGAAGGTGAGCTTCCGACTGGTGTCGCGGCAGGATCCCGAGCGGATCGCCGCGAGCTTCGAGGCGTTCGTGCGCGAGCGGTTGCCCGCGGGGTGCCGCGCGGAGTTCGAGCGGCACGGCGCGAACGCGGCGATCGAGGTCAGCGAGTCGTCGCGGTTCCTCGCGGCGGCCGAGGCGGGCCTCGCGAGCGTCTTCGGGCGGAAGCCGCTTCTCATCGGAACGGGCGGCAGCATCCCCGCGGTCGGCTCGATCGGGCGGATCCTCGGGATGGACGCGCTCCTCGTCGGCTTCGGACTCGACGACGACTGCGTCCACTCGCCCAACGAGAAGTTCGAACTCGTCTGCTACCGGAACGCGATCGCGAGTCACGCGACGATGCTCGGCGAGTTCGCGAGGCTCTCGCGCTGAGCGCGCGGCGCGTGCGCCAGCGGCGCGCGCGCCGTCGCTCGACGGTGGCGCGATGAGCGGTGCGATGGGCGGTGCGATGGGCGGCCTGACGGGCGCGCCGACGGACCGTTGCGTGCGGCCGCCTCAGAATCGGCGGCGCGGTGCGCGCGGCGAAGGCGCGAGACCGACGCGCGCGAGCCGCAGGCGGCGGGTCTCGCGGAGGAGCGTCGCGAGGCGGTGGGCGTCGTCGATGCGCGCGGCCGCGATCCCGAATGCGAACGCTCCCACGAGGAAGGCCGCGGCGAGGACGGCGACGATCACGACGGCATCGGGAGCGGAGGTCATGCGTCGGAGATCGGCGCTCGGGCCGAGCGTGTTGAGGGAGGCCGCGCGGGTTCCGCGCGATCGGCCCCGGGTGCGCGGGACGGGGCGGTCGCCGGGGGCCGCGACGCCACCGTTGGATACACTGCCGCCCCCATGACGGCACCCCGGCACCTCCTCGCCCTCGTCGTCGCCGTGGTGGCGTTCGTGGCGGCCGCGGGCGCGCGCGGAGCGGACATCGAGGTGAAGCTCCTCCGCTTCGGGACGGGCGATGTCCTGCGCGGCGGCGGCGTGGTGTCGCTCCAGCTCGAGCTTCGAAGCAACCTCGACCGCGTGGCCGAGGTCGAGCTCGCGCTCGAACTGCCGAACGCCGATCTCGACATCGTCGAGCACGCCCGGACGGTCGTTCTCAACCCGGGACAGGCGCAGCGGCGCTGGATCTACGGCGACCTGCCGCCGCTCGACCAGGGGGCGCTCGGCGGCATCCTCGTCGATCTGCGGCTCTACGAACTCGAGGGCGGCGCGCGCGTGCGCGACCTCGGAACCGTGCGCCTCGCGCCGACCATCGCGGAGAATCCGCCGAAGGTGCTCGGCAGCGCGGAGGACGCGATCCTCGTCGTCGGGCCGCGCGCGGCGGGGCTCGACATCTTCTCGCAGGTCTCGTCGGGGGGCGACATTCCCTCGATGAACGTGACGACGGTGCTCGGCAACCTGCGCGACATCGAGTCGTTTCCCGATCGCTGGGAGGGATACGAGACCTTCGACACGGTCGTCTGGGCGAACGGATCGATCGCGCCGTCGCGGCTGAGCGAGGAGGCGGGACGCGCCTTGCGCCAATGGGTGGAACGCGGCGGAAATCTGGTGATCGCGCTGCCCGCGGCGGGTGATCCCTGGTCGGTCGGCGTCGCCGATCGGCATGCGTTCAGCGCGATCCTTCCATCGCAGGCGCCCGAACGGATCGAGGATGTCGCGGTCGCGGACATCCTTCCGCTGCTCTCGCTCGACGCGTCGCTGCGCGACCCGAAGGCGAAGACGCGACTGAGCGTCTTCGATCCGTCGGGGCTCGATCGCGGCTGGCGGCCGTTTCTCTCGATGCCCGCGCGGCGCGTGGGGGTCGGACTCGCGCCGATTCCCGCGGATTCGATCGACGGGCGCGTCGTCGCCATCCGCCGCGCCTACGGGTTCGGACACATCGCGGTCGTCGGGATCGATCTCGAGGAGATCGCCGCCCGCGGCCTGCAGACGCCGACGCTGCCGCAGGGCGACGCGTTCTGGAATCGCCTGCTCGGGCGCCGCGCGGATACGCCGAGCGGTGCCGAATACCAGGCGCTCTCGGACGCGGGTCGTCTGACCGCGGCGCGCGGCTACTCGACCGAACTCGGCGAGGGCGAGATGATCGCGCCGCAGATCGGCCTCTCGGGCGAGGCGGCGCTGGGCGTGCTCGCGGCGTTCGCGGTGTTCGGTCTCTACTGGCTGCTCGCGGGACCGCTCGGGTTCGCGGTCCTCAAGGCGATGAAGCGCGAGCGCTGGGCGTGGGTCGCCTACGTGGTGGTCGCGGCGGCGTTCTCGGCGGTGATCCTCGCGGTCGCGAGGCCGCTCGCCGCGAGCAACGCGCGCATCCGTCACCTTCTCGTTCTCGATGCGATCGAGCGGCCCAAGGCCGACCGCACGCTCACCGAGCCCGAGTGGCGCCGCGCGAACGGATGGTTCTCGATCTACGCGCCGAGCTACGGGCAGGTCGAGGTCGCGCTCGATCCCGGTGCGCCGAAGGAGCTCCGCAACCGCCTCCGCTCGTGGCGCGGCGTCGGCAGCGCGCCGCAGGGCTACCCCGGCGTCGAGCGCTACCGCATGCCCGTCGACGCGGCGGGCACGCTCTCCGTGCCCGCGCGCGCGACCTCGATCGACTTCGAGGCCGACTGGCTCGGAGCGGTCGACCTCTCGTGGGGACGCTTCCCCTCCGAGGAGCGCCCCGTCAGCGTCCGCGTCGACGGAACGCGCACCCCCGCGACGATCTCGGTGTCGGGCACGCTCGTGCACGGGTTGCCGGGCGAATTGCGCAACGTCCTCCTCGTCCACATCTGGCCGGTGCGCAATCCCGCGCAGTCGCTGCTCCAGGAGCGCGGCAAGCCGCCCGTCCGCCGGTTCCCTGGGCAACTCCCGAACCGCGGGCAGATGACGAGCCTCGCCTCGTGGGCGCCCGGCGCGCCGCTTGACCTCGGCAAGGCGCTGCCCGTCCAGCCCGTCGCGAACCGCGCCGCGCTCAGCCAGGCGATGCGCGACCGCTACTACGCGAACCTCTACCGCGAGGCGTCGCAGTTCGCGGGCTTCGTCGAGAGCCGCGTCGATCCGCGGCGCGCGCTCGAGATGCTCTCGTTCCACGGGATGCTGGAGCCGCCCGCGTACCTGCAGAACCCGCCGTCCGATCCCGAGGTCTTCCGCGTGCGGCGCGTCGATGCGCGCGACCTCGACCTGTCGGACTGGTGGACGGAGCCGTGCCTCATCGTGATGGGCACGCTCGACGCGGCGAGCCTTCCGTTCCCCGTCACGCTCGATGGGAGCGAGGTCGCGTCGGAGGGGACGATCCTCGTGCGGTGGGTGCTGCCGCTGCCGGCGGATGCGCAGTGGACGGTGCCGGACAAGCCGGGTTCCGACGGGACGGTGGGCGGCACGGCCCCGGAGGGGGCGGACGGTTCCAGCGGCGATGAAGCCGACAGCGAGGAGGCGCCCGACGCCGGGTGAAACGACATGCCGATGATCGAGACCGTCAACCTCACGAAGAAGTACGGCGATTTCGTCGCGCTCGACAACCTCAACCTCACGATCGACGAGGGCACCTGCTTCGGCTTCATCGGGCCCAACGGCGCGGGGAAGACGACGACGATCAAGATCCTCGCGACGCTTCTCAAGCCGACCTGGGGCGAGGCGCGCATCGACGGCAAGGTCGTCGGCTACCAGAACCATCTGATCCGGCCGCTCATCGGCTACGTGCCCGACTTCATGGGCGCGTACCAGGACATGACGGTCGCGGAGTACCTCGAGTTCTTCGCGGCGTGCTACCAGGTGCCCGCGGGGCGGCGCGCGAAGACGATCGCCGAGGTGCTCGCGCTCACCGATCTCACGCACAAGACCGACAGCGAGGTGAACGGGCTCTCGCGCGGCATGCAGCAGCGGCTCGCGGTGGCGCGCGTCCTCATCCACGATCCGAAGGTGCTCCTGATGGACGAGCCGAGTTCGGGCCTCGACCCGCGGGCGCGCATCGAGATGCGCGAGCTCCTCAAGGAGCTGCGGCGGATCGGGAAGACGATCCTGATCTCGTCGCACATCCTGTACGAGCTCGCGGACCTCTGCAACGCCGTCGGCGTGATCGAGCAGGGCAAGCTCGTCTACGCGGGTTCGGTGAGCGAGCTCATGCGGCGGGCGAAGGTCGGGAAGGTCGTCCAGATCGCGGTCGAATCGCGCGACGAGGAGGCGGCGGCGCTCCTGCGCGCGGTGCCCGGGGTCGCGAAGGTCGACCTGATGCTCGAGGAGGGCGGGCGGCGGCTCGACGTGCAGCTCGAGCCGAACGCGCCCGTCGCGGCGAGCGAGCTCGCGGCGCGGCTTCTCGCGCAGGGTTTCCGCCTCGCGCGGCTCCAGCCCGAGGAGATCTCGCTCGAGACGGCGTTCATGCGGCTCACGAAGGGGCTCGTGAGCTGAGCGGTCCCGACGCGGGGCCCTCGCCTCGCGAAGATCCGTCCGTTAGGCTTTCCGCGGAGACCGCCCGCATGACGCGCGCACTGCTCATCGCCCATCACGCGAAGCCCGAGGCCGTCCGCACCGCCGAGGCGCTGCGGGCGACCGTCGCCGCGCACGCGGAGGTCGTCGAGATCGCGGCGGGCGCGGAGCCGCTCGACGCGGGCACGGACTTCGACCTCGCGGTCGTCGTCGGCGGCGACGGGACGCTCATCGGCGAGGCGCGGCGGCTCGTCGACTTCGAGCGGCCGATCGTCGGCGTGAACGCGGGGCGGCTCGGCTTCCTCGCCGAGTTCGACGCCGCCGACCTCGAGCGCCATGCCGCGCTCGTCTTCTCGCCCGATCGGCCGATCCGCCGCAGGCTCATGCTGTCGGTCGAGGTCGTCGCGCGCGACGGCGCCCTGAAGGGCCGCGGGCTCGCGATCAACGATGCGGTCATCGCCGCGGGCGCACCGCACCGGATGATCGAGATGGCGCTCTCGGTCGACGACGACGAGGAGGGTGTCGGGCTGACGGGAGACGGCGTGATCGTCGCGACGCCGACCGGCTCGACCGCCTACAGCGCGAGCGCGGGCGGGCCGATCGTCCACCCCGACGTCGCGGGCGTCGTCGTGACGCCGATCTGCGCGCACAGCCTCGCGTTCCGGCCGGTCGTCGTTCCCGCGGGGGATCCCGTGTCGGTGCGGATGGGGCGGACGAACGACGGCACCTGCGTGGTGCTCGACGGCCATCGGACGATCCCGCTCGACGAGGGGGACACCGTGCGCGTGCGCCGCCACGAGCGCGACGCGCTCTTCGTCGCGAATCCGTCGAACCGCTACTGGGATGCGCTGCGCGCGAAGATGCGCTGGGCGGCGCCCCCCTCCTACCGCGACCGCGGGCCCTGACGCCTCCCGACGACATCCCGGCGCCGCCTTCAGCCCACCCGCCGCGCGGGCCGATATCGGTATTCTCCGCCCTTTCGGACCCCACCCATGATCGACCTCAAGGACCTGCGCGAGAACCCGAACCGCTACCGCGACGCCGTCGAGGCGAAGTGCATGGAGGTCGACATCGACCGGCTGCTCGCGCTCGACGAGGCGCGCCGCGCGATCCTCACGCGCCAGGAGACGGCGCGCGCCGAGCAGAACCGGCTCTCGAAGGAGATCGGGCCGCAGATCGGCAGGCTGAAGGGGCAGCTCAAGGGTGCGGCGGGCGACGAGAAGGACCGGCTCCAGATGGAGATCGCGGCGCTCGAGGCGAAGCCCGCCGAACTGAAGGCGCTCGTCGCCGAGGAGGAGCGTCACCTCGCGGCGATCGAGCCCGAGTGGAAGGCGCTCTGGCTGCAGGTGCCGCAGCCCCCCGCCGCCGACGTGCCGCGCGGCAAGGGCAGCGACGACAATGTGGAGATCCGCCGCTGGGCGCCCGCGGGCTGGGACTTCGCGAAGAGCTTCGCCGAGAACCGCGGCTTCCGGCCGCGGACGCACCTCGAGCTCGTGAAGATGCACGGCCTCGCCGACTTCGAGCGGGGCGTCAAGATGTCGGGCACGCGCCACTACGCGCTGCGCGGACTCGGCATGCGGCTTCACCAGGCGATCCTCCGCTACGCGACCGACTTCATGGCCGACCGCCGCGGCTTCACGCCGATGGGCGTCCCGGTGATCGTGAAGGAGGAGTGCATGACGGGGACGGGCTTCTTCCCCGCGGGGCGCGAGCAGGCGTACCACATCGAGGAGTCGAAGCGCGGCTCGGGGCACGACCTCTACCTGACGGGGACGGGCGAAGTGGGCCTCATGGGCCTCCATGCCGAGGAGATCCTGCCGCTCGAGGAGCTGCCGCTCAAGTACTGCACCGTTTCGACCTGCTTCCGCCGCGAGGCGGGCGCCGCGGGCAAGGACACCGCCGGCTTCTACCGGATCCACCAGTTCGACAAGGTCGAGCAGGTGGTCGTGTGCCGCGCCGACGAGGCGGAGAGCCGCGCGTGGCACGCGCAGATGATCGAGTCGGTCGAGATGATCCTCCAGTCGCTCGGGCTCGCGTACCGGCTGCTCCAGTGCTGCACGGGCGACCTCGGCGTGAAGAACGAGGACATGATCGACATCGAGAGCTGGATGCCCGGCCGCGGCGACGCGGGCCCCGACGGCGCGCCCGCGGGCGAGTTCGGCGAGACGCACTCGGCGAGCCGCCTCGGCGACTTCCAGTGCCGTCGCCTCAACCTCCGCTATCGCGACGAGGAGGGACGCCTGCGCTTCGCGTACGCGCTCAACAACACCGTCGCGGCGAGCCCGCGCATCCTGATTCCGCTGCTCGAGATGCACCAGCAGGAGGACGGATCGGTGCTCGTGCCCGAGGCGCTGCGACCCTACATGGGCGGCGTCGCGCGGATCGGGTGAGGCGCGCGGCGCCTCGAATTGGGTGTTCCGCGATTCAGGCGTTCTGCGATTCAGGCGCTCTTCGACTCACGCGTTCTTCCAGCCGGTCGGGCGCACCTCGTAGGTGAAGCTGCCGTCGTCCATGAGGTCGATGAGTCCGTAGCTCGGATCGCAGTAGGTCGGGTTCTGCTTCCACCAGCCGCCGCAGACGGCGCCGCTGCAGGCGTAGGTGACGCCGTCGGCCTCGCAGCGGTCGACGAGATGCATGTGGCCCGAGAGGACGAGCTTCACCTGCCCCGACTTCCGGAAGAGCGAGTGGACCGCGATCGAGTCGAGGTGGAGGAGGCCGCCGTCGATCTCCGACTTCTCGCCCTTCGCGAGGGTCCTGCCCCGCATCATCGCGGTGACCGAGACGATCGGGATGTGCGAGACGACGACGGTCGGCCGCGGATTCGCGGCGAGGTCCGCCTCGAGCCACGCGAGCTGTTCGGGCACGAGGCGCGCGACATAGCCGCACTCGTCGGCGGGGTCGGGCTCGACCGAGGAGAGGACGATGAAGTGCCAGCCGTTGCGGTCGAAGCTGCGCCAGCGCTCCGAGAGTCCCAGCTCGCGCTTCGCGCGGGCGTAGCCCCAGTCGGGCTCGTCGCCAGTCGTCTGCGACTTCGACTTGCACCAGCCGACGATGTCGTGGTTTCCGAGGCAGTGCTCGACGGGCACGCGGCAGTGCTCGCGGAAGATCGAGTGGAGGAGCGTCCATTCGCGGTCGACCTGCGCGGTCGGCGTCGCGAACGAGTCCATGATGAGGTCGCCGCCCGTGAGGATGAACTCGACGCCCGCGTCGGACGCGGTCGCGAAGGCCTGCTTCATGCCGGCCTCGCTCGCGCGGTCGGGCGTGATGTGGAGGTCGGTGAAGTGCGCCATCCGCAGCGCGCGTCCCGCGGGGCGCGGCGTCCGACGCGCGGGTGCCGCGTGTGCGGTCGCGTCGGGAAGCCCGAGCGCACCACCGAAGGCGGCGAGTCCGGTCAGTGCGGCGAAGGAGCGGCGGTCGATGGGAGCGTGGGGCATGGGGCGCAGCCTACGGTGCGAGCCCCCCGGTGCAACTCCCGCTTCGTGAGGATGCCGTTCGTTCCGCCCCGCGGGGCGGTCGCGGGAGCATTCCGCCAAGCGTGGACTCAAGTCCCTCGGCCGACTTGACGATGGGGGGCGGGACGGTATCCTTTCCGTCCTCATCCCTTCCCCGATAGCTCAGTTGGTAGAGCGGCGAGCTGTTAACTCGCATGTCACTGGTTCGAGTCCAGTTCGGGGAG